>NZ_JBVHXT010000060.1:0-44345 GCF_055569255.1 Streptomyces sp. NPDC029296
CACCGAAGCCCCCTTGCGTCCGTAATCGAACCGGCAGCAAAGCTACACGCGCGTCTCGGCAACCGACTTGACGGCTTGGGGGCGTGAGGCGTCTACCTCACCAGCTGCGGCCCCGACGCCACCCAGACCGTCTTCCACCTCCACGGCCACCTCGTCCCACGCCGCGTCGGCGACAACCTCGCGCTGCCGTGGACTCGCTCCATCATGCGCGGCGCCTTCTAACGGCACCCGCACCCGGGCCACGGCTGCGACTACGAGTGGGATGAGGCGTGGCGGATGGTGTGGGCGTCGGTCACCGAGCCCGGCGCTGCGCCGATCATTGCCATGCGGCACCCGGCCGCCCCAAAGGCTGCCGTCGGCATCCCCAACTCCGATGAAGGCGCACCTGCAACCTGAGTGGCCTGATCCTCACGAGCTGCAAACAACGGCCCGCACTCCCGCGTCCACCGCAGCGGGGGAGTGCGGGCCGGTTGGCGTTTGGATGCAGGGAGTGCCCTCTTTACGGCGTAAAGAAGCCGCCGCACCAGACGGCTCGAGTGTGAACCCTGGCGGTCGATCTCACGGGAGTGGTCGACTCGCGGGTGCGCTTCGCCCAACCTGACTCGAGGCGTGCCTTGCCTTCGCTGGGGCGGTTGAGTAGGTGACGTGCACGGCATGCGCCCGATCTTTACGGCGTAAAGAAGCCGCCGCACCAGGCGGCTTGGGCGTGAACCCTGACGGTCGATCTCACGGGAGTGGTCGACTCGCGCTTGCCGAGTCCGGAGCCGTGCGCAACACCGCGGCGGGCGATCATCGGTTTGACGCCGCGTTACGACAGCAGACGGCGATACTTGCCGAAGCCGTAGCCGCAGTCGGCGTACAGACGCCGCGGCCTGGTGCGGGGCGACCTGGCAGTCCCCGGATCGGTGGCACTGCGTCCAGCAAGGGCAGGAGCTGGGTGACGTCGTGACGGTTCCCGCCGGTGAGCGTGACGGCGAGCGGGGCGCCATGGCGATCGACGATCAGATGGTGCTTGGAGCCGGGACGGGCTCGGTCGACCGGTGACGGGCCGACATGGGCCCCCCTTTGAGAGCCCGGACGTGCGATCCGTCTACGGCACAGTCGTCCAGTTCCAGCAGGTCGGCGCGGCGCATTTCGGTCAGCAGTGCGACGTGAAGGCGGGGCCGGACGCCGGCCTCGGTCCAGTCCCGCAGACGCTAGGCGGTTACCCCAGAGCAGCCCACGACTTCGCTTGGTACGTCTCGCCAGGACACGCCCTTGCGCAGGACGTAGACGATGCCGGCCAGGGCGACCCGGTCCGGCACCGGGAGCCGTCCAGGATGGTGGTACCGCCGCGGGCGCACCGGCAGTAGCGGGGCTATCCGATCCCAGGGATCATCAGGGACGAAGTTCAGGGTCACGAGGCCGAAGCTGGCCAGAGAACCTGGTTGAGCACGCCGAGGCGGATCGACATACTCCCCGGGTGAACAACGCAGGGAGCGAGACCAATGAGCAGGGCTGGAATGGACCCTGGCCGGGTACGCACAGATCGGTTCGAGGGCGTCCTTCCTGCCCGGCGCCGGTGAGGATCTGGATGCCGTCTGCAACGTCGACGTAGAGGTACGGCTGGAGGCAGACGGTTCCCGCTGGAGTGCGACCGTGTTCACGCTCGCCGAGGTCGAACGCCTGATGAAGGGGTGGTCCCAGACAGGCGAGGAGCTGGGCGGCCGTTACTTCTGGTGCTCTGACGGGCTAGTAGTTCGGGGCCCCGGCGTCGACAACATGACCCGGGTACTTGCCGACCTGCTCAACGCCGGTGACCTCACGCAGATACTTCAGCGAATCGACGACGAGTGACCGTCCCAATCTCAATCTGAAACGATCAGTGAGTAGCCGACGTGCACGGCATGCGCCCGTTCTTTACGGCGTAAAGAAGTGGCGGCTCCAGGCGGCTTGGGTGTGGCCCCTGGCGGTCGACCTCACGGGAGTGGTTGACTCGCGGATGCACCCCGCCCAATCCGACTCGAGGCGTGCCTTGCTTGCGCTGGGGCGGTTGAGTAGCCGACGTTCACGGCATGCGCCCGCTCTTTACGGCGTAAAGAGCGGGGCCTGAGGTGGATGACGGCGAGCGCTCGCTAAGCTCCAGCCGTAGAACGTCACGAGTACCACCCCCAGGAGAAGTGAATGGCCGGCGCGCAGAACGAGCTGTCCGTAGCAGAGCGGCGCAGGCTGCGGGAGGAAGAACGCCGACGGGCGGCCGGGGTCGGACAGGCGGCGCCTGCCGGGCCCGAGGTGGCCATCAGCGAACTCGCGAACAACCCCCGCAACGCGCGTGAAGAGCTCGAAGGTCTTGAAGGTCTCGCGCACACCTACAACGAGAGCGGTGTCCTCCAGTCGCTCGCCGTCATCCCGGCCGACGTCTTCAAGGCGGCCTTTCCGGAGAACGCGCACGAGGTCGGCGACGCACGGTATGTGGTCATCGGAGGTAACCGGCGCCTGGCGGCAGCACGCCTCGCGGGCCTGAAGCAGCTGCCGATCCTCGTCAATCAGAAGGCGACGACCCGCAAGGCCATCCTGATTGCGGCGGCCACCGAGAACGTTGCCCGTCAAGAGCTGAAGCCGTTCGAGGAACTGGCGACGATCGAAGAGCTCAAGGCTGAACTCGGCACCTATGATGCTGTGGCCCAGGCGCTCGGGAAGTCCGCAGGCTGGGTCTCGCAGCGGCGTCGGCTGCACAACCTCCAGCCGGAGGTTCGCAAGGCCCTTGAGGAGCGCGCCGAAGGCATGACGATCGAGCTGGCCCGCGACCTTGGCAAGATCAAGGACCCGGAGCAGCAGTTGGCCGCCTGGAAGAAGGAGAAGGCTCTGGCGACGGCCCGAGCCGCGGAGCCCGGGAGCGGCAAGGCCGCGGCGGGGAAGCCCAAGGCCGCGAAGAAGCTACCCAAGCAGAGCGGCGACTCGACAGGCAATGAGCCGGACGCGGCGACGAAGGAACGCCGGGATGCGTGCGCGGCCGCCGTCGCAGCCTTTGAGGGTGATGCCTCCCGGCTGCATATTATTGCTCTGCAACTGCCGACCGAGCCTGACGAAGCCGTTGCGCTTGCTTCTCAGTGGCTGGGTGAAGCCGGCATAGGAGCTTCCGCCCTCAGTCTCCCCTCCCTCACCGGAGACGAGGGACACGAGCGTCAGACCAGGGCCGCCCTAGCTCTATCGCTCGCTCATTGCGAGATCCACCTGTCCAACGCCGGCCCGGACGACCCCGAACACGCTCGCGCCTACTTGGACTGGCTGGCGACGCATGCCGACTATGAGGCACCCGACGCGGCCCACGCCCTCACCGCATAACACCAGGACCCTCAGTGACTACAGATATGCACACCATCCCCGAAGACGCCGGACTCAAGACGCGAGTGCTGGTGGCCACCAACGGTTCGGCAGGCTCCGGCAAGTCGACGTTCTCCGGCGCTGTCGCCTACGCCGCGGCTAAGCACGAGAAGAAGGTCTGCGTCATCGGCCTCGACAAGCAGCGCGACGTCTCCCGGCTGCTGGGGTACGACGATCCAGACGCTGATCCGAACCTCCCCACGCTCTACGACGTCATCGACAAGCTGTTCACCCTCGCTGAGGCAGTCGTACCCGCTCGGAACAGCAAGACGAAGCAGGTCATCCCGAACCTGTGGGTCGTGCTCGAATCCAAGAAGCTCGACACGCTGGAGTTCAAGCTCGCCGGCGAGACCGCACGGGAGCTGTGGCTGCACCGGATCCTCGGAGAGCTGCGCGGCCGCTTCGACCTGATCATCATCGACTGCCCCGGAGACGTGAAGCTCGCCACCGTCGGGGCACTCATCGCCGGGGACGAAGTCGTCGGCTGCACCAAGTCTCAGGAGAAGGAAGCCCGGGGGCTCACCGAGCTGGAAGACAAGATCGCTGACCTGGCGGCCGTCTACGGGCACATCGGAATGCCCACAGGGGTCGACTGGGTGGTGATCACCGAGGGGGTCAAGCACAGTTCGCAGGGCAAGGTCTACAAGGACATGGAGGACCAGCTCCGCGAGGCGTACGAGGACATCGTGCTGGAGACGGTACGGGCCGACGTACGGGTCCCGGAGGCGTACACCGCTGCTCAGCCGGTGACCCTCTACAACCCCTCTACCGTGGCTGCCGAGGCGTACACGAAGATCGGCCGCCAGATGGAGCTGTACCGCTAAATCTTTACGGCGTAAACCTCGCTCTGATCATGATCGCTGCCCCGGGATGACCGGGGGAGCGGTCGCTCGCGTCCAACTGTCTCGCATGCCGAGCGGGTGCCCGGCTAAGAGGCATGGTCGTCTCGTACTCTGCCGCTGCGGCTCGGTAACGTCCCTGCTGGGTAACACGTTGGCCTCACGTGCAAGGGGCAGCGCATCAGGTTGCTGCATGGATTGCGGCGTTCTCGATCCTCAGCACCGTCGAGAAGCCCGCAAGTCGTCCACTTCCGCAGCTCGGCCCCGAACAGCTTTCACCGGGACGGTGGCTGCGGGCGTGGTCTGTGCGCGCTGAGGCTCACCGAGGGCGCGGAGGTGTCCAAGCGTCAGCTGCTGTTTGGCGAGGGCCGGCGCCCGGACGCGGACCGGATCGAGCGTGGCGTCCTGGACGACGGCGTCGGCGCGGCCACGGCCCGCCGACTGACCGTGCTGGGTAGCCGATCGCGGAGGTCGAGGTTGGCGGCCAGACTCCGGTGCTCGGCATGGACTTCACCTTCCGGCCGCAGGCGTAGCTGGTCGTGCTGTGGACGTTGGGTGACGCCACCCCGGTGTCGCTCCGGTGGTGGATCAGCCCCGCTCAAGGCATATCGTCACGGGAGGCCAGCCGATACGAGCGCGCCCGGGTCGCCGGCTTTGCCGTGCAGAACACGATCCGCGACGCCCGCATTCGATCCGTCACCACCACCGCCACCGAAGCGAGGACCTCGGCCGTCTCTGCACCCGTCGATCACCGCGACCGCGAGGGCGAGACGGCGTCCGCTCCCCACGCCGTCGACCATCCAGGCCGGGAGGCCCACATCATCCGATGGCCTCCACCTATTGGTTCTTCTCCGCCACCCCGTGGCGTTCACTCCCTGGGGGAGTCACAGACCATCCCCGCGCCCGCAGGGATGGTCCCTGGCCGTTGTATGTGCGGTTGCGGTGTGGCCGGGCGGGGTGCCGTCGCCGTTCGGCGTTGTATCGGCGATGTCGACGGCCCCCTCCATGTCGCCTGCGGTCGGCGGTTCAGCGCGGCGCTCCTGCGTCTTGCGGCGGAAACCCTCATAGAGGGGACTGGCTGCCCCGAACCTATCGACCCGCCGAGTCACGGACCCGCCGTGGCAAAGTCGCGGGTAGGCTGCGGCGGTGCGCACGGTCGAGCTCTTGTTGGATGAGGCGGCAGAGCTGGCGGTTCGGCAGGCCTGGCGGCAGCTGGCGGAGGCGGGGTTACCCAGTCAGGCGCGTCATCGTTCACCGACCAACAGCCCGCACCTCACCCTGGCCGCTTGCCCGGAGCTGACTGCCCCGATCCGCTGGGAGCTCGCCGAGGTGGCCGCCTCCCTGCCGCTACCGGTGCGGTTCACTGGTGTGGTCCGTTTCGAGCGGCCCACTTCGGTGCTTGCCTGGGCGCTGGACCTCGACTCCGCGCTGGCCGGCTTGCATCGCCGACTGTGGGAGGCGGTGGTCTCGGACAGCCCGCCCGGGACCCTCAACCCCTTCCATGAACCTGGGCGCTGGAGCCCGCACATCACCCTCGGGCGGTCCCGGCGGGCCGGTGCATTCGCCGGCCGGCGGGTCTGCGAACTGCTGCCGACGCCCCCGCTGTCGGTCCGGCTCGTCACCCTGCGCAGCTACGACACCGAGACCGGTGCCCTGGAGGTGCTGGAGCCCCACCCCTGAGCAACCCGGTCGGCCCTCCGGGGCTGGCCCGGAGCTTGGCGATGACCGGAGCTGAACCGATGCCGACCGGGGAGGGACCCACCAGGGTGGGGGTTGCCGGAGGCTTCGCTGGGGCGGTCGGCACTGGCGTGCGAGATACCTGTGGCCGGCCCGTAGACGGCTGCCTACATGGTGGGCGCGGTCGGAAATACGGAGGCAGGGTCAGCGGTGCCTCCGACGGTGGTCGACGAACAGCACCTCCACCGCCGCGTGTACACCAACCGGTCAGGTCTCCCGGGCTGCGCGCACCAAAGTGAAGCCCACGTGGTTGAGCCGGCCTGTGGCTGCCGCCTCGACCGCCTCGATGCCGCACTACGCGAGGCGCTACTCGCTTCGTATCGGTAAGGAGGGAGAGGTGACCTGACGGGAGCAATTTCAAATCATTCGCTGGTATCGGCGTGTCCGTCTGCAGTGAAGTGTTTCGCGTCAACTGCCCCTTATTCGTTGGTCGCTGGAGGCGGCGGAGCCCTAAGGTGGCGGTGCCTGCCGCGGCAGCGGTCTGCAACACGGCGCGGCCGTGCATAGCGGCGGGGAAGGGGGACAGTTTCTTTGAACAGGACAACAAAGCGGCTGTTAGCGGGGGCCTTCGCGGGCTGTGTACTGGCCGGGGGCGTGGTGGGCGAGGCCGTGGCCGAGCCCGCACCGGTAAAGCAGACTCTGCGCGTCACCGAGCTGGGGCCCGTCAAGACCGTCCGGATCGAGGCCTCCGGGGCGAGTTGCCGGATCGGCTACATCACCATCACCCGCACCAGCATGTGCCTCGACGTCGCCGCCCGCGTGGACCTGCTCCGCAACGGCCGGCCCGTCGGCTCCGCCGACTTCGAGATCAAGCACTCCATGGGCCTGAAGTCGAGCAAGCTCAAGTGGGGCGAGAGCTTCACCCTCGGCAAGGCCACGCTCGTCAACGCCTCCGGCATCAAAGTCAACGTGACCGTCGGTGCCGGCAAAGCGGTGAAGACCAGCGTCAAGTTCCCCCAGGGATCCACTCTGGGCCCCGTCCGCAAAGGCACCGTCAGCTACACGGCCACGGTGAAGAAGAAAAAGACGCTGACCGCCCCGGCGTCCTACCGCTTCACCTTCACCAAGCCCGGCTACACGGGCGGCGACATCAGCTACAAGTCCGCGAAGTTCCGCTGCGACGACACCTTCTGGGCGCGCAACAACCGCCAGCGCGTGAAGAACCCGGGCTGCGTTTTCCCCGGCTACGCCCCCACCTTCAGCCTCTCGCGCACCGACGCGAAGGTGAAGGAGTCCGCCCGGCACATCGCCGACGCGCAGCGGGCCATCACCGGGCACCCCGGCGCCTCCACACCGCTGCACCGCATCACCGACAAGACGACCATCGACAAGCACCGCACCGCCATGTGCGGCCGCATCAGCGCACCCCAGGGCAAGGACTGCGACGAGTACCCGTTCGCGGCCACCAAGGAAGGCGGAAACCCCCGCCACGGCAGCATCCGCGTCATCTCCGCCAGCGACAACCGCACCGCCGGCGCCCGCCTGGGCGGCTTCTACAAGAGCCAGCGAGTCCTGAACGGCGACGCCTACTATGTGGGCATCAAGTAGGACTGCCGTAGCTCACCGATGAACCGGGTGCCGCCCCCGCCACCAGGGGCGGCACCCAGCGCCGTACACAGGGGAAGACGAGACGGAGTTGAACACGGCGTGACCACCGAAACCCAGGACCTCTACGTCCAAGACCACGAGCTCCTCATCGACCCCGTGGCCGAAGGCGTCATGGAGTTCCCCGAACACTCCACCCTCACCAACGGCCTCATCGGCTTCCACAAAGACTTCGGCACCCTCCTGACCGGCTGCGAACGCGGCTACGCCCGCGTCACCGTCGAGACCCACACCAAGCAGCCGCCGCTGGACACAGACGGCTGGGACGACGTCCTGGACCTCTCCGCCGACCTCCCCCGGGGCCGCGCCTTCGTCGCCAGCTACGACACGGCACTCACCACCAACCTCGCCTTCGACGGCCCCGGCACCTACCGGATCCGCATCCACGCCCGGGGCCGCGCCGATGTGAAAGACGCCGCCCTGCCCCGCAAGCCCCGCCCTTCCAAGGCCACCCCGCCGGCAGAGACCTACCTCGTACAGGTGTGGAAAGCCCCCACAGCCCCCGAGCAGACCCACAAGAGCAGCTCCCACACCACCCTGCCCGCAGCCGACTACACCGGCCCCCGCACCTCGCCCTACCAGCCAGCCGCCGACGCCCCCGAAATCCACGGTGAGGACGGCGGGATCGTCCTCGTCCGCACCTGCTTCACCGACCCCCAGGCCTGGCACCGCCTGGTGGACTTCATCGACCACGGTGGCGAGGACGACGGTGCCATCGACGTCACCCCCATCGACAACCCCGACTACGACGGACTGACCGAAGACCAGCTACGCACCCTGATCGGCCGTGACGATGACGACTGGCCCCATCACAGCGTCCTGCTCGTCGCCGACCAACAGGCCCTCGCCTCACCCGACCTGCCCCTCCTCGCCGTGGACAACCCGCCCGGTGAACCCGCACCCTCCTTCCGCATCCCGCGGCAGCACCTGGAAAGCTTCGTGATCAACATCGATCTGGGGAACACCGACTTCCGCGAGTGGTCCCGCGATGCGGGCGACGACGGCGTCTACCGCCAACCCGCCGAAGACGCATAGACGGCAAACGGCGGCAGGACGCATCCCCCCGGCCCTGCCGGAAGCAAGATGCCGGGGGAGGGCGCAGCGCGACGGACGTTGCGCGCAAAAGGGCAGGGTCGTAGGCCGGAGAGGTGTTGCAGTCGGCGGCGTAGGGGGTGATGCCACTCAACCGGGTGAACAACCCAGGCCCGGATACACCGGGTACCATCCGCGAGCGTCGACCAGAGCATGAAGCCGATCAGGGACGAACACGTCACGGAACCAGGGCTCGTCGTCGTAGACGTCGCGGCCGTAGACGACGCCACCGCTTTCGCCTTCCAGAAGGCGCTCGCCGGACGCTGGGCGACGGCGACAGACGACCGGACCACCAGGACACCCGGCGAGCAGGGTGTCCGGCTGCGCTGCTACCTCGACCTGCGCCAAGAGCTTCCCGCCGCGGCGGCCCCGCCTACGGAGCCGACCGTGGCGTAGGGCTCACGGCGAGGCGTCGTCCTCGCCGAACAGCGGCACCTGCGTCACGTCGACGTCCGTGCGGATGCGGTGCGGCCGGACGGGGTGCCGCCACCGCCCAGCACTGTCCCGGGCGACATCGACAGCCACCTCCAGCACCACCTCGGGCTCCACCAGCACCGCGTCGAGCGTGCTCTGCGTCCCCCAGCCCGCCGAGAACGTCCACCCCTGCCACGGGTGCGTACCCATCGGCAGGGCCAGCCTGTCGGCCAGGGCGCGGCCGACGGCCTGGGAGAGAGTGGTGCTGCGCCCGGTGTACCGAAGGCGGCCCGCTGTGTCGTAGCGGCCCAGCAACACGGTGCGGGGTGCCGTGAGGGAGCCGGTGACGGCACCGATGACGGCCTCGGTCGTGATCCGCACCTTGTACTTCCGCCACGACCGTGTCGGACGGTACGGCTCATCGAGCCGTTTGAAGCACAGTCCCTCCAGCCCGGCCGCCGTCCACTCCAGCCACTCCCTCGCTACGGCAGGGTCGGTGGTAGACGGGCACAGCGTCAGCGGTGCCTCCAGGCGGTGGCCGGCGAACAGCGCCTCCAGCGCCGCGCGCCGCCGCTCGTACGGCCAGCTGGTCAGGTCGGTGTCGCCTTGGTGCACCAGGTCGAAGGCGACGTAGTGCGCCAGCCACTGGCGCGCCGCCTCAAGGGCCCCGGTCCCGCGCCGGGCGAGGCGCTGCTGAAGCCGCTCGAACGCAAGCCGGCCGGACTCCCACACCACCAGCTCGCCGTCCAGGCCGGTGTCCGCGGGCAACCGGGCGAGGGCCGCCTCCCGGATCTCGGGGAACGAGCCGGTCATGTCGGTTCCCTGCCTCGAGCGCAGCAGTACCCGGCCGTTCGTGTGCACGGCGAGCTGGGCTCGGAAGCCGTCCCACTTCGGCTCGGCGGCCCACCCGGCGGGCAGAACTGGGCTGTCCACGGCCACGGTCAGCATCGGCTCGGGCAAGGACCAGGTCATGGGTGATGCCTTCCCCGTCGGCCGCCAGGAGCACGGTGCGCACCAGCCCGGTCACCTGCCAGTCGGCCGGGTCGAGGCCGTGCCTATTCGAGGAGGCCGAGGGCGGTGTCGGGCCGGCAGTGGTCGCAGGCCGGGACGTGCTGGAGCAGGGCGTCGCGTGCCTGCTGCCGGGTGGCGGGGCGGCACCGGCCGCTCCTGGCGGCCACCCAGCAGTCACCGGTGTGCACGGCGTCGACGTTGGAGCGGTTCAGGCCGTACTGGATCAGCCACTGCGCTGGCTCCGGCTGACGCTCCTGGCCCCGGCGCCGCTCGGTCTGGCGCTGTTCCTCCTCGGCGATCCACCGGTCGATGAGGGCCAGCTGCCGTGCCGCCTGCTGCTCGACGACGCGCCGGGTAAAGCGCAGCGCGTCCAGACGCGAGAGCGGCTGCTCACCACCGCTCACCTGCTCCTCCCAAGCCTGTCGGGTCTCCGCTTGCCCATAAATTCGAACAAGTGCTCTAGTTGGATTATGCACCGAGTCGACCACCTCACCGACACCCAGGAGCGCATCCTGCGCTGTATCCGCCGGCACATCGCTGACCACGGTGAAGCGCCGACGGTGCGGCAGATCGGGGATGCGGTCGGCATGCGCAGCCGGGCCTCGGTGCACTACCAGCTGGTCGAGCTGGAGGCGAAGTGTGCGATCGTTCGCGAGCCGGGCCGCACCCGTGGGATCCGCCTCGCATGAGCGGCCCCGGCCGCTACCACCTGCTGCTCACCGTGGACGGCCGGCCGGTGCGGCACGGCTGGTGGCGCCGGGAGGTGACGGCGCGGGACAAGTTCCGGCGCTGGATCCGCGAGCGCGGCGGCAGACCGGGCACTCGCATCGTCCTCCTCGATGAGGAGACCGATGCTGTACTGGCCGACTGGCCCGACCGGCAATAGCCCCGGCACCGGGCGTGCGGGTCACTCGCCGGCGGCGTCGTCCTCGGGCTCCGGGTGCCGAACAGCCTTCTTCACAGCTTGCTCCAGCTCGTACCGGCTCGTCTGGCTGGTGGAGGCGTGTTCGGTGACGGCCGCCTGGAAGGCGGCGGAGGCCTCGCGCCACCGGCGCAGCTGGGCGGCATAGTCGTCACCGGTGAGGCCGGCGAGCCGGGCCCGCTCCTGCTCGGCGGAGCGCTCCAGGCTGATCAGCTCGTCGGGGATCTCATGCACGGTCATGGATCGTAAGCGACACCGGTACTGCGTCGGCGGTTGCCTCACCGGCTGATCGGGTCTAGCAGCGGCTGGAGAGCGGCGTCCCCCCTGGCCGGCGCCCGCCCCGGCCCGTACCGCCGAACTGGATCAGGAGGCACTGTGAGCTGCGAGGGGGGAAGGGAGGACACCAGCGGTGTGGTGGGCGTCCCGCGCCCGCAGCGCGCGAGAACCGATGGTCAGGTGTGCTCGTCCGGCTTCCCTCTGTCACCGGCGAGCGGCGTGCGGCATTCTCGTGCCCATGCGATCCGAGGGCTCAGGAGAGGCAGGCGACGCCAGCAGGCGTAGACGCCGCCGGGCGTGGGTTGTGGTCGCGGGGGTTGTCGCGGCTGTCGGGCTCACGCTCGCGAAATGGGTTCGAGTGGGTGGTGGGGCGGACGCCGAACAGGTACTGGGAGCCATCGGGACTAGCGTGGGACTGGTCGTCGGTGTGGCGTCGCTGTACATGTCGTGGCTCGGCTACCGGGCAGACCGGCGGGAGCACGCTGATGGTCTCGACCTGGCAGCCACGGCCGACGAACTGGCACGGGCGGTGGGTGCCCAGTGGCAGGCGGAGGCGAGTTTGCGTCGCCTTGATGACCCGTACCCGCTGCCGGCTCCCTGGCGACCCGCCTGCGCCAGTCTGGTGGACCCCTGGCACCTGCTCGTCCGAACGGCCAGCGGCGCCGTCGCCGACCGGACCAGGCTGCCACCCGCGTGGGCTCATGGCCCCGAGGGCTTGGCCGGCAGCGACGCCGAGGTCGTCGAGGTCTTCACCGACCGCGTACCGGGCAGGCGCCTGCTGATCCTCGGCGAACCGGGCGCGGGCAAGACGATGTTGCTCCTGCGCCTCCTGCTGGGCCTGATCCGGACACGGCAGCCGGGCACACCCGTCCCGGTCATCTTCCCCCTGGCCTCCTGGGACCCTGACCATCAGGAACTCAGCGCATGGCTGGCCGATCGCCTCGCCACCGACTACCCGGGCCTGGCCGGACCGGCCCCGCCCTGGCCACCAACGGCCAAAGCCGACCCACATCACGGGCCCGCGCGCTGCTGGACCAACACCTGGTCATTCCCCTGCTCGACGGAATCGACGAACTGCCTCCGCGCACCCGCCCAGTGGCCCTGGACGCCGTCAACCGTGCCCTGCCTCCCGGCACCCCACTCGTCCTGACCAGCCGCACCGACGAGTACCGGGCCGCCGTCAGTGGGCCCGCCGGCGCTGGCGTTCCCGTACGCCTCACCGCGGCAGCCGGCATCGAACTCGAATCCGTGGACCCCGGCGAGGCCGCCGCCTACCTGCGCCGCGACGCCGGCGGCGACGGCACCTCGTCCGCCGAGCGCTGGCAGCCCGTGCTCCATCTCCTGCCCACCGGCACCCCTGTCGGCCGGGCCCTTGCTACACCCCTGACGCTGTTCCTGGCCCGGACGGTCTACAACCCGCGCCCCGGCGAACGCCCCACGACGCTTCCCGACCCGGCGGAGCTGTGCGACACCACCCGCTTCCCCACCGCCGCCGCTGTCCGTGACCGGCTCTTCGACGGCTTCCTCCCCGCCGTCTACCGCCCGCTGCCCGGTCACCACCCGCGGTGGACGAGCCGTCAGGCCCGCCGAGCGCTCACCTTCCTGGCCCGGCACCTGGAGGACGGCCTGCATGGCAGCACGGACTTCGCCTGGTGGCAGCTGCGGCTGACGGTGCCCGAAGCCACCCGACGGCTGCTGACGGGTGCGGCCCTCGGCACGGCGATGACCGCGCTGGCGCTGCTGGGCACCGGCCTCGTCATCCTCGCATCCCTCACCGTGGACCCCGAGGGTGACGTGTTGCTGATATTCGACTGGCCGCCTTTCCCGCTCCTCCTCAAGGGCGCGTTCCCCAGCTGGGCTCCGCGTTGGGAATACGCCGAGGTGTGCGCCGCCTACCTACCCGTCGGGTGGCTCCTCAGCCAGCTTTTCCGACTCCGGCAACGAGACATCCCCGCAGTACAGGGCCGTTGGTCCTGGAACCGCAACTCCCTTTTGCTGGGGCTGGGGAGCGGCCTACTCGTGGGGATGGTGCTCAACGTGCTCCTCGACCGGGTGGCCGGCGTCGGCTGGGGTGCCGCAGCGGGACTCGTCTCCTGGCTGATCACTACATGGAGCGCATCACCAGCAGACCTGACCTCAGTGCCGAGTCCCCGGCAACTGCTCCGACAGGACCACAAAGCCTTCTGGACCTTCGTGCGCACCGGCGCCCTCCTCGGACTCCTGACCGGGCTCCTCCTAGGGGTCCTCCTCGGCATCCTGAACTGGGACCTGTGGGAATTGGATCTCACCGATCAACTGGTTCACAACACCATCTTCTGCTGCTGCATCGGGCTGTGGAGCGGGCTCGTGCTCGGCCTGGCCGCAGCTATCCACCGCACCGCCACGGGGGAATTCGCCCTGACCCGCCTGTACCTGGCTGTCCGCAACCGCGACACCCTGCCACGCCACCTGATGGCCTTCCTGGCGGACGCCCACCAGGTGCGGGGCGTCCTAAGACAGGCCGGACCCATCTACCAGTTCCGTCACGTCGACCTGCAACGACATCTAGCCCGGCGGAGCTGAGGTCTCACAATCCCGATGCGCAGCCTGCTCCTGATGCACCAGCTGGTCGAGTTGGAGACGAAGTCCGCGATCGTCCGCGAGCCGGGACGCACCCGGGTGATCCGCCTTCCATCAGCGGCCCCGGCCGCTACCGCCTGCTGCTCACGACGCACGGCCGACCTGGCCGCCTGGCCTGACCAGCGGTAGCTGCGGCGGCCATTGAGGTCACTCGCTGGCCGCGCCGACGTCCGGCACCCGGAGCCGGACGACGCACGTCGCCGGTTCCCCGCACCAGCCGATCGAGGGCCGCTCCTTCAGGCGATCAGTCGGTTGTCGGCCTGGACCGATATCCGACTGGGCTGCTCAGCAAAGCGGCCGACATCCACGCCTGCGCGGAACCGGACCCGCCCGAAGCACCCGCAGGCCGTCTCCCGTATCCCCTGGCCGGGTAAAGGCGATGGTTTCCCGGGCGCGTCGCACGGAGCCGTTGCTACGAAGAGCACGACCAGTGATCTTCGAAGGGACCTTGTCGTGCGCTCCGCCCGGCCCCCCCCCCTCTCGCCGCCGCACTCGCGGCCCTGCTCCTGCCCACAACCGCGCACTCCGCCCCGGCCGCCGGCATCACCGGGCGCGCCCCGGGCCGGACCGTCACCTTCCCGGTAGGCGATGCCCTGGCCGCTCTGCCCGTCCTCGCCGAGGACCGCACCGGGTAGGAGCGCACCAAGTTCAAGCACTGGGTCGACGCGGACAAGGACGGCTGCACCACCCGGGCCGAGGTGCTGAAGGCCGAGGCCGTGATCGCGCCCGAGCAGGGTGCGCGCTGCGCGCTGAGTGGGGGTGAGTGGTACAGCCCGTACGACGACCGCTACCTCCAGGGCCCGCGCGGCCTGGACATCGACCACCTGGTCCCGCTCGCCGAGGCCTGGGACTCCGGCGCATCCGCCTGGTCGCCGGCGGAACGGGAAGCCTACGCCAACGACCTGGGCGACGCGCGGGCGTTGATCGCGGTGTCGGCCGCGTCGAACCGGTCGAAGGCGGACCAGGACCCGGCGACGTGACTGCCGCCGGCCGCCGGCTACCGCTGCCAGTACGTCACCGACTGGGTCGCCGACAAGACGCGCTGGGGCCTGAGCATCGACACCGTCGAGGAGGCCGCCCTCTCACAGATCCTGAGCCACTGCCCCAACGCGCCGGTCATCGTCACCCTCGCCAGGTAGGGCCGGGTCGTTGCGGCCCAAGGCACCAGCTCAGCCTGGATAGTGATGTGGTCACTCCTGCACCGGCAGGTCGGTGGTGTAGTCCGCGAGGAAGCCGGACAGGTTCGCGGCGTACTCGGCGCGCGCTTGGAGGTCATCCTCGCCGATCGTGGGGTGGACGGGTGGTGTGGCCGGTGCGGGCCAGAGCTGGATCAGGTGCCGTTCACCGTGGTCGCCGATGCCGGGTTCGGGATCGTCAGCGTGGCAGTACAGACGCATCCGGATCCAGCGGTCCGGGCCGGGAGTGGGGTGCAGATGCAGGGGCGGTTCCTCCTGCGGCCATGCGTCCGTGACATCGCCGGGGTCGACCGTGGCGAGGTGCACACGGTCGGTCCCGGCCAGCAGGCTGATCTCTTCCGCGGGTTCCCAGGCGCTGTCCGTCTCGGGGCCGGGCCGGCTGTCGTGGATCTGCAGGGTGAGCTGCAGGGGTCCGGTGTCGGTGGTGGTCAGGACGATGGCGCTGGCGGCGCCGGCGGGTCCGCAGCGCCAGCCGTAGGGCATCTCGTCGGGGTAGTCGTCGTGTTCGGTGAACCCGATGAGGTATCCGCTCTCGCCGAGGTCGACGGTGAACTCCGCTTCGTGGACCAGCATGAACAAGCTCCCGTTCAGCCGAGGTGCTCCTCCCCGAGGCGGCCGGGAAGGAGCACCTGTGGTCTAGCACAAGGTGGTGCGGCGGTTCAGACGATCACGAAGAAGGGGTCGTGGTCCATGACGTGGTACGCGCGGCGCCAGGTGGTGATGGTCCCGCCCTGGCTGTCGTTCTCCGCCTTCCTCACCCACGTGATGGTGCGCTCCTTGGCCGGCAGGTGGGTGCCGCCCTCGTAGGTGGAGGCGAAGGGGTACTCGTCGCAGGAGGTGCGGCCCGCGCGCTTCATGTCGGCCGGCGGGTTCTTCGGACACACGGCGACCCGGTTCTTGTCTCCATCCGCTTCAGGAAGACCAGCGTCCCGGGCCACCCGATCAGCGCGTACCGGCCGAGCGAGGCGGCTTTCTGCCCGGCCCGTATGCCAGCAGCAGTTCCTCAAGGAGTTCGCGGGGCTGCTCTACGAACCTCTGGGCGCCCGATGTGCCCCTCGTGTTCCTCGCAGCGCACTGCGTTCACGGCGACGACCACGGCGATGACCAGGAACTCCCCGTCCGGCCAGTGCCGCTCACCGGGCGCGGCCAGGGCCCACGGGAGGCTGAGGCGTTCCGCTCCCGCCAGGATGTCCTTGGCGTCGAGCGCTGGATCCGGTTCCTCCACCAGAGTCTCTTGCTGGGCGGGGAAGAAGCCGGCTGCTGGAGGCGGGCAAGGAGCATGCGCCGGGGGCGGCACGCCCACGCTGGCCGGTGGCCGTGGTGTCGGCAATGCGCAGCAGGTGGCTGGTGACGTCGCGGACTGCGACGTGCCGGCCGTCCTCGAAGCGCTGCTCCAACCCGTGCTGTGCTCCTCTCGGAGACCCGGGCCGGGCCCAGGGGGCCGCCCCGGCCCTCGGGTTTTTGTTGACACCTGAGTCATGGCCGGTACCGGTGGCTGTTCCGGTTCCGGCGGCGGAGGGACTGGCGGGGCTCCGCTGACACGTCTTCTACCTTGAGGGACAGAAAAAACTCCGCCCGCTTTGTGGCCGGGCCGCGGACACGCTGCAGCTCAGCCTTTTTGTTGACACGCTTGTGGATCTCCGAAGGGGCGGACGCGGGCGCGCGGCGGGTGCACGGAGGGGTGACGAAGTCTGCGCGAGCGCACTACGATTCGCGAATTTATAGCATATGTCCTTTTTTGCTGACTCCTTTTGATCACTTGTTACCGCTTACGTGCGCAGCCCCTCGGTGTGACTGTCCACGGGATGGCGGGCACAGACGCCCGTGGTCGTCACTTTCCGACATCGAAGCGCTGCTGGACGTAGTAGCGTCCTCCTCCCGGCATCTTCTGCCGGACACCAAAGACCCCGGCGCCGATTGGTTGGTAGCCCGTGCGCCGGGGTCTTGTCGCTCTCAACGCCCGCCCAGAAGAAGGGAGATCCCGATGCCTCTGCGCCGACGCCGAACCCGTTTCCCCGCGGCTGCAATTGCACCCGCCCGGAAATCGAGTCGTGACCGTATCATCCCGCAGCGGTACTCGCCTCAAACCCCGGTCTGGCATGTCAAGGCTGTCACGCTCCGCGGGAGCCTTCCCGTCGCCGCGATCGGCCTCCCGCTGCTCGCGTTCCCCGACGCCTTGCCGCCGCATCGACTGCCCGCCGCTGCCCTCTTCCTGACGGCCGCTCACGGGTCTGTGCTGGTCCGTCGCTGGATCTGGCGCCGCTGACCTGATCACCGGCAGGGGCGCGAGTTCACGCTCGCCCCCCTGCCGGCCCCCAGCTCCGTCCGGCCGTCCGCGGCCGGACGGCCGGTACAGATACCCGTCCAGCACCCCTGAAGAGGTGTCCCCTTGTCCACCCGTTCCAGCAACCAGACGGTTTACGGCATCCCGCGGCCCACTCGCCCCGCATCACCGGCCGACCCCGCTCTCGCCACCCGTATGACCGAAGTCGTCCGCGACCTCGCCGAGGACTGCATCACGGTCTCCGGGACCCTGTTGCTCAGCGCCGACGGTGCGGCCACGCCGAACACCGAACTCCTCCAGGACCTCGTCACCCTCCGAGGCCTGGTCGACGAAGCGATCGGGGCCGTCGTCGTCCGCCAGCGTGCCCAGGGCAAGTCGCTCGCCGACCTCGCACCGATCGCCGGACTCACCGTGGACCGGCTGCGCAAGAAGTACAACCCGCACTCCGTCGACCGTGCCCTGGCCACACGCGGGCGGCCCAAGGCGGCCCATGCCCCCGGCAGCACCGCAGCCACCGACGTCCCGGACCTGCGCGGGGCAGGCCGGCGCCTGCTCTGCGCCCTCGAACGGATGAAGGACGAATCCAGCCGCAGCCAGCGGCAGATCGCCAAACTGATGGGGGTCGACGAGTCCTACGTCTCCCGTTTGTTCTCCGGGCAGCGCCCCCTTTCCTGGACGCACGTCAAGGCCATCTGCGAGGCGTGCGGAACCGACCCGGAGCTGATGAAGCCGCTGTGGGAAGTAGCCGCCAACGTCCAGCCCTCAGAAAACGAGGACCCCGTCCGCTACCTGCACACCTACCTGCGGGGCCTGCACTACGCGGCCGGCTCGCCGGCCCCCGGGGCCACCACCCGGCACTGCATCAGCGCCGACGACCTCCACCGGGCCCTGCACGGCCCCGGCGTCCCCGACTGGCCGGTGATCCACCGGCTCGCCCTCGCCCTGCAGAGCCTGCCCAACATCGCCAGGCTCCTGTGGCGCCGCGCGCAGCGGGCCGCCGAAGAAGACACCACCTCCAGCTGATCTCTGCGCATCGTCCACACAAGGGGGGAAGGACCATGAAGCCCACGCCGCCCGCCGCGGCCGTACTCACCACCACCTTCTACGCCTTCTACGACCTGCACCGCCCGGCCTACCACGCCTATGCCGCAGCCCGCCTCCCACACGAGGAAGCCCAGCTCAGCGTCACCCAGCTCTTCGACCTCATCGCCAGCAACTGGACCTGGGTCATGACCAGGAAATGCCCCTCGGCCTGGGCCTGGGAAGAACACACCCGGGCCGTCGCCCGCCGCTGCGGCCGCACCCCCTCTCCGGCCGAGGACACCGCACTCCTCCACGACGACCTCCGTATGAGCATCGACCGCATCGCCACTGTCACCGGCACCGACCCCGCCCAAGTCACCGCCCTCCTGGCCGCCGCCCGCCGTACCCGTCAAACCCGCCAACAGGCCAGCCCCAGAACCACACAGTGCCGCCGGCAGTCCCTGCGGCCCGCCCGAACCAAGGGGTGCGACCAGCCGGACGACACCGCCCCTACCAGCCGCCCGAAGGCCGCCTCATCGAACAGCCGCCTGGACAGACCATCCGCATGAGCAATCCCCTGCCGGCCTCGACCGCCCAGGAGGTGCTGCCCTGGTACGCGGGCCCGATGGCCGAGCTGGACGCCGTCATCGACGCACCCACGGGCCCCGCGGGCGGCCTCTACGACAACACTCTGTCAGCGAGGGCCGCGGGGACGTGCTCGTGTACGTCCCGGCCACCGAGCCCGTGCCAGACCTCGGACGCGTCCACGGCACCGAGCTCCCGCCCGCCGAGCTCCCGCCCGCGGCGGTCACCGTGCACCCGGGGTCCCACGACACCATCGACGTCACCCACGGCGAGCCGGGCAGATGGGTCGCCGGCCACGCCCTCGCCGTGGCCGGGCCGGGCCGGTGCGCGAGACCCACATCGTGGGCCCACGCGACACCCCGGCCGCCGAGGAGTGGCGCATCGAGATCGGTTGGCCGGTGCTCCGGGTCGCCGGTGCCGGCCCCCGCCCGGTCTGAGTCCCACCCCTGAGCAGCGGCTGCGGCTTCCTGCGCCGGCATGCCCCGGCCCGGGACATGCCGGGAGGTGTGAGCAACGCGCAGCGCGCCGCCGACGCCCCGGCGAACGCACATGCGGGGTTCCGGGCGGGTACATAGCCTGGTGGTGCTCGGGGTGAGTGGGAGAGGTGTGCCATGCCCCGCACGATCTGGTCCGGTGCGATCACTTTCGGCCTGGTCACGGTGCCGATCAACGTGGTCGGCGCGTCGGAGGACCACAGCATCCACTTCCACCAGTACCACCTGCCCGACCAGGGCCGGGTCCGCTACCGCAAGGTGTGCGAGCTCGAGGACCGCGAGGTCCCCCAGGACGAGATCGGCAAGGGCTACGAGCTGACGAAGACGCAGGTCGTCCCCATCACGGACGAGGACCTGAGCAATCTGCCCTTGCCGACGGCGAAGGCCATCGAGATCGACGCGTTCGTGCCGCTGGAGTCGGTCGACCCGATCCGGATCGCCGAGGGCTACTACCTCCAGCCCTCCGGCCAGGTCGCGGCCAAACCGTACAAGCTGCTGGTCAAAGCCCTCTCCCGCTCGGCGAAGGTGGCCGTCGCGAAGTACGCCTGGTCCGGCCGCGAACGTCTCGGGCTGCTGCGGGTCCGCGACGACGTCCTGGTCCTGCACGCCATGCGCTGGCCCGACGAGATCCGCGACCCCACCGAGCTCCTGCCCCCGCCCACCGAGGTCTCCGAGGACGAGATCACCGGCGCGCTCGCCCTCATGGACACCATGACCATCGACCGGCTGGAAGGCCCCGAGTTCACCGACCGCTACACCGAGGCGATCGCCCAGATCATCGAGGCGAAGCGGGAGGACAAGCCGCTCCCCGCGGTGGAGGAGCCGGAGCGGCCGGCCCAGGTGCTGGATCTGATGGCCGCTCTGCAGGAGTCGGTGTCCAAGGCGAAGGCATCCCGCGGCGACGCCGGTCCGGCCGAGGTGCACGAGCTACCACAGCCGAAGAAGAAGACGGCCGCGAAGAAGCGGCCGGCCAAGCAGACCGGGGCGAAGAAGACGGCGGGCCGCCGGCCGCGCAGCGCCTGAGCCCGGCGACGCGGTCCACGACATCGGGGACCGACACCTCACAGCCTTGCTCACGGCTGGTTGAGGATGTTGTGGCCGCCGATGCGCCGCCAGACGATGTGCTTCTCGCCAGGGCGGTGCTCGGGTCCGTACTCCCATGTGGCGCGTCCTGCGGGGCCGGTGCCCATGGACCAGGTGAGCGTGTAGATGCCGTGCGCCTGCCGGGCGCGCTTGACGCGCAGGCCGGGACGGAAGCGGCCTGTGCGGAGGTCGGGGACGAAGGCGTCCCGGACGACGTGGTGGAAGCGCCGGCGCTGGGCGGGAGTGAGGTGCTGGAGGTCGGTGGTGAAGCGGGGGAGGGTCTCGAAGGTGGGCACGGTGGTCTCCTCCGGGCAGCACGACGAAGCCCCCGGCGGGTGCCGGGGGCTGGTGTAGGCGGTGCTCGTTCCTTGGCGTGGGGTGATGCTCAGTGGCGCTTGTCGGTGTTGTCCGGGTCGTGGTGTGAGGGCTGCCGGAGAGCGATGACATTGGCGTCCGGCCCGGGGCCGCGTCCCGCCCGGCGGGACGCGGCAAAGAAAGTTCGGCCACTGCTCCCGCCTGGCGGGACGTACCGCTGATCGGTCTTTCCTTGCAGGTCAGAGCCGTGTGGCGTGGTCTGCATGACAGTGGATATCAGGGTGATCCGGGCCGGTCAGATGTACCGCTACTACCTCCGCGAGACCGTGGTCGGTGACGGCCGCCGCCCGGCGCGCACGCCGCTGCGCGTCGCCCAGGAACAGGCCGGTGTCCAGGCCGGGCGCTGGATGGGCCGGGGACTTGCCGTGCTCGGACTCGCGCCGGGGGAGGAGGTCATCGAGGCGCAGCTGCGGAACCTGTTCGGCGAGCGCGGCCGCCACCCGTACGCGGACCGGATCGAGGCCGAGCGGCTCGCCAAGGGCGACTCCCCGAAGAAGGCGTTCAAGGCCGGCGCCCTCGGACGCCGGGTGACGGTCACGGGTGTCGACTTCGTGTTCCGGCCGCAGCCGACGATCTACCTCCTGTGGGCGCTGGGGGACGAGGAGACCCGTCTGGTGATCGAGGCCGCGCACGAGTACGCGATCGAGCGGGTGCTGGAGTGGATCGAGGACGAGGTCACGGTGATCCGGTACGGCAAGAACGGCATCTACCGGGTCCGGCCGCCCGGCGGTCTGGTCGCCGCCCGCTTCCGCCACTACGAGGCGCGCTCCGGGCGGCCCCTGCTCCATGATCATCTGTTGCTGTCCGTGAAGGGGCAGCGCCTGGACGGGAAGTGGGGCTCGGTCCACACCACGGCCCTGCACGAGAACACCGTGGCCGCGTCCGCGCTCTACAACGAGATCGTGGCCGCGGAGGTCTGCGAGGCGCTGGGGCTGGCGACCGAGCCGCGCACCGTCACGCCGGGGCGCCGGCCGGTGATGGAGATTGCTGGGGTGCCGCATGAGCTGATCCGCTGGACTGCCCGGCGCAGCGATCAGATCGCCGCATGTCTGGCAGAGCTGGAGCACGAGTACGTCACCGCCGTCGACGACGAGGGCGAGCCGCTGTTCCTGCCCGTGGTCTCGGAGCGGGCCCGCGCCAAGCTCAACGCGGTGGCTGCCCGGAAGACCCGCCCGCCCAAGCGGAAGACCCAGCCTCTCGCGCAGCTGCGCGTCTGGTGGAAGGTGAGCGCGATCCTCACCTCCAAGGTCGCCGCCGACGTCATCACCTCCCTCCTCGAGCACGCCCGCGCCGCGGCCGCCGCGATCCGGGCCCGGGTCGCCGCCGTGGTCGACGTCGCCCTTGCGGCCGTCGACGTCACCGCGACCGTGTTCGTGATGAACGAGGGCGGCCGCTTCCACCGCCGGCACCTGCTCGCCGAAGCCCGCCGCCACCTCGCCCTCGTCCTGCGCGGCCGCCGCCGCGACCCCGGCCTGGACGAGGAGATCGTGGCCGCCGCCATCTCCACCCACTGCCTGGACATCAGCGAGCCGAAGACCGTACGCGGCCTGGAGGCCGGCTACCGCCTCTATACCGCCCGGTGGTCCCTGTCCGACCTCCCCGCCCGCCGCCGGCCAGCCACCCCCGCGCCCGACCCGGACCGGCAACCCCCGGCCGATCCCGGCGAGCCGCCCGCGCACCGGCCCCTGGGACAGGATGCGGGGGAGTGGGAGATCCCCCGCGTCCCGCTCCAGTACGAGCGTGCCGTCCTCGCTGGCGCGGTGGTGCGCGAGAAGCTGCGCGCCGCCACCGCCACCGCCGTGCGGGGCCGGGCGTACGACGTCGTTGCCCACCAGCAGGCGGCGATGCCCGAGCAGCTGCTCGCGCCCCCGGCTGCCGAAGCCGAGCACGACGACCAGGAGCCGGAGCCCGGCCGCCGGGAGGCGATCGACATGACGGCGCTGCGGGCCCTGCGGAAATCCCGCACGGATGTGGAAGCCCTCGATCTCACGGCCGACCGACTGCGCCGCCTCCAGGAGGTGGCCACCAAGATGGCCGACGACTCCCGCGTCCGCGCGGACCGCCACACCGCACAGGCCGATGCCGACGTAGTGCGCCCGGTGCGCCCGGACGAACAGCAGGCGCACCGCCCACAGCAACCCGGACCGCACCACGGCCGGGAGGCCGGCCACTGAGTGGACCCGATGGCGCGCACCGGGTGCGGTGGTGCGCACAGACGACACCCCGCGTCCACTCCACCGAGTGGAGTCCACCGTCCGGGAGTGGACGCCACCGAGTGGAGCCCACCGAGTGGAAGTGGACGCCATCTACGAGAGTGGGGCCACGCCTCCACCTGGTGCGTTTCTCCTTGACCTCAGCTCAGGTCAAGGAGAAACACACCGCCTCCACCCGGGTCCACTCCACCGCACCGTCTCCACCCGGTGCGCGCACCGCCCACCGAGTGGAGGCCACCGGATGGACCGTGGTGCGCACCGGATGGACGCGCCACCGCACCGGTGTGCTCCCATCCGGTGCGGTGGTGCGGTTGGTGCGGTCAGCGGTGCGCACCGGGTGCGGAGTGCGCCAGTGCCAGGTGTTCGTCGCGCATCGCTTCCAGGGTGGCGTGGGTGTCTCCGTGGTCGTCGGGGTCGGGGATGACGTTCTCGATGAAGCGGATGATGCTGCGGGCGATGCCGGGCACCGCCGTGGTGGCGGAGTCGCGCGCCCAGTCCCGCAGCGCGGACAGCAGCACGCACCCGACCTCGTCCAGCACGAAGGAGTCCGCGTATAGGTCGGCGGCCTCTCCGTCCACGGCCGTGACGGGCCAGATGATGTCCTCGGCGAGCCGCAGCAGGATGAACGCCAGCTCCGGGGTCGCCTCCACCCGACCAGCGGCGTAGGTACCGCCGCCCGTCTGCAGCGCCAGGAGGTAGTCGAAGCCCTGCTCCACCTGTTCGGGCGTCAGCGGCGTACGGGTCGGGATCAGGTACGGCATGAACCTCTCCTCACGATGACCGCCGTGCGACTCACGGCGTCGTCCCAGCAGGGTCGGCCCGCCAGCCTGTGGACAGAGGTCAGAGATTTCTCCCCCCGAGCCGAAACCGGCGAATCGGGTCTGCAAGGGCCAAACCGGGCCCCCTTGCCAGGGCGGTCGGGCCGACCACGAACCCGCCCGCACCCCCTTGTCCACCTCTGCTACCGCCCCGACCACGGCCGCGTTTCACCTTGACCACGCCCGCTACCGGCGGCCGTCAGACCGCGGACAAGGGGGTCTTATGCACGCTGCTTCCTCGATCACCGCCCACCAAGGGTGGTTCGAAGCGAAGGAGCCACCGCGATGACCCCGCACCGACCCCCGGCAGGCGCCCGCCGTGCCCGTCCCGACCACGGGCCCGACCAGCACCGGGCAAGCCGCCCTGGCCTCCTGTGGTGCGCACTCGGGAGGCCACTGTGGAACTCACTTTGGTGCCCGGCACCGAGCAGGACGGAAAAGCCGCAGGTCACCACGCAGATACGGCCGCCCGCCGCGTTGTCACAACCCTCTTCTCTCCTCCTGAACTTGAATGGATTGTCCGTGGTGGAGGAGATCATCGGGTCCGGGGGCCGGGTGCCCTTGGCGGCCGGGCGCGGCCGGCGCCCGGCAGGTGGCCGCGCGCGACAGACGACGGGGAGGGAGTGCAGCTGATGGCGGTCAAGCGTGAGGAGAACCCGGCGGGGTCGTCGAACAACCTGCGCGGTGACGTGCTGCGCGTGCTCGGGGTGCTGAAGGTCGCGACGGCCGAACAGATCCAGCAGATCGCGGCCCCGCACCTGAGTTACCGGCACACCGACAAGCCGACCCCGTCGAAGCGGAAGCAGGCCCGCACCGCTTCGCACACCGGGGCGCTGTCCGATCTGCGCAAGCACGGCCTGGCGGAGAACGGCGGGCAGCTCCCGGGCGGGGACAGGCTGCGCAACCTCACCCCGATGGGCCTGAAGGCCGCGGCTCGCGAGTTGGGGCGGCCGCTGGGGGAGATGGGCGACCCGGCCCGCGGCGCCGGGCGTACGGGCGCCTTACACCCGATGGCGGTCAACGAGGCCGTGCTCGCCCTGCTGCGCCCGAAGCCGGACCTCGCCCAGCTCGCCAGCGAGCCGGCCGACGTCCGCGCCGCCGCGCAGGCCGCCTTCGACGCGCCCGCCGGGTTGGGCACCATCGCCTCCTACGCGACCGAGGTGGCGCTGCCCGCGACGGGCACCTGGTCAACCCGGGCAAGGGCGGCGCCCAGGCGGACATCGTCATCACCGCGCCCGAGGACGGGGTGCCACTGCTGTTCGTGGAGATCGACAACTGCTTCGAGTCCGCGCAGGTCCTCGCCGCGAAGATCGACAAGTACATGCGGTTTGGCCAGCGCAAGGTGAAGGACGTCGACGGCAAGGAGCGGCCGATGTGGCGCACCCGCTGGTGGGCGCCCGACGGCCGCCACGCCGACCAGCCGCACCCACCACTGCTGCTCGTCTTCAACCGGATCGGCCCGCGCAACCCCAACACCGTCATCGCGCAGCTGGCCAAGCTCACCGAGCGGCACTGGAAGGGCACCTGGTACGAGGGCGGCTTCCACATGTACGACGGCAAGCTCCCCATCGTGGCCACCGGCATGAAGCAGCTCAAGGAGCACGGCCCGGCCGGAGCGGTCTTCAGGCGCTTCGGCCGACCGCACAACCAGACGCTTCTCGAGGCGATCGGCAATCCGCGCCGTGAAGCCCACGACGCGCGGCAGCAGGCCGAGTACGCCGCCCGCCAGCGGGAGCACCAGGACGAGCTGCGCCGCATCGCCGCGCAGCACAAGGTCGAGCGGGAGGCCCGCCGTCCGGTGTGTGCCAGCTGCGGCGTCCGGTTCACCGACGAGCGGTGGAAGGCCATCGAGCCCGCCGGGTGGGGCACCGCGCGCGATACCCACCCGCACCTGTGCGACGACTGCAAGCAGCGCGCCATCACCACCGAGCGTCAAGCCGAGCAGGCCGGGCCCGAGCACCAAGGACACGACCAGGCCGTGCCCGAGCAGAAGGCCGGCGGCACCTGGCTCTCCCGCTTCCGTACCTGACCGTCCAGCACCCGGCGCGCACGTCATGCTCCTCCTCCATCATCACGTCCCGACCTGCTGGGGGCCGTAAAGGCTTGTGGTCCAGGAAAAACGCGATCATCGGATCAGCATTCTGAAAAATCCGAGACAATGGTGACTGGGCGGGGAGTCGAAACTCGGGGGTGTGCGTGTTCGACAAGTGGCTTCAGACGGAGCCGGTGCAACTGCCGGCAGGACCATTGCAGTACGAGGCGCTCGTCGACTCGGGGCAAATTGGTGAGGCGGAGCTGCTGGAGCAGCTCGGACGTGAGGTGGCCCGGAACTACGTCACTCCGGGGGAGCTCGCTCTCGTTTTTGACGACTTGGGCGCGCCGGAAGTCGCTCGTTACGTGCGCACGAATATGTTCCCGGCTGAGACGCGGACGCGGCACGGTGACTTCGGGGAGATTGTCACCGGGGCGCTGTACAGGAGGGTGCGCCGATGGTGCGTGCCGATCTTGAAGCTCCGCTGGAAGCAGACTGCGAACCAGGCGGTCCAAGGCACGGATGTCCTTGCGTTCCGGCTCCGCCAGAACCCACCCGTGGTTGCCGTGCCGGAGGTGAAGACCCGCGCTACGCGCAAGCTCGACCTGGGACAGGAAGCACACGACAGCCTGGAGAAGATCCTGGACAACGATCGGCTGGATGAAAGCATACGGTTCGTCATGGTCCGCTGCTTTGAACGAGGGCAGGGCTTCCTGGCCCGCCGGATTGCCGAGGTGTTGAGGCAGCCGGAACATCGCTCCGTCGAGCGGCACATGGTATTCGTGCACGACCACGCGGCGTGGAAGGAGGAGGTCGTCACCCGTCTCGCCGGCATCGTCAAGCAGCCGACCGAGCTGACCGTGGTGAAGATCCGCGACCTGCAGGACTTCGTCGCCCGCGTGTACAAGGCAGCCGAAGCCCAAGGCGCGCCCAAAGACCACACCAGGGACACTGCCGCGTGAGGGACTATAACGGCGTCCTGGCTCAGCTGGGCCATGACGCCCTCACTGAGGGAGAGGCCGCCCAGCCGCTGCGCGCCCAGCTGCGCTCGCACGTGCTGGCCGAGCAGATCAGCATCGACGGTGCCACCGCCGCCTACACCTACGACCTCAGAGAGCTGCGCCGCGGCCTGACGCTGGCCCGGCTGGGGCAGCTCACCCGGACGCCCCGTGAGCGGCGAGAAGACCCAGGACCGCTCACCGAGATCGCCCAGGCCTACGCTGACCTCGCGGCGCGGTACGAGACCACCGACCCGCAGCGCATGGAGCTCCTCGCGATCGCCGCGACGATGTGGAGCCTGGCCGGCTATCAGGCCAACTCCGCCACCCTGGCAGCAGAGTTCCGCACCGAAGCCATGCGTGCCTTCGCCGCCGCCGAGGAACTGCTCTCGGCCGCCGCGACCGCGGCCCCGTATCGAGTGGCCGCCTTGACCGGCGCTGTGCTGCAGCGCGACATCGACGAAGCCGCCCGCCTCGGCGCCCAGGCCGAAGCCGACCTACCCGTTCTCGGCGAGCAGCTGGTCGAAGCAGCCCGCCAAGGACTCGCCGACCAGGCGGACGCCGCCGTCCTCGCCGCGTACGGGCTGACCGGACGCGCCGCACGCTCCCTCGCCGCCCTGTGGCGTCTGGGGGACCGGGCAGCGGGACGCGCAGCCGTCACTGACCTGCGCAAGGCCGCCTCCATCCTCCTCGACGCCTCGGTCGTCGACACCTGGACCCTGATCGACTCTCTCGCGTACGTCGTTGAGGACATCGTCGCCACCTCACCGTGGATGCTGCTGCGCCGCGCGGCCACCTGGGGCCGACTATGGGAGCGCTATCTCAAAGCCTTGATCGTTGCGAAACGGCCCATGACCCAAGTCTGGCCCTCCCAGCGGAAGGCCCTGGAGAGAGGGCTCGTGGACGCTGCGGCGACCAACCTCGCGGTCACCATGCCCACCTCGGCGGGCAAGACCCACATCGCCGAGTGGGCCATCCTCCACGCTCTCACCCCCCGGCCCACAGACAACGACACCTGGTGGAACCTGCCCCGTCTGGCCGTCTACGTCGTCCCCACCCGCGCACTGGCTGCCCAGGTCGAACGGCACCTGGCTGCAAGCCTCGAACTGGTCGGCCTGCGCGTCTCCGCGATGTTCGGCGGCGTCGAGCACGTCCGCTACGAAACCCAACTGCTGGACTTCACCGACGTCCTCGTCGTCACCAGCGAAAAACTCGACCTCCTCCTGCGCAACGTCCCCGAACTCGCCCCCCGGCTCGCCCTGATTCTGGTCGACGAAGGACACAGCCTCGACCGCGCCGAAGGCGAACGGGGCCTGCGCCTGGAGATGCTCCTCACCCGCATCCGCCACACCGCCCCCGCCGCACGCACCATCCTGCTCTCCGCCGTCCTGCCCAACGGCGACGACCTGGCCCGCTGGCTCGCTCCCGCCGCCGACGGCACCAACCACGCCAGCACCCACTGGACCCCCTCCCAGCTGCGCACCGGCGTCTTCTACTGGCGCGGCCGCGACATCGATGGCCAGAGCGGCACCATCGAGTACGGCGTCCACGGAAGCAGCGACTTCTTCCTCTCCCGAGTCCTCACCCGCCACTTGAAGAAGACCCGCCTGTTCCCCCGCGAACGCAAGGACGTCACGGCCGCACTGGCCCTCCACTTCGACCGGCTTGGCCCCGTGTTGATCGCCTCACCCACACGCGTAAAGGCCCACGCGGCCGCCAAGGCCCTCGCCACAGCCCTCGACACCGACGGCACCCGATCCCTCGGCACCGCCGAGGACGGCACGATCGACCCCCAGATTCTGATTGACCGTCTGAAACTATGCACCGAAATCGCCAGACACGTCGGCGACGGCCACGACCTGACCACCATGGTCCTGCGCGGCTTTGCCTACCACCACGCCGAAGTACCGCAAGCTGTCCGCCACTGCCTGGAGCGCGCCTACCGGGACGGCATCCTGCGCGTGCTGTGCGCGACCAGCACCCTGTCCCAGGGCATGAACCTGCCCACCAAGACCGTCCTCGTCCCCGACGTCCGCCGCAGCAAAGAGGAAACGATCAAAGTCCGCGACTTCTGGAACACCGCCGGCCGAGCCGGCCGAGCCTTCCAGGAAACCGAAGGCCACGTCGTCCTCATCGCCAACGACCAGACCGAGGCACGGCAGCTGCGCCGTCGCTACCTGGACCGCAGCAACATCGAACCGGTCATCTCCACACTCGCCGACCTGTACGTCCAACTCGTGCGTGCCCGACTCAGCACCAACCCAACCCCTGGGCAAGACCTCACGACCCTGGACCTTGCTGACCCTGAAGACGACAGAGCGATCCTGTGGACAGAGGGGCTGGACATCCAACTGCTCGCCCAGCTTGCCGATGAAGTCGTTGACACCTCCGACCAGGGCCTCCTCGAAGAGGCTGCCCACACCCTGCTCGGCCAGACCCTAGCTGCCCACCAGCTCGGCGCCCGCCGCTGGTCGCTTCAACCACTGGCCCGCTTTTCCGCACGCCGTGTGCGGGCCATTCGCCAACGACTTCCGGACCGAGCCATTCGTGCCAGCATTGTCCGCACCGGCCTGAGCGTCCAAGGCGGCATCGACGCCCTCGCCGCTGCCGACCACATCGCGACCACCCTCGAGGCACGGCCTGATCTCCTCGACCGCGATCAGTGGCCCGAACTGCAGCAGCTCTTCGTGAACGCAGCCACCACGGTGCTGGAACTGCAGCGGGGCGCCCGTAAAAAGAAGGTCCCCGTGGCCGCCATCGCGCCCGTCGCAGCCGACTGGATCGCTGGCCTTCCCCCGACCGACATCCACGACCGCCACAAAGACGCGCTGCACACGTCCGACATCACCAAGACCGCCGTCGTCATCGACAGCGTCATCGGACACGACCTTGCCTGGGCGATCTCCGCGATCCTCCAACTCCTCGAACACCGCCGTGGCATCCCCGCCGAAGGACGTCTCGCTGTCCTCCCCGCCATGACCAAATACGGCGTCGATACGCCCGCAGCCTGCTACGCCTCTACCATCGGCATCCACGACCGCGCGGCCGCCATCGCCCTCGCCGCACACTGCCCCTACATAGACCCCACCTTCAGGGTCTTTCTTGACTGGCTCAACCACCTCAGCACCGACGACCTCACCGAGATCACCACGCCGGACATCGCTGCCCTCCTCATTCGCAGCGCTGAACGCCGAAGCCCCCGCGCGGCCCAGGCCACCATCCTGCGCGGCCACGGCACATTCACCTGCCACCTACGCGGCGTACGCCACGCCCACAGCGCCAGCTACCTGGCCCACCTCACTGCTGGCACCCCGCTGACTCTCCACCGCGACGCCAGTAACCGCACGGACCCGAACGCAATCCGAGTCGAACACGAAGGACTCCTCCTCGGCTGGATCCCGCGCGAGATCGCCCGACCACTCGCAATCGCCCTCGATGACACCCCTAGCCCTACAGTCACCGCACACCTCTCAACGGACACATGGCGACTTGCCCGGGCCGCCGAAGGCAGCACCCAGGTGGTAGCGCCTGACGCAGTGGAGCTAAGGATCACCATCACGTCGCAGTAGCCAGAAGGGGGCCAGGCCGCCGCCCACCGTCAAGGTGGGGGAGTTGACGTTGCCGAGGCAGCAACGACCTTGTCGCTGAGGGTGCGCTGTCCGGCGGTGTCAGATTGGAGACCATCGCAACGATCCGCGGCACCGAAATCGACATCCCCGCGACGGGCGCGTGGAAGAACCCCGGCATCGGCAGTGCGTGGGCAGACATCGTCGTCATCGCTCCGAAGGCCGGGCGTTGTACGACCAGTGCCCCTGCGGCCCGTCTCCCCTGGACTGGGGCGGCGACAGCCTCTGAAGACCTGCACTCGGTCGGGTGAAGACATCACCGCGGCGGAACCCTGGCGCGCGCCTCGCGGTCGGCGGTCCTGCTGCGGCGCTCTGCCTGACGTCTCGTCTGGGACGGGAAAAGTCTCGATCTGCCGGTACCCGGCCGCCCTGCCCTTCATCCTGAGACACATGACGTCCAGTGACCCATCCTTGACACAGCCGCAGCCATCGATCACAGCGGTGACGCGGTACGAAATCTTCAACTACCTGCGCGAGATATCGAGCCCCTGGTGGGGGAAACTGGACGAGGTCACGTTCCTGGAGGACCTCTACGACCTGGACCAACCTACGGCCGATAACAGCCGGCTCCCGACTGTTCGCGCTGACATCCAGCAGCACCGGTTTAACAACCAAGATCTGCCGGACGACTGGATCTTCGAGGACCCCCGGTTGGAGCTCTCCGACGGACCGGACGAGGTGCTGCTCGCCTTCCTGGCACGAACCGTCCATCCCGAGGTTGCGGCCAGCGTTGATGGGGCAATGAAGCAGGTTGAGGAGCTGAACCGGCTGCTGGCACCGGACGGATGGGGCTTGCGCCCACACGACTTCCTCTCGGGCCGCCCTGTCTACACGCCAGTCCGGATTCCGCCTACGGGACCGCTGGTCCCGCTGCCGCTGAACGACGACGACACGAGCAAGCTCGATCTGGTCCTCGGGCAGACTTAGACCGTGTCCTATGTGGCGGTGGTTCGTTGGTCAGGGCATGGGGCGGGGTACGTGGAGTTGGATTGTTCCGGACGGGCTGTGGGAGATCGCGAAGCCGCTGATCCCGCCGCCGAGGGTGCGGCCACAGGGCGGTGGCACACAGGACACGCCTGATGAGACGCTGTTCGCCGCCATCATCTACGTGCTGGTCAGCGGCTGCGCCTGGCGGGCTATACCGCCCTGCTTCGGGGTGTCGAAGTCGACCGCTCACCGCCGGTTCTTGATCTGGTCGAGAGCCGGTGTCTGGGGCCGGCTGCACGAAGCAGTGCTGCACCGGCTCGACGACGCCGGCCTCGTCGACGTCACCCGCGTCGTCCTCGACACCGCCCACGTCCGCGCTAAAAAAGGGGCGAACACACAGGTCCGAGCCCCGTGGACCGGGGCAAGCCGGGTTCCAAGATGCACGTCCTGTCGGACGCGAACGGCCTGCCCCTCCTCGTCGGCGTCTCCGCCGGCAACGTCCACGACAGCGAAGGTCTAAGGCCGATGGTGGAGGGTCACCAAACGAGACACGACCCCCACCGCGGCCGCCACTTCAAGCCCCAGCGCCTGCACGCCGACAAAGCCTACGACCGGGCCGACCTGCGCAGATGGCTCCGCGGGAAGCGCATCGGCGTGCGCATCGCCCGCAAAGGCATCGAGTCCAGCGAGCGATTAGGGCGCCGCAGGTGGGTCATCGAGCGGACGATGTCCTGGCTGTCCGGCTACCGCCGACTCAGCCCCCGCTACGAACGAGATCCCCGCAACTACCTGGCCTTTCTCGGACTCGCCGCCGCCCTCTGCTGCTACAAGCGACTCATCCGCCTCACCACATAGGACACGGTCTTAGTACTCCAGTTAGATTTCGTGTCCTGAGCTGGTCGTTGTCGTTGTCCGGATATGGAGGCGATGGCTGAAGTCGACGAGTGGCAGGGCGAGTTGGAGTCCGTGTTCGCCCGGGTGGCAGGCCGGTTCGCCCGGGCGGACCTGCGTCGGCGGATGCGGGACTACCTCCGCGGTCTGCTGGCTCCGGTGGGACGCAAGAACGGCTGGCAACTGGCCGAGTGGGCCGGCCACCGCGACCCGGCAGGTCTGCAGCACCTGCTCAACGGCGCCCGGTGGGACGCCGACGCGGTCCGGGACGATGTCCGCGACTACGTCGCCGAACGGCTCGGCTCGGGCGGGGTGTTGATCATCGACGACACCGGGTTCATCAAGAAGGGCAGCACGTCGGCCGGGGTGGGCCGGCAGTACACCGGCACCTCGGGAAAGATCGACAACTGTCAGATCGGTGTGTTCGCCGCCTACGCCACCGGCTCGGGCCGGGCCCTGGTGGATCGGGAGCTTTACCTGCCGAAGTCCTGGACGTCCGACCGTGAGCGCTGCCGGGCGGCGAAGATCCCCGACGAGCGGGGTTTCGCGACCAAGGGTGAACTGGCCCGGGACATCGTCCGCCGGTGCCTCACGGCTGGTCTGCCCGCGGCCTGGGTCACCGCGGATGAAGCTTACGGGCAGGACTGGCACTTCCGCCGCCTGCTCGAGCAGCTCGACGTCGGGTATGTGGTAGCGGTGCCCAAGTCACAGCAGATCAAGTCCCTGGCCGGGATGTGGCGCATCGACCAGCTCATCGAAGAAGCGCCTGGTGACGCCTGGCAGCGGCTGTCCTGCGGCGACGGGGCGAAGGGCCCGCGCGTCTACGACTGGGCCGCGGCCAAACTGCCCGCCAACCTCGTCTTCGACCCCGATCCGCCCACCCATCACCGCTGGGTGATGGCCCGCCGCAGCCTGTCCGACCCCGGCGAGATCGCCTACTACCTCGCCTACGCACCCGTCGGCATCGAGATCGCCGACCTGGTCCGGATCGCCGGAAGCCGCTGGGCGATCGAGGAGTGCTTCCAGGCGGCGAAGAACGAGTGCGGCCTGGACGATTACGAGGTCCGCCGCTATCCCGGCTGGTACCGGCACATCACCCTGGCCATGCTCGCTCACGCCTTCCTGGCCGCCCTCGCCGCCCAGGCGGACGACGGTGCAAGGGGGGCAGCAGAAACGGATCAGCCCTCGCCCCGCTCACCGTGGCAGAGATCCGACGCCTGCTGGACACTCTCCTACCACACCCCCGCCCCCACCAGGACAGACGCCTCCACTCTCTGAACTGGTCCCACTGGCGCAGACGCCACCAAGCCACAGCCCGCCACTGCCACTACCGAAGAAGAACCAGCTCAAGACACGAAATCTAACTGGAGTACTAAGAGGCCGCCCGCCGTCTCTGTGCGGCGGGCGGCCCGTTGCTTGCTAGCTAGCTGACCGATCGGGGAGCCCGAGGGCCTGACGCACCTTTGCCGGGTCGCTTTCGGCGGTTACGACGGTGTCTCCGCACGTAACCCAAGCGAGCATTAGTCGCCCGTCACCCGTCCTGAGAAACGCCAATTCTTCATTGCTGTCACTGCGTCGGCCAGCCGCTTTCGCCAAGACTCCCTTGATCTCTTTCGTCGCCTCTTGCAAGACTTCGTCGTGAAAGCGACTGTTCGCCGAGGGTGAGGCGAGTAGATCTTGGGAGATGCAGGTGTCACTGGGATGCGGGTAGCAGTAGATTATGCCGCCGATTTCCGTCCAGTTTCTTACATCTGCCATGGGTGCCTCCCGGAACGAGTAGCTCAATTCCCTGTTCCCCCACCCGTAACTGCTCATCCTGCCATCAGAATAGGTGTCGTTCTCCAAGATGGCATCTGGAGCGACGCTCAGCGCCTCTCCGCGCGACTGGGGCAGTGGACGTGCCGGAATCGCGAGGCCCCTTCAGGAGGCCAGCGAGCTGACGTTCGGGATGTCGATGTAGATCATTCGCGCGGCATGAGGAAGGGCCGGTGACAGCGCGCGCCGTTGCAGCCAACCAGCACCGGCTTTTAGGGACCTTGGCACGACTCGATCGAACTGAGACGGAAACTGAGACCGTGTCCTATGTGGTGAGGCGTCGTTGAGCCGGTCATGGGGCGGGGTACGTGGAGTTGGATTGTTCCGGAGGGATTGTGGGAGATCGCGAAGCCGCTGATCCCTCCGCCGAAGGTGCGACCGCAGGGCGGCGGAACGCAGGACACACCTGATGAGACGCTGTTCGCCGCGATCATCTACGTCCTGGTGTCCGGGTGTGCCTGGCGAGCTCTGCCGCCGTGCTTCGGTATCTCGAAGTCCACCGCCCACCGCCGGTTCCTCATCTGGTCCAGAGCCGGCCTCTGGGGCCGCCTGCACGAGGCCGTGCTGCACCAACTCGACGACGCCGGCCTCATCGACGTCACCCGCGTCGTTCTCGACACCGCCCACGTCAGGGCAAAAAAGGGGGCGAACACACAGGTCCGAGCCCCGTGGACCGGGGCAAGCCGGGTTCCAAGATGCACACCGATGGTGGAAGGTCACCAAACGAGACACGACCCCCACCGCGGCCGCCACTTCAAGCCCCAGCGCCTCCATGCGGACAAGGCGTACGATGTGCCTCACCTGCGGAAATGGTTACGCGGCAAGCGCATCGGCGTGCGGATCGCCCGCAAAGGCATCGAGTCCAGCGAACGATTGGGCCGTCGCCGGTGGGTCATCGAGCGGACTATCTCCTGGCTGTCCGGCTACCGCCGACTCAGCCCCCGCTACGAACGCAATCCCCGGAACTACCTGGCCTTTCTCGGCCTCGCCGCCGCCCTGTGCTGCTACAGGAGACTCGTCCGCCTCACCACATAGGACACGGTCTTACAGCCTCCTGGACTGCGCCGGCGAGGAGGCCGCACGTGATCTGTTGCGCACGGCTGTCCTGACCCTGCGCCGCGACGGTGGCTTCTTCAACCCCGTGCCTGGTGACGGTTGGACGGCCGACACCTACGAGGCAGTCCTGACCGTGGAGCGCGAACTCCAGCCCACCTGCGCCCCGGAGACGAAGGAGGTGATCTGGCGGACTCTGCAGCCCCTGCTCAGCCAGCTCGGCCGCACCGACGTCCAGAACCTTGTGGTCAAAGGCGATACCCGGCCGCTGCCCAACATCTCCCCTGACTGGCGGACCGAAGCAGCGGTCCCCGCTACCCCCATCGTTCGCGGTCTCCGCCTCCATTTCTCCACTACTGAGTTCGACGTCACCCGCAGGGACTTCGCCGATCTGGAAATCCGTGCCTCGCAGGACAGCAGCGCGTTCCACTACCTCTACGACACTCGCGCACGCCGGATTATCAACGACTTCGTCCTCGACGACCGCCCCCGGGTGGCCACCCTGTGCAATGTCACCATCATCAAGAAGGGTGATACCTTCACGCCAAGGATCAAGCTGTGGAAGAAAGACAAGAGGAAGGCAGGGGAGGCCTCCTCCACGCATTCGGTGCCCGATACCGGAGCCACCCGGGCTGTCAAGGCGCTTGTCGATACCGGGGATGTCCACGAGAACTTCTGGAAGGTCATCAACTTCCTCCAAGGATGCGCGGGGCTCAGCACGCCCGGTGACTCCCTCCAGATCATGGCCAGGGACGAGGGCCAACTGACCCACCTGCTGACCGGACACGACCGGACGATGGTTCTCAGTGCGGTCAGGACCGCGATCGGCGGTGGGCTCACCGAAGAGGACATCCGCCTGATCAGTAACCGCAGAGAGCAGCTCCAGAGATTCGAGCGGCTGCTGACCGATCCGGACTACTTCCAGCAGGAGGAGAGCCGGGCAACAACGCGCGGGGCTGAAGCGGTCTGGCAGGACTTCTTTGAGGCGAACCAGTGGATCTTCGGCTACGGCCTGAACCTCATCGCCTGTGAATCCATCGACGACGGAAAGCTGGAACGCATCACCACCGGTGCGAACATCTTCGGTGGAGCCGGGAAACGCATCGATGCCATCATGCGTTCCAAGGGCCTGATCAGCAGCATGCTTTTCTGTGAAATTAAGACCCACGACACGGAGCTGCTCGCCAAAACTCCGTACCGCGCTGGCGTCTACCAGGCATCAAAAGAACTCGGCGGCGGCGTGGCGCAGGTGCAGAAGACCGCCAGCAAGGCCCAACAGCTTATCTCCCGCGAGTTCCTCACCCGCATTTACGACGACGACGGCACCCCGACCGGTATCGAAATGTCCACTACTCGGCCCCGGCAGGTCGTGGTGATCGGCAGTCTGCGTGAGTTCACTCACAACGGCGCCGTCAACCCGGAGAAGATCAACTCCTTCGAGCTGTACCGGACATCGATCCAGGACGTCGAGATCATCACGTTCGACGAGCTTTACCAGCGAGCGTGCTTCATCGTCGAAGATCGCTAGGCTGCCCATCCGTCGGCCTGGGCGGCGTGTGAGACGACGGCCTACAGCCTCGTGTGCCCCAGGCTGTCGGTGGCGGCCGCCAGGCTAAACGGATCGACCGTGATGACGAGCAGCTGCTGCGCCGCCGGGTCTATGGCGCCGACCACGACGAGCCCGGCCCGCGCTACGCCGAACTGGTCGCAGCCCCGCTGGACTGCCTGCTGCTCGGCGTCACAGGCTGGACGCAGGACGAGGCCGACACCGGTGCTGCGCTCTCCACCGAGCTGGGGTAGTTCGGGGCTGGCGGGCCGGGCCCTGTACGACCCACGCCCCGACGCCCCGGATTGCTGGGATTGGACCGCCGACACTTCCTGACTGTCCTGGGCCGACTTGCCGGCGACACCTTCAACTGGCTGTTGGAGGGAGGTTGACCGTGCTGCTCGGCGGTGGAGGTGCGCATGCCGGGCCCGGCCCCGCACGGCGGTGGTGGCGGCGCTGGGCTGACAGGGTCGGTCCGCCGACCGATTCGCCGGCCTCGGGTGTGTTATCCCTGGACAACGTCCCGCATGCACCCGGTGGATGCGCACCGGCGGTGCGGTGGGCGGCTACCGGTGCGGGTGGAGGCCACCGCGCTAGCCAGCACCTGCTAGGGGCGGTGCTCGTTGCGCCGCCCCTAGCCTTACCCCACGAGAGTCCTGTCCACGACGATCCTGCGCCTGCTGTGCTCCCAATGGTCGTGGTTCACCCTGCGTGTTGCGGCTCGGACGAGGGGTTTCCGAGACGGTTCAAGCCCTGACATCAGCAAGCCGCGCGCTGCGCCATCCAGAAGCGCAAGGGGAGCCGTCGTCTTTCCAGTGCCCGTAGGAAGGTGGATCGTTGCAGTATTGACTCGCTTGTCGGACCGTACGGACGGGGCGCCTGCAGCGACCTCGTAATCGCTGAGCTGCTGGATGATCTCGGCCACGAGGCCTAGCTCCTGACGCGACTGCTCGGGGGTCTCGGCCCCCTCGGCGTAGAGGTAGAGGAAAATCCGCCGCTCATCGATCTGCCATAGGAATTGCAGGGCGGCGGCGACGGCCTTCTCACTCGGCCTGCCGCAGATCTTGAACCAGGCACGGAACCACGGCTCGAGCGCGGTGCCGCTGATTTCGCAGGCGTGGAGGAAGGTCACGAACTGCCGGAAGTAGCGGGGGACGGAGCGTCCCTTGCAGATGGCATGGGCCGTGCTGTGGGGGAGCTGGCCACCAGAGCGGGCTTCCATCTTTCGCGACGGGAGACGGCCCGCACGAGCCCAGGCGTCGCGCAGCGCACCGCTGAGGTCAGCGATGTCCCGTGCATACTCGGGCTTGGGCCGGACGGTTGAAGCCCGAGCCTCAATGCGATTCCTGTGGACAGCTTCGCGCGCCTCCTCGTACAGGTTCGTTGCCTGCATGTAGGCCCACCATTGTGCTGCCCCTGCCCGCTCCAAGTAGTTGTTGCAACCCCTGGCGTACGAGAGCACGAGTTTGTAGGAAGGCAGTGACACACCGCTGGCGGCGCGCTTGAGCTGCGCGGAGGAGTAGTGGGTGCGCTCCGCCAGCTGCCGGTACGTCAGGCACGCATCTCGGCGCATCGCGCGCAGGTGCTCAGCCAGCGCGCCCAGGGCGGGCACAGTGTGGTCGACGGGCTTCTCCGGACGTCCCATGGTGCGTCCCCTCAGTTGCCCGAACCGGACGTGAGGGCGGCGCTGATCAGACGGCGCAGCAGGCTGTGACCCTCGCGGCGGCTGTTGAAACCAGCGGCAAGCAGGACGGCCACGCTCGTGCCGCCGGCGACGGACAGAAGTACCACGATGCCCCGGACTGTGATCGGGGTGACGAGCCGCAGAATGACGGCGGCGGAGAGGAAGCCCAGAATCACCAGCGCCTGCGGCATGCCGAACGCCGACGCGCTGCCGTTCGAGTCGCCGTCCTGGACAGTCTTGTGCAAGGTCATAACAACCCCCATACATGTCTGTGAGGGGCGGTGGGCGTGAACACACCGCCGCCCCAGCTGTTGGCGTCTTCGAATCCGAGAGACCGCGGGACGGCTTGGCGGTGCCGCCCCGGATGCGATCGGGGGATCCGGGAGGTCCCTGCAGTCACGGACCGCTGGCCTACAGCCCGTTGGAGTTGACGTGGGGACCGCCAGGCACAACGATCCCAGCGCCGGGCTCATCTCCGCTAATGGCCCAGTAGTTGGCTCATCCGCCGTCTAGGGACAGGACCGCCATCCCTGCGTAGAGCCATCTACCTGCGGCGATGTGATCGCGTTCCGGGGTTGGCTCATCAGTCGTCCCGATTGGAATGGCTGCCATTCACGGGGATCAAGTCCACAGTGGAGGCACTGCGCAGATAACGGATTTGCGTTAAACCTGCTACGCAGCCCCCGCATTGCTGTTGGCGCTTCAATCTGGGGAACGCACAGGGTCGCGATTGGCGCGTGACCCACACAGAACGGGCTGGTGACCTGCCGCTTGGCCGCGGCGGGGTCACCAGCCCGAGTCGTACACAGCTGCTCTCGTACTTGATTCCGCCAGGGCCCTTGTGGTGCTACCTGCTGCGTCCTCGGCCTTGCCCGACGCCGTCTTCGAGTGACCGTGCGCTGCCGCCCCTGCCGCCCCTGCCGCCCCTGCCGCCCCTGCCGCCCCTGCCGCCCCTGCCGACAGGGCCCGCAGGAGTTTCTCAGCACCACCTACAGCGACCACGCCCTGTTCGTACTCCTCGAAGTCGCCAGTGTCACCGACCCCGAGGCGACCCGCAGTGGGCGGAGCGGCGCGGCGACCACGCCCACGAATTCAGCGCCGCCTGACATCCGAGCGGCGGCAGAACCTCCTGCCCGGCCGTGGCGGCTACTCCCAGGGCTTTGGTAGCGCGTGACACAGGGCTTTGAGCCAGTCGGGCGGGTTGGTGAGGAACTTGTCCACCAGCCGGTCGGTGATGGAGCGGGCGGCGCCCTGGCCTATGGCGGCGGGTAAGGCCGGCACCCACGGCGGGCTGCTGCGGGACGGGCGCGGGGTCAGGCGGCTGGACGGGCGCGGGAACGTTGTCCCGGGTCATGATGCTGCTCCCTTGAGCAGAAGGTTCGAGGGCAGTGGACACCTGTGGTGGTGTCGTCCGCGTGGGGGTGGTGCGCGCCTCGCGGTCGGCGGTCCTGCTGCGGCTCTCTGCTGTGGAGCGTCCCTGTGGGGTCGTAGCCCTGGCCCAGGGTGGCGTGGTGTTCAGCGTAGCGGCGATCGGCGCGGGTGTTGCCCCGGGTGTCTGGCGGGTGGTCATTGGCATGGCCTCCGGCGTGAGTTCGACTTGGCGGGCGGGACAGTGACAGGACTCAGGTGCTTGCGTCTCGTCGTCGTGCTGGGAACGGCTTCTTCACCCCCTGGTGTCGAAAGCCGTCGCCCGGACAGCAGCGACCGGGAAGAAAGTTCTGCAGGGTTTGAGCGCGTCGAAGGCCCGGACCACGTGGTCCGGGCCCTGGATCTAGAGCGTCGTGTGCTGGCCTACTGGTAATGGGGGAAATCCGGCCGGATGTTTGGGTCGGGCGCCGACTTTCTACGCCTGGCGCTGGCCGGGTGGACTAGCCCTGCTCGGTGGTGGCTCGGCTTCGGCTGACCCGACGACAGCGGGGCCGGACAGGATCTCCCTGCCCGGCCCCGCTGGCTGTTCCCGGCTGCTCACCGGCTGAGGCGGATACGCGGCCCCCACACGAACTCGAGGTCGTCTGCGGGGCGAGGGAGTCGGGCCGCTGAAGGTGGGCGGTCAACATGGCGCTGGACGCGGCGCGCCCTCGTCCCGTGGTGGAGGTGGTGTCGGCGATGCGCAGCAGGTGGCTGGCGACGTCGTGGACTCCGGCGTGCCAGCCGTCCTCGAACCGCGGCTCGGAGCCGTGCGGGGCGCTGCTTTCGGAGATCCAGGTGTGGGCGTCGGCTACCGCCCCGGCCTCCAGCTTCGCCACGATGTCGTCGGCCTGCTCGTGTCCGATCCCGACGGCGGCCAGGGCCTGGAAGACCGTGAACCGCGCGTCGGTGGCTTCATGCTGGTGGTGGCTGATGCGGGCCAGCTCCTGACCGTACGTGTCGGCGTCGTGCTGCTCGGGGCTCACGGGGTGCCTCCCTTGTCGTGGTGGGTGCGGTTGGCGACCCAGTCCGGATCGCGTACGGGCACCGGCACCGGGGCGTCGGTGGCCGGGGCGCGCATGATGCGCCAGCTGGTGCGCGGCGCGGTGACGGCGTGGCCAGGACGACGACGGCCTGGCGGCCGGCGCCGCCCCGGGCCCACGTCCCGGTGAAGCGGACCTGATCGGCCGCCCAGTTGCCCAGCCGCTGCCACGGGCGCAGCCGCCCGAGCAGATAGCTGGCCGCGAGCGCGACGGCCGCGGTGACGGCGACGTCCACCGTCAGGACCACCGCATCCCGATCGCGGACAGCAGCTCCACCCGCTCCGGGGACAGGGTCGCGGCCCGGGAGCGCTGGTTCCCGATCCAGGCGCCCAGCTTGTGCTCCCGCTCCTCCTGGTCCTCGCTGACGATCCGCTCGACCCACTTCCTGGGGACCTGGAGGTGTCCCTCGCGTTCGTAGAACTGGCGGGCGGCCTCGTAGTGCATCGCCCACTTGTCGGCCTGCGTACGGCGCGGCGGCGGCTTCTCCTCCTCGCTGGCGGGTGTGATGCCGAGGACCTGCTCGCACAGCCACTGCTGCACGGTCGTGAGCTGATCCCACCCGAGCCGCACCGACTGCACCCACCGGCCGAGATCCTCGCCCTGGCGCACGACGTCGCCCGCCTCGGTGGGCAGCACTCCACCGGAGTCCAGGTGCATCCGCACCAAATGGAAGCACCGCTGCCACGTCACCGGCCAGCTCGGGCACCAGGCCGGATCGATGTCCTCCAGCTGCTCGCGCCGCTCCTCCGACAGGGCCCCGGCCGACGACTGAACCGGCAGCCCTTCCGCACGCCGCTGCTCGATCTCGGCCGCCTTCCGGGCGGCGGCCCGCGCGTTCTTCAGGAAGATGCCCACCCGGTACCCCTGGAAGGTGGCGTCCAGCGGGGCCAGGAGGTGCCCGTGTGCGGCCGCCCACCCGCGCGCGGCCGCGAGACCCTCCTCCCACGCGACGTCGAAGTGCGACCAGATCATGCCGAGCTTCTCCAGCTGCCGGACGCGGTCCTCGTCCATGTCGCCGCGGGCGTAGAACCGGCGAGCGTCGGCGATCCACTGCCCCAGCGGGAAACCGGCGAGCGAGGCCGGCCACCCCTCGCCCTGCGCCTCCTGCACGTCGACGGCGGGCACGCGGAACGTGAACGGCACCTTCAAGTCGCCGTGCAGCCGTGCGTAGATGACGGCGGCCTCCACGCCGCGCCGCCAGTGCTCGTGCTCCGGGTTGAGGACCCGCAGGTTGATGAACGCCGCCAGCGCGGCCGGGTCACGAGGCGTGGAGAACTTCAGCAGGGCCTTGGCAGAGGCGCTGACGCCTCCGGAGCCCTCACCGCTCCCGCCCGTGTTCTTGCCGCTCTCGTCCTTGCTGACAGGCTTGTAGCGGCTCGGGGCCTGCTGCTCCGCCAGGGTCTCCACGATCCGGGCGTCGTGCGCCCGCAGCGCCTCCAGCAGCTTCGCCAGCCCGCCGAACGCCCGCGAGGTCAGCATGTTGTCCGCCGTCTCCCCGGGCCCGAGCAGGACCGGCACGACCAGGCTGGCCATCTTCCCCTCGCCCGGCTGCATCCGCAGCGCCCGACCTACGGCCTGGACCAGGTCGGGCATCGAGCCGCGAACGTCGGCCCAGAAGACGGAGTCGCAGTTTTTGGTGTCGACCCCCTCTCCGAGGACCTTCACCGAACCCAGGAAGCCTTTCTCCACCACCGTGCCGTCCGTGGAGATTCCGGCGGCGAACTCGGTGAGGACCCGCCGCCGGTGGTTCGGCTTGTGGTCGCCGCACAGCCAGTCCGCCCAGATCGTGCGCGGGTACAGCTCGGGGTCCGCAGCGTGCAGCTGCGCGGCGACGTCAGGAAGGCCGGCCGCGAACGCCTCGGCCTCGCGGACCTGGTGGTGGAAGACCAGCGTGCGCCGAAAGCCCTCCTCCGCCGACGCCTTCACCAGAGCGGTCTGCAGCGCGGCGAGCCGCGCCCCGCGGACCTCTGCCGAGCGGCCTTCGGCACCCAGGAGCTGCGCGGCCTGGAGCGCGGTGTCGGTGACGTCCACGCATACGACCTGATAGGGGGCACAAATCCCCCGATCGATCGCCTCCGAGAGCGACAACGTAAAACAGCGGCTGCCGAAGGGGCCCTCAGGGTCGTCTTCCATGCTCGCGACCAGCTCGCCTGGTGCGCCGACCGCGTCCTCGTCCCCGAGCTGCCACAGCCGCGGCGTGGCCGTCATGTACAGACGGCGCAGGGACGGGATCTTCTGGTTGTCGTGGACGACCGCCCACGGCTTCCCGATCCGGCCCGAAACGCGGTGGGCTTCGTCCACCACGATCAGGTCCCAGGCCGCGAGGCCCCCGGCGTGCGCCCGCTCCAGCGTTCCCAGCCCGAGGCTGGCGTACGTGGCGTACACGGTCACCTTCTCCAGGCCCCGCGTCCACTCCACCAGCTCATCCACGTCCGTGGTGTTGGGGAAGGGCACCTCCTCACCCCGCAGTGAGGACACCCCGATCATCGGCCCCCGGCGGCCCCCCTCCCGCCACGCGGCCTCGGTCTGCGCCAGCAGGTCCAGCGAGGGCACGAGCACCAGCACACGGCCCGCGTGGAGCTCCTCCGCGCTGCGGACCGCCACCCGGGTCTTCCCGGACCCGGTCGCCATGATCACCTGCGTTCGAAGCCCTCGTTCGGGCACAAGTGATCTTGCAGGCAATTCGAGGGAGCGCACGACCGCGTCAATGGCTTCTCGCTGGGCTGCCTCGCGCTGATCAGCGCGGTCTGTGCTCGACATATCGCCTGCCTTCTCCTGTGGTGCCGTCCGGTCGATCCGAGCGGCGGGAAACGGGAAACCTGCACGTAGAGGAGCCTCAAGGACTACGGTTGGTCTGACGCGATCGGCTGGTTGATCCGCCCTACCGGAGCACCGGCAAGGCGGCCGGGTGGATCTCGATAACCCTCCGGAGCGGTCCGGGGCGGTGTGCTCTGAGTCCAGAGTCTATCTTGAGATCAGAAATGAAGCACAAAGAATGCCGAGATTCCCCCGAACGTGGCTCAAAGCTGTTAGTCTTGCCTTATCGCCAGCCAATCCGGGACCTTGACGCCCCCTCAATTCGGTCCGCCCCTCTGGGTGGTCGGCCCTGAGCTTCCGTCACCCGCCCGACTACCTGCCACCTCCCCTTCCCCTTGCTGCCGCTCGGGCCGTAGGCCCGTGGGTGGGCCGCGCGGAGCGTGGCGCACCCGGTGGTACGGCGGGTGTCGTGAGGTCAGGCGGCGGAGTGGCGGGTGGCTGGAGCGCAGCGGAGGCCACCGGTCCGGCCGGAGGCCGGCCCGGGGGGGGGGGGGGGGGGGGGGGGGGGGGGGGGGGGGGGGGGGGGGGGGGGGGGAAGGGGGAGGGGGGGGGGGGGA
>NZ_JBVHXT010000061.1:0-36048 GCF_055569255.1 Streptomyces sp. NPDC029296
CCCGCGGAGCGGGATATGCCCCGGCAAGCCGGGGCATAGTGTGCGAATTGCGCAAGCGCAATTCGGATTCCGGCGCAAGCGCCGGAATTGAATTCCGCAAGCGGAATTCTAAAAGCGGGTCAATTCGCGCAAGCGCGAATTGCGAGCACCCGCGCAAGCGCGGGTGCTGAGGCTGGCTACGGGGGGAGGTGCATCATGCGCGGGCCTGTGTAGGGCTTGGGAATCCCAGCCACCACCCCTGCAACGAGAGTGACGGACCATCGGCCTGACGGGGTGCCGGCCTCACCGCAGTGACGGGCTCCGCTGCGCTCCACCCGAACCCCTCCTTACACCCTCGAAACCGGCCCGCTCACGTTCACCAATACCCTGTCAGCATACCCCATGAACCGTGCAAGCAGGGCGAGATTCGGCCAAGTATCAGCCTACAGGGGGAAGCTGCGGCGTGGGTGATGCATCACGGGTGCCGACTGTGTAGAGTCTGGGACCAGACACCACCACCCCGGCTCGCCATTCATCGCGCCGGACTTTCATTCCATTACGCGCCGCATTCCACGAAAAGGAGAACTCGGGAATGGCCGTGAAACTGCGTGAACACCAGATTGAGGCCGTAGACGCCATCGTGCGCGGTCTCGATATCCCGCCGGGCGGCATTCCCTGGAATGGTCTGCGCGGGCAGGTGCACGCCGCGTGCGGAACGGGAAAGACCATCATCGCGGCGGCCTCCGCAAAGCGGATTGCGCCCAAGGGCCGCGTTCTCGTTGTGGTGCCGACCCTGAATCTCCTGGCGCAGACCGTCAAGGCGTGGAACGAGGCCGGGCACAAGGGGCCGGCGGTCATGGTGTGCTCGCCGCTGGACGATCCGGAGCTGTGGCACCTGGGCGTCCGGAGCACCACCAATCCGGTGCAGCTGGCGTTGTGGCACTCGGCGGGGCCGGTGACCATCTACGCCACCTACGCGTCGCTGGGCGTGCTGGTGGAGGCGTTCGAGGGCGTCTACGGGCAGAAGCTCGCGCCGGTGGACCTGGCGGTGGTCGATGAGGCGCACCGGACCAGTGGGTCGATGGGTAAGGCGTGGGCGGACATCCACGACCAGGCGAAGATTCCGGCGCACCGTCGGCTGTATCTGACGGCGACGCCGCGGATCTGGGAGGAGCGGCTGAACCGTGAGGTCGCTGAAGGGGTGCGTGATCCGCTGCCGCGTGAGATGGCGGCTTCCATGGATGATGAGAAGGTCTTCGGGCCGGTCCTGTACAAGTTGTCGCTCGCGTCGGCGGTGTCGCGCGGGCTGCTGGCGCGGTACCAGATCATCGTCCTGGAGCTCCAGGACCCGGTGGTGACGCCCGAGCGGCTGATGGGCGAGGAGCGGCACACCGAGGAGGTCCGCGGGCAGCGCCTCGGGGCGCTCCAGGCCGCGCTGCTGCACACGATGGCGCAGCACAACCTGCAGACCTGCATCACCTTCCACCACAGGACCATAGAGGCCGCGGCGTATGCGGAGGGCCTTCAGCGGGTGGCCAAGCGGCTGCACGCCGACCAGCCGGAGAAGTACCCGGCGGAGATCTGGGCGGACTGGCTGTGCGGCGAGCACGTCCCGGAGCGCCGGCGGGAGGTGCTGGGCAAGTTCGGCTCCACCGCCCGGCGCGCCGTGCTCTCCAACTGCCGCGTCCTGGGCGAGGGCGTCGACATCCGGGCCGTGGACTCCGTGGCCCTGCTGGACCCCAAGGGTGCGCCGCACGACATCGTGCAGGCGATCGGCCGCGCTTTGCGTCAGAAGCCCGGTGAAGGAAAGCTCGCCTCTTTGATCGTGCCGGTATTCCTCCAGCCCGACGAATCGCCGGAGGATATGTTCACCTCGGGTTCGTACCGGCCTTTGGTGAAGGTATTGGAGGGTCTGCGGGCTCATGATGAGGAGGCCGTGGAATTGCTGGCGATCCCGCAGGAGCCTCAGAAGGACGTCGTGCAGCCCTCCGAATATATCGGTGCCGCGCCCGGTGATAACGAGGAAGAAACCCGTCTTCTGCTCCGTTTTGCGGCTCCTCGTGATCCGGTGATGGTCGCGAACTGGGTGTCCTTCAACGTGATCGACACGGAGCGGCAGGACTGGGCGCGCGGCTGGGCGAAGCTCAAGGAGTTCACGGAGCGTGAGGGTCACGCCCGGGTGCCGTACGAGCACAAGGAGGGCGCGTTCCCGCTGGGGACGTGGGTTGCGGAGCAGCGGCGGGCGTACGGGGCGGGGCAGATGAACGGTCGGCGCGCGGCGCGGCTGGAGAAGCTGGGCATGGCCTGGACGGCGGCCGACGCGCGGTTCCAGGAGAACCTGGCGGCGGCCCGCGTGTACTACCAGAAGCACTGGACGCTGTGCGCGCCCCGGTCGGCGGCCGCGCTGGACAAGCCGATCGGGCAGTGGCTGTCCAACCTGCGCCGCCCCGGTGCGCTGGCCGAACACCCCGAGTGGGAAGCCGCGTTGAAGGCGATCGACGAGGACTGGAACCCGTCGTGGCCCCCCGAGTGGCAGCGGCACTACGCCGCCCTGCGCGAGCTCGTGCGCGACGAGGAAGGCCCGGTTCAGGTCCTGCCCGGCTTCACCGTGCACGGCATGGACATCGGCAAGTGGCTGGCCCGGCAGCGCAAGCCCGAGGTGTGGGCGGCCCTGGCCGACGGACAGCGCGAGCGCCTGGAGGCCGTCGGCGTCACCCCGCTCGCCCCGGCCCCGGCCCCGGCTCCGGTGGAGCCGGTCGGGTCCGCGGAGCCGTCCGCGGCGCCCGTGAGCGCCTTCGACAGGGGCGTGGCGGCCCTGGCGCAGTACAAGGCCCGCACGGGCTCTCTGGTGGTCCCCAGGTCCCATGTAGAGGCGTTGCCGGACGGGACGGAGGTCAAGCTCGGTGTGTTCCTCAGCAACAGCAAGAGCCGCCGGACCAAGCTGACCGCCGACAAGCTCGCCGCGCTCGCCGGCCTCGGGCTGGAGTGGGCGGCCATGGAAGGAGCGGCGTGATGAGCGCGAGCGACCAGGACGCTGGGGAGCAGCGGGTGCAGGATGCCGTGCGGCGGCACGCGCGCGCCAAGGCCTTCGCGGAGGTGGAGGACGTCATCTCGGCTGTGCTGTCCGTCCCTGGGGTTCGGGAGGCGCGGGAGCGGGTGGAGGCGGCGGAGATGGAGCTCGGCATGGAGCTGTGCGCCCGCCTCCAGCCGTGCCAGGACCGCTACGACCAGGCCGTGACGGCTGGCGACACGGCCCGGCTCACCGAGGCTTGCGCGGGCAAGCACGGCCGCTGGGGACGGATCTGCGTCCTGCCCGACGGACACGAGACCTCGATGGAGCAACCGCACTGGGGCCACAACAACGAGGGCCGGCCGATCGCGTGGGTGGGCAGCGCACCCGACGACTGGTGAGCGGCGGCGGTGAGACCGGTGACAGGACCCCGAGCGCACGGGCGCCCGGGGTCCTTCGCTGTCCGGGGACAGCGGCACCGGCCCCAGGCCCTACACGCACTGGGGTGCGATGCCTGGGGGTTCTGAGCTGCGGCATCGCACTGGTGTGCGTGTAGGCCCTGGGATCTTCGGGTACTCCCCGGCGAACTACGGGGCGGCCGAGACGGGTTCGGTGAGGCGGTCCAGCCGGGTGTAGAGAGCCTGTACGAGGCGGGCGCGGTTCTGGACACAGCGGGCGGTGCCCTGGAGAGGGGCGGACAGGCGGCCTTCGGCTTCGCGGAGGATGACTTCGGCGAAGGCGCCGCGGCCGTCGTTCTTGGGCAGGGCGGCGGCGAGACGTCGGACGTCGGCTGCGATCGCGCGGGCGTGGCCGGTGAGCTGGAGGGCGATTTGCTCGTAGTCGCGGGGTGCGAGGTCCGGGTCCTTCCACGCGAGGACGGCGGTGACGAGGGCCTCGTGCGGGGCGCGGTCCAGGGGAAGTTCGGCCTCGATCAGGCCGTGCGGGTCGTAGAGCACGGCGTGGGTGTCGCTCATCGTGCGCCCGCCGCGTCGTCGTCCTGGTCGTGGCCGCCGGTGTCGACGGCCGGGGCCTGGACGGCGAGGAAGCGGGCGTAGCCGCGGTCGGCGCGGGTGATCAGCGCCGGGGAGGGCCGGCCGAAGGCGGGCGGCTGGAGGCCGCGGTCTTCTGGTTGGAGTCCAGCGGGTGTGGGTGCGCTCATGGGGCACCGCCTCCGTTGTGGGTTGCGTCGGTGTCGTTCGACGCTACGGAGGCCGTCGCTCCGCCCTCAACGAAATTGCGGGAAATTGCGGAACTTCACTCCAGCGCGTCCATCGCGGCCTGGATCAGGGCGCGGGCGGCGTCGCCGTACACGGCCATCTCCGCGAGGCCAGCGAACGCCTTCGCGTAATCGGCGACCTCGCGCGGCTGCGTCACCTTGATCTCCGCCGTCAGCGTCTCCACCACGGCCATGGCGTCGTCGTGGACGTAGAACGCCTCCAGCGGCCACACGGTGCGCTGCGCGGTGAACGGGATGATGCCGAGCGAGACGGAGGCGAACGGCATCACCGCCAGGAGGTGACGGAGCTGACCGCGCATCGCCTCGGGGCCGGCGGTGCGGTAGCGCAGGACGGACTCCTCGAGGAGGACGACGTAGCGGTGGCCGCCCTCGTAGAGGAACCGGGAGCGGGCAACGCGGGCCGCGACGGCTTCGGCGACGTCGTCGGGGGTGCCCTGGAAGCGGGTGATCTGCTCCATGAGGGCCGTCGCGAACGCGGGCGTCTGGAGGAAGCCAGGGGGCAGGCTGGAGACGTAGACCCGGCAGTGGCGGGTCCGCTCATGCAGGGCGTACCAGTCTTCTTGGACCTGGCGCATGCCGTTGCGGTGCAGGCGGCGCCACTCCATGTACATCGAGTCGACCGCGCGGGCGGTGGCGATGAGGTCGTCGGCCTGGTCGTCGGCGCCGCACGCCGCGCACCAGGTCCGGATGTCCGCGTCCGAGGGCAGCATCGCGCCTTTTTGGATGCGGGTGGTCTTGGCGGGGTGCCAGCCGCACCGGGCGGAGAGTTCCTTCCCGGTGAGGCCGGCGTCCTTGCGCAGGTGCGAAAGCCGCACGGCGAGCGCCTCACGGGCCCCCTGAGCGCTGGACGATGGAGAGGCGGTCGTCATGGAGTGGGGGCCCTTGGGTTGTGCGTCGGTCAGATGCGGTAGTCGGTGTGGTCGGTGGCCAGCTCCCACACCGAGCGGAACGCCTCGGCGCACAGCTTGATGGCGTTCGGGTCGTCGGTGTGGTCGGGTTCGAGGGCCTGGCCGTCCCCGGAGAAGATGTTCCAGCGCACGAGTCGGTCGTCGATGAGCCAGAAGTCGTTGCCGGGCAGGGCGAGGGTGGAGGCGCGGCGGCGGGGAAGCCAGCGGACCTGTTCGCCGGCGCGGAGGTTGGCGTCGGTGATGGCGTGCTCGAAGCGGATGTAGTCGGTGACGGGCTCGGACACGATCCGGGCCCGGCGGACCTTCACCCCGCGGGCGACGGTCCGCTTCACCAGCGGCAGCCAGCCGCTCCAGAACTCCGAGTCGTCCGCGGGCACGCTCCCGTCGCGCAGGAACGCGTCGTAGACCTCCCGCTCCTCCCCCACCGCGTAGACGTCGCGCAGCTCCAGGTGCAGGGCGTGGGTCCGGGCGGAGTCGAGCAGGTCCTCAAAGCTGGGGGCCGGCGGCTTCTGCGGCATCACACGCCTTCCTGATCTGGTCCACCATGCTGACCGGGATCCGGATGACCCCTTCGTCGGCGGCGGGAGGACTGTCCTGGCTGCACGCGGCCCGGGTCGCCGCGTCGGCGAACCTGCCCTGCAGAACCAGTTTCGGCCCCTGGGCGGTGTCGGTGTCCACCCACACCGCAGGGCAGTTCCCTCCACCCGAGTTCGGGTCCGTGCCGAAGAAAAGTAACGCCATGATTCCCTCCGAAGCGAGCCGGTTGCGCGTAGTTGCGCACCGACCGTCCCGCGCCCGGGGACCGGCGTCAAGGCCCTCCCCGTGGAAGCCTCTGGGCCGTCCGGGTGAGCGAGCGCTGCGACTGCGGTGTCCGGGGTGCTGGCCCCTCTAGCGTGCGGCCATGAACGACACCCAGATGCCCGAGCCGCTGCGCCGGGCAATCCACCACCTGGTCTCCGAGGGCGTGCAGCACTGCCAGGAAGTGCTGCGGTACACGGAGCCCGACCAGGCGCACACCTGGAAGCGGATGACGCTGTACCGGGCCACGGACGCGGCAGACACCATGAACATGGTGGCCATGCTGATCGCCGCGTACTGCCAGCGCACGGGTATGGACGCCGACACGCTGCAGAGCTACCTCCAGGTCGGGCAGCAGGAGATCCGGGCCGCCGGCCCCCAGGAGGACGACCGCGCGCACGTGGCTGGCCTGATGGGTGAGGCGCTTTCGTACGAGGCGATGCGGGCGCCGACCAACCGGATGCGGTACCACCGGGGCCAGCGGAAGGCAGAGCAGGCGCAGCAGCCCGAGGACGACCCGCAGGCGCTGTTCACCGCGGCGTGCCTGCACGGGCTGATGGCCGTGCTGTGCGACGACGTCGACGCGCTGGACAGCTACCTGCCGCCACAGGTGGCGCAGTTGGCCCGCAGGGTGGCCGAGGCTCTCAAGGTGCCGGAGCTGGCCACCGCGTGACGGTGGGGGCCGCGGCGTCGTTGGACGGTGCGGCCCCCGAGCCGGGCCCCGGGGTGTCATGGCTGTTTCCCCGGGGCCCGTGGTGTGTCCGACTGCGTCGGTCAGTTCTCTTCGGCCGCCGTGGTGGTGACCCAGGCGGCGGCTTCGGCGTCGGTCATGAGGAGGACCTGCGTCGGGTGGGCGGTGAGGCCCTGGACGACGTGGACGCGGCCGGGGTGCGTGTTGCCCTTCGGGAGGGTGTCGACGTGCGGGGCCAGCAGCTTCCAGGTGCCGGTGGTGACCCGCCCCAGGACCAGGGTGGAGAAGTTCTCACGCACCTCCGGCCCGAAGGGGCGCTTGAGGTGACCGGCGAGCAGGAGGTGCATGCGGGCCTGGCGGCCGGCGAAGAGGAGTTCCTCGATCGCGGTGACGGCCGGGGACGCCTTCGGGTCGCTCTTCTCCCGGACCGTGTTCCAGTGGCGGGCGAGGCTGTGCAGGGTGGCGTCGGCGCCCTCGAGCACCACGGTCAGGCGCGGCAGGTCGTCGGCGTCGCCGTGCTGGTTGATGTGGTCGATGCGGCGCACCAGTTCGGCCTGGAGACCGACCAGGGCGTCGTGGATGTCGGCGATGCCCGGGCAGTACGTCACGCCGGGCAGGCCGTGGGTCCACTGGTGGGAGCTCCGCTTGAGGTCGAGGACCAGGGCGTGGGCGCCGTGGTGCAGGAGCTGGGCGGTGAGGGTGCGCAGGACGGTCGTGGTGCCGCCGCCGGTGGCGGAGCAGACCAGGACGTGCGGGGCTTCGGCATCCAGGTCGGCGCAGACCGGCTGTCCGTCGGTGGTCCAGCCGATCAGGACCAGGGAGTCGGGCAGGGCCTGGAGCTGCTCGCGGACGCCGGGGTCGGACAGGCGCAGCGCCTCGGGGAGGTTGGGCGTGGGGGCGGTGTGCTTGTGCGTCATGGTGCGGTGTTTCCGTTTCTGTGCTGTGCCTGGTGAACCGGGTGTTCTCCAGGACGGGGGGATCGTGTCGGCTGAACCGGACAGGCCCGTGTTGGCGGACTTGGTCGCGCGGGCCGGGGCGGTCAGTCGAGGTCGGTGGTGCCGGCGCGGGGCCGGTTGCGGGCCCACTTCTTGAGGTCGCCGACGCGGTAGAGGAACGCCGCGCCGCGCTTGCCGACCGGGGCGGGGAACTCCGGGTCGTTCGCACGGGCCCAGCGCAGCGCCTCGAGGCTGGCGACGGTTTCCGACAGGTGCTTGTCGTACGCCTCGCGCAGTCCCAGCTCCTGGGCGTCGTCGGCGGGTGCCGGTTGTGCCGGCGACGTCGCCGCGGCGGCGGTGTCGGGCACATGGTCGGCCGGGGCGGCGGGCGAGGGCGAGGGTGTGAGGCTCCCGGCTTCGGCGGCCAGGTCCCGGTGGGAGGCCGGCGGCTCGGTGGCGGGCGGGAACTCGGGGGCGCTGGTGTTCCCGGCGTCGGCGAAGTCGTCGGGCGGGGCGGCGGGGGCGGGAGGCTTGTCCAGGGACGGGCCGGTCGTGCCCTTGGAGTGGACGCCGGACATCGCCCACTGGCGGGCTTCCTCGTTCGACAGGTTCAGTACCTGCGTCTCCTGGGCGCGGCCGCGGGTGACGACTTGGACGCGGCCGTTGTGCTGGCTCGGCATCGGGATGGGGCTGACCTCGGGCACGAGCATGCGCCAGGCGTTGAGGGTGTAGCGGACGAGGATGCGGGTGGAGAAGTTCTCGCGCATCTCCGGGCCGCCGATGGCGCGGGCGGTGGCGGACTGGGCGACCAGGAGTACGTGGAGGCGGACCTGGCGGCCCATGAAGAGGATCTCGGCGAGCGCGTCGACGGCCGGGGACTCCTTGGGGTCGCCGGACTCGCGGATCTTCGCCCAGTACCGCTTGAGCTGTCCCATGGTGGCGTTGACCTCTTCAAGGAGGATCACCAGCCGCGGGCCGACCCGCCACGGTTCGCGCTCCAGGACGTCGTCGGCCAGCTGCTCCGCGAGCCCGAGGCGGCGCCGGCCTTCGTGCGCGAGCCGGATCAGGGCGTCGTGGATCTCGGCGATGTCCCGGCAGTAGGTGACGCCGGGCACGCCGCGGGCCCAGGTGTGGGAGATCCGCTTGAAGTCCAGGACGTAGGCGTGCGCGCCGTTGTGGATGAACTGGCAGCAGATCGTGCGCAGGATCGTCGACTTGCCGCCGCCGGTGCCGGCGGAGATCAGGACGTGCGGGGAGTCGGCGTCCAGGTCGACGGAGACCTTCTTCTTGCCCGCGCCGAAGCCGATCAGCGGCGCGGACTCGGGCATCTTCGCCAGGACCTCCCGCACCCCAGGGTCGGACAGGCGCAGCATCTTGGGCGGGGCCTGGCGCTTCTTGACAATGACGTGCGTGTCACGGCCCGCGCGACGCCAGGTGAAGGAGACGTTCTCCAGGGCGAGTTTCTTGACGATGAGGTCGGCGACCAGGTCCTCGTTGAACCGCATGTGGGTGGGCACGTCGATGCGTATCTCGGCGTCGTCGTCGGAGAAGTTCCTGGGTACGTGGAGGTAGCGGCGCGGGTCGGTCAGCTCGGACATGCCCAGCGGCACGGCCAGCGCCTCGTGCAGCGGCGTCACCCACTCGCGCATGAACTCCCGGCGCTTGCGGGTCGCCAGCCCGTACACGGCGCCGCCCACGGCGGCGGCGGAGACCAGGCCGATGCCGCCCGTCTGAGCGGTGGCGATGGCCGGGTCCGGGTTCTCCCAGACGTCGCGCACGGCGGCAAAGGTGGCGTCCTGGTTCTCCCACAGGGTCCAGTAGCCGCCGACGCCGGTCGCGGCCAGGCCGCTGATCCGGAAGGTGAGGCGCTGCCACCCGGCCCGGTAGGAGGAACGCGAGACGTGGCCTTCCACGACCTTCGGCAGGACGCGGGTGCCCTTGCGCCAGAACGTCGCGTCCGTCTTCCGCTCCCCGCGCAACGGCCGGCCCGCCAGGAACCTGCCGATGACGAACGCCACGGATTCGGCGGTCTCATCCACCTGCCTGTCGAACTTCGTACGCGCCATGGTCGTGCCCCTTCGCTGTGCTTGCCGGGCACTTCACACCCGAAAGCGGACACCCCCTTGGTAGGCGGCCGAGCCTGTGGACAGAGGCCGGCCAATTCCGTGGGACCAGCGCACCTATGGGCTGCACGGTCGGTACAACGGTGGGGAGATCAACCCGGGGGAGGGGCTGCATGACCGAACACGAAGGCGCGCTGGAGCGTGCGAAGCGGTACGAAGGGTTTGCCGCCAGGTACGCCAAGAAGGCAATGGAGGGCGATGCGGGCGCGGCACAGCTGGCGCAGACGTTCGCGTCGCTGGCCCTCTCTGCCCGAATGGAACGCATGGACTGGCGTATGCGGGTGCTGGGTGACCAGCTCGCAGACGTGAAGAAGGCGATGGACGGCCTTCGCCGGAAGCTGCCGGAGCGGTGACGTCCGTCAGCTGGCAGCGGCGGTGCTTACCGTGGGGGCGTGACCACGCCCTCCGATGACGCAGCCCGGCCGGTGCCGGTGCGGGTCGTGCTGCCCGCCGACCCGCTGCTCGGGCACCCGGAGCAGGAGGTCGTGGCCAGGCTGTGGAAGCGGCGGCAGACCGAGACGGGCTGGGTGTACCTCGTGGGGCTGCCGTCGTACAGAGACCTCGAGGACGGCAGCGTGGAGGCGGCGGAGTACCGGGTGTGGGTCCGGGCTCCCGAGCATGTGCGGCCGGTCGACGGCGTCGACTACGACCAGGTCCCCACCGAGCCTCTTCCGCCGGCGCCGCCGACGTCGGTGGTCCGCGAGGTCCTCGGGGAGCGCCGGCCTTCGGGCTGGGTGCTGGCGAAAGTGCGCAAGGGGCGGGGCCCGGCCCGGGGGGTGCTGCACGCGCCGGACTGCAAGGAAGCCCCGCAGGACGCGCCGCTGCTCGATCTGGAGCACGCGCTGAACGTCGCCGAGAACCCGGGGACACGGCTGTGCACCGTGTGCGGGTGCGCTCAGGAGCTGTCACCCATGCTGGGCGGGTTCGACCACATCACCGGCTCCTGACCCGCCGTGGTGCCGAACGCCGGTCATCCCCCGGGCACGGGGCATCCCGGCCGTCCGGTCTGTGCTCGCGGCGGCAGGGAGCGGCCGGTCAGCGGACGCCGGCCGCGGCCCACGCGGCCCGCACCTGCTCCACCGCCTCACGCACAGCAGCCCCGTCAGGCGGAGGCCCGGCGTGGCTGGACGGCAGTCCGAGGGTGTGGAGAGCTGCAGCGGCCAGTGTGTGCACGGCCGGGGTGTCCAGCATCAGCATGGCCGCGACACGCTGCACGTCCTCGGTGATCTGCTCGGCGGTGCGGCCCTGGCCCTCTCCGACACCGTCCAGCAGCTCGCGCAGGTCGGCGGCCTCGGGCTCACCGGCCTGCGCACGCTGGAACGCGGTCAGGACCTGCCAGAGGTAGTCCAGCTCCCATCCGGGCAGGAACAGCACCCTGATGCCCTCGCGCTCGTCGTCGGCCGGCTCTTCCATCTCGGCGGCCAGACGGCCGATGACGCAGGCCGCTCCCTCCAGCACGCCGACGGACAGCACGTACCGGTCCTCGTCGAACCGGAAAGCGGCGACGCTGGCGGCCGCGGCGACGACGCGGAGCACTTTTTCCTCGAGGTACCGCACCTCGTGCAGCCACGAGGGGTCAGCAGGCAGGACGCACGGCCGGTCCGGTTCCCGCAGCCGAGACGTCACCACACGGTCCTCCCCACTTCAGACTCTGACCGCGCCAGCATTCCGCATCACCCCCGCCTCCAGCGCCCGAACCCGAAAAATCCGTCCCAGCGCCACCGCCGCGGTGACGGCGGCGGAACATGGCGGCCCTTCAGAGGTCCGAGTTCAGGGGGCGGTGCGGTTCAGGAGTTCCGTCATGTCGTCGGCGGCCGCCATCAGCAGACCTGCCTGCCGGGGGTCGGCGGCCGCCTCCCAGCCGGCAGCGAAGCTGAGCAGGGGAATGGCGCGCCGGAGCACAGCGTGCAGGTCGGCGATCTGCTGGTCGCGGGTGTCGGTGGTGGGGGCGGGCGGGGTGTCCATCGGCGGGGTCTGTTCAGCAGGTGATGCGGGCGACGAGGGCGGTGGCGTTGTCCGCGTACGGGTCGCTCAGTTCGTGCGCGCGCCGGGCGGCGTCGTCGACCAGGCGCTCGGCGGCGGCGTGCGGGTCGCCGGTGAGGTAGCCGGCGAGGTCGTGGCCGGCGTCCTCGTGGGGTTCGTAGGCGCCGTCGGAGGCGAGCAGCAGCCATCCCGGCCGGGCCGGACCGCGCAGGTACTCGATGGCCGGGTGGCCCCAGATCTGTTCGGTCTCCTCGTCGCTGCGTGCTTCTCCGAGGCAGGCGGTGATCAGGTTGCGGTCTCCGCCGTCGCACGCCCGGCGGGCGTTGTGGTCCTCGGTCAGCAGGCGCAGGTGTCCGTCGAGGAGGAGGTAGGCGCGGGCGTCGCCGGACCAGGCGACGGAGAACAGGCCGCCGGGGACGTGGACGGCGACGACGGCCGCCGCGCAGGGCAGGTCGTGGCCGGCGGTGCGGGCGGGGTCGGCGGCGTGGTGGCCGTACTCGGTGCGCAGCCCGGCCTCCGCATCCGCGTGCCCGGCGGCCGCGCGGGCCAGGCGGCGGGCGGCGGTGCGGGTCCAGGAGCGGACGGCCGGGGTGTCGCCGACGCCGTCGAGCAGGGCGTAGGCGCGGGTGCCGTCCGGCGCCGTGCACACGGCGGTCGCGTCGCACTGGAAGGCCCGGTCACCACGCCGCTGGGCAGTGGCGTATGAGGTCACTGCCAGATCCTCGTCCACGTCCTCGCGCATGCGGAAAGCCTCCCAGAACACGGGGTCCGGCGGAGCGCTTCGCGAGGACGTCCGTGCCCGGACGGGTGATTCCTTCTTCGCGCACGCGGACGCAGCCCTGGCAGCACAGCCAACTTGCCTATTTCCGAGGCGAATTGACAGTTTTGGCAGGTTCTGTCATCTTCTGTCCGCCGCTTCCGGTGAACGAGCGAGAGGTGATCTCATGCGACGAACCGAGTACGACGCGGGTCAGGCTGCCAAGCGCCTGAAGGTGCCCGCAGCGGCCTTCCGGTGGGCCCGGCACACCGGCCTCGTCCCCGCCCCCGACGTGTCCACCTCGCAGTGGTCCCGGGCCGCCGTGGAGGCGATGGACGCCGACGCCATCCAGGCCGCCATGCCCACCCCACCGATCTCCGGCGGCGCGGCGGCGGACCGGATCGCCGCCGCGCTCGGCGCCCCCAACGTGATCGGTGAGAAGGCGGCCGTGACGGCGTTCGTGGTGCGCCGGTTCGTCGACCGCGGTCTCCTAGTCGACCTGAGCGCGACCCCGGACGGGACGCTGCACCACCCCGGCCAGGTCGACCAGGTCTGCCGCCGCGCGGACCTGGCCGAGTTGGTCGCCGCCGACACCCCGCTCGGGCCCGAGCAGGCCGCCGCCCGGTTGGGGGTGCGCAGGGTCGAGTTCGACTGGATGGTGCGGCTCGGCTGGGTCCGCTCCCCGCAGTCGATCGAGGTCCGCTTCGGCACCAGCCGGGCCGGGGCCGTCGACGTCGCCCTCTACCGGTCCGCCGACGTCGACGCGGTCCCCGCCGCGCACCCGGAAGTCGACTGGGAGCATCTGCGCGCGGTGGAGAAAGGCCAGCGCTCCCCGCTCGCCGCGCTGGCGAAGCAGGCCGCCCCGGCCTGACGTGTACCGCTGTCCGGTGACGCCGCCTCTCCCCGCTGTGGCGGGCAGGGCGGCGTCGCCGTGCTGGGGACCAGCCGCGCGGCGAATCGAACGTTCGTGCTGGTTGGTCGGTATCCTGTGGGCGAGGTGACAGGGAAGGTCACCCGGAACAGGAACCACGATGACCACTGCCCCGCCGCCGATCTCGGAGCCCGACCCGTCCGCGCTGGTCTGCCCCGGTGACCGTGTCGGACTGTGCGCCGGCTGCCAGCGCAAGACCCACAAGTACGGCAGTGGCGGTTGCCCCTTGTGCCAGTGGTGCATGGCCCCGGTGATGGAGCGGTGGGGCCCGGGCGTGCGCTACGTCAGCACGCGCGTCTAGAGCGTGTCTCTTTGGTGGGCTCATCAGTTGATCGGATGTGCCTGTCCGATTAGTGATCACTGATGCGATGTGGGACCGGATCGAGCCGCTGATGCCCGCCGATCCGGTCCGCGGACGGCGATGGGCCGACCACCGCCGTACGCTCGAGGCCATCGCGTGGAAGTACCGCACCAACTCGCCCTGGCGAGACCTCCCCGAGGAGCTCGGTCCGTTCCAGACCGCGCACAAGCGGCTGATCAGATGGGCCGTCGACGGCACGTGGGAGAAGATCCTCGCTGCCGTCCTCGCCGCAGCGGATGCCGTCGACGACATCGGCTGGACCGTATCGGTCGACTCCACTGTCGTCCGCGCCCACCAGCACGCCGCCGGAGCACTCAAAAAGGGGCCGCAGGGCGGAACGAGCCGGCCGATCACGCACTCGGACGCTCCCGCGGTGGACTGAGCACCAAAATCCACCTGGCTGCAGACAGCCACGCGCGACCCCTCGCTCTGGCCGTCACAGCGGGCCAGGCCGGTGACGCGCCCGCCTTCGAGACGGTCATGGCCCGCATCCGGGTGCCGAGAACCGGCCGCGGCCGCCCCCGAACCCGCCCCACCGTGGTCCTGGCGGACCGCGCGTACTCATCCCGCGCGATCCGCGGCCACCTGCGTCGCCGACAGATCCGCGCGGTCATCCCACAGCCGTCCGACCAGGTCGGCCACCGTCTGCGGCGGGGACGCCGAGGCGGACGCCCACCCGGCTTCGATGCGGATGCCTACAAGCAGCGCAACACCGTCGAGCGGTGCATCAACCGCCTCAAGCAGTGGCGCGGCCTGGCTACTCGTTGCGACAAACTCGCCATCGCCTACCAGGCCGCACTCCACCTCGCCGCCATCCTCATCTGGACACGACGCTGACCAAGGAGACAGAACCTAGCCGCGCTTCGCTCGTGTACCCGGCCGGGTGAAGCCGCCCGGGCGGGAGAACTTGTCCGGGCGTCGGTACGTCGTCTGTGGCATGAGGCAGATCAACGAAGCTCATGTGGCGGTGCCGGGCCTGGCTGTAGTGGAGGTCGCGGCCGCCGATGACGAGACCGCCTTCGCCGTCCAGGAGTCGCTCGCCGCGCGGTACGCGATCGCGCCGGCGGACCGCACGATCCGGGAACCCGGCGAGCCCGGAGTACGGCTGCGCTTCTTCCTGGACCTGCACCAGAAGCCCGGCTCGTAGCACTGCGCGGCGGCGCCCCCGCCCCGCCGGCCAGCCGGGGCCGGGGCCACGGACGGGGTTGGCCGCAGCGTGGCCGGTCTGGCCATCAGCGGGGTGCATCGTCCAAGGTGGGGCGATGAGCGAGCTCCGTCCCGGTGACATAACTGACGAGATGCGCCAGGCCATGGACAAGGCCCTGCGGCACCGATTCCAGAAGGAACTGCGTGCCCTTGCAGCCACCATCCGCGCCGACGCCGAAGGCCGGTACGACAGCGCGGAACCCGGATGGCGGGCCGGCGTCGAGTGGACGCTGCTGTGGATCGAGAACACCGCCAGCCAGCTGACCGAGACAAGGCCGTAGGAAACGGCGGCCGCCGGACGCCGTCAGGGTGTGTCGCCGGAGTAGTAGAAGCGGCAGCTGACGCCGGGCCCGGACGTGCGGGGCTCGCCGGGGCGCGGGTCGTACAGCGCCCGGCCGCCGGGCCACCGGGAGAGCTCGGTGACCAGGGCAACACCGTCGTCGACTTCCTCGGCCCGCCAGCCGTGGATGTCCAGCAGCAGACCGTCCAGCGGCCCGCCGACCAGTTCGGCGTAGGTCCGGTGCGGCAGCGGGCCGGGGTAGGGGTCGTCGTGATCCGCGCCGTAGACACGCCGGTTCAGCAGCTGCTCGTCTCCGTTCATGCGATCAGCTTTCCAGCCGCCACCGACAACCACCCCGGCCTCCGAACCCGTCCGTTACCGGCGGCGCCCGATGCCGAACCGGCTGCGGGGCTTCACGGCCGGCGCTTCGGCTGCCGCGCGTTCGGCTTCCTCCGCCTGGCGGCGCGCGACGCGCTCAGCCTCCGCACGGTCGGCGGCCTGCGTCGCGCACGGCCCGCACAGCCGGTCCCATGCGCCGGGCCACGGGGACCGCTTGGTCTCCTGCCAGCGCTCGTCGGTGAACTTGGTGCCGCACTGCGTGCACACCGGCCGCTGCGCCTCCCGCTCCGCGGCCTCGCGTTCTGCCTGGCGTCGGCGGGCCTCGCGGAGTTGGACCTGGTACAGCCGCTCGCCGTCGGGATTGTCCAGGGCCTGGGTGAGGGTCTGCCACTCATCGCGCCCGAGCCTGCGCCACACCGCGCCCGCGGCCCCGGCCGGGTCGGCGGTGATCCGCTCCAGCTCGGTGACGACCACGGGCACCGCCTGGTGGTAGTCGACCGATGTGAACCCTGCGCCCCGGTGCGGGGTGCCGGCGAAGTAGGCGCGGGCGGCCTGCTCCAGGCGCCGCATCCGGCTGGCGCGCTGCGCGGCGGTCTTGCCCGTGAACACGAACGCCACCGGCACGTACCCCTCCCGCCCGGTCGCCGGGTAGAGGCGCGACCACAGCCGGAAGTCGTGCACCGCCGCGCCCCGGGCCGCCATCGCCTTGTTCGCGTCGGCCTTCGGCGCCAGGAGCTCGAACCACTCGGTGTAGCGGCGCAGCTTGTCCACCAGGTCGTCGACGGGCTCGGTGACCCGGTCGACCTCCAGGAGCATCGCGGGCACTCCGGCATCCGGCGCGCGCATCGTCAGGTCGGCGTACTGGGTGTACCCGTACGGGAGCTTGTGGGCGATCTCGGTCTGCCAGGACAGTGGCGTGCCGTACCCGGCCCCGGTGAGCACGGCCGCGGTCGAGGTGACGGCGGCGGCGTGTTCGTCGTAGCCGTCGGATTGGACCGGCCGGCCTTCGTCGTCGTACTCCAGCTTGCGCAGCGCGGAGAGGCGCACCGTCTTCGGCAGCAGCAGCCTGGCTTCCTTGTGGCCCCTCTCGGTGAGCACCCACAGCTGGTGTCCCGACTCCAGTCGCGTCTCCACCCGGACCAGGCCCGACTCCTTCAACGCGTTCAGGGTGTCCCTGGTGATCCGGTCGTGCCGGTCGGCGGGGCGCAGCATCCGCCACAGCTGATCGGCGGTCGCCCGCTGGAAGATCCCCAGAGCCCTCAGCATTTCCTTGCGTCGCACTCCGGTCGGCTTCCACACCTGTGCCGGCCTGAGAGGGTTGTCGAACGCGTCGCGGGACCTTGACTTCCGGGGCTGGCTTGCGGTTACGCGCCGGGTGGGCGAAGTGGCCGTGGAGGGGGCGATGGAGGGGCCCGTGGAGGGGGCCTGCGGGACCTGGTCCACGCCGTCGCAGGGCCGGCGGTCGCGGGCGGCGCGGTCCTCGTGGGCGGGGTCGGGCGTGTGGTCGGTGGGCACGGTGTCCTCGGTTTCTCCGGCCGGCGGGCCGGGTCGGCGGTCGTCCGGCCCGCACGCGGATCTGCGCACGGGCCGGAGCCACCGTGTGAAGCCACCCCTTGACCGCGGTCTGACGGCCACCAACAACCGGCGCCCGATTCCTCCTTGACCGCCCCTTGCAGTCTGAGTTTGTCCGTGACCGGAGTCACGCCCGGCCCGTGTCCCGGAGCGCGGTCTGTCCACAGGGCCGGGCGCGCACCGTAAGGGCGATCGGCGGGGCGCACCAGGCCCCCGGCCAGTGAACGACAAGGAGTTGTCATGGAGACGACGTCGCCCAAGGTGCACCGGCTCGCGCCGGAGCAGATCCTGCGGGCCTGCGACTACGTGGAGCTGGTCTGGCAGGAGCAGGGCAGTAAGGAGGAGAAGGCCGCGCTGGAGGCGTTCCACGCCGACGGACCGGAGCTGGCGCGGCTGATCGGTGAGTTCGGTGCGCTGCTGCTGGCCGACTACCTCACCGTCGTGCCCGATGAGCACGCCGACTGCGAGTCCGCGCACGTCACCGGGAAGCTGGTGACGGTCGCGAACCGGTACCTCAAGCGGTGGTGCCTCGCGAGCGGGGCCGGGGCGCACACCGCGTGGATCGCGGCCGGGTTCCTGATCGAGTGCATGCAGGAGGTCGACCAGGTCCACCAGTTCCTCGCCGACATCCACCGCGACGCTGGCGCCCGGTACGGGGCGGCCGCGGCCTGAGCCGAACCGGCCGGGACGGCGCCCGGGGACGGAGATCTCTCCTCCCCCGGGCGCTGCCCGTTTTCGGTGGCGATGTCGTAGGTAGCGGAGGTGGACAAGGGGGTGCACGACCTGCCGTGGACGGTGGAACGGGTGGCGCCCACTCCCCCGCCGTGCCGCCATCCACTCCCACCCGGTGCCGTCGATCGAGTGGAGTCCACCCCGTCCGGCCACCGGGTGCGGTGGAGTCCACCGAGTAGGGTCCACTCCACACGGTGGAGTCCACTCCCGGCGCAGTGGTGCGCTCGGTGCGGTGCGGTGGTGCGGTGCGCCGCGCGTTCCTGGTGGTGCGCACCGGGCCACGCGGTGCGGGCCGATGCGGTGCGCGGCCCCGTCGCCAAGGAGGCCCAGCCGGAGCCGGGTTCCTATATCACACGCCCCCTTGACCGCGATCTCTTCGAAGTCCCGAATGCGCGTTATGCGGACCTATATTGTGCGGCAGATCACATGCGGAGCGGCTGGGGAACGGGTCAGCGGGTGCCCGCTGCATCGGGCCGGACAGAGGTGCGCACCGGTGCGCCAGGGCTGAGTTCACCGGTGTGTGCGCGTCGCCTCGCGCGCGCCACGGTGCGGTGCCCGGCGGTGCGCGACGGCGTCGGTGCGCGCACCGGATGCCTCGATGTCCCGCACCTCCCACTGGTCGGGTGCGCCGGAGTGAGCCTCCGCCAACTTGAAGTCGCAGGTCAAAGGGTTGGTGTGACCGATGCTCGGGGTACTCGTGCTGGTTCTGGGCGGGAGCCCACGGAGAAGATCATCCGGCAGCGGTTGATTTCGAGGTTCGTCAGGACGAGCCGCAGGAGGCGGCTGGCGCGGGCGGGATCGGTGCGGACCTTGGTGAGGATCCGCAGTACCGCAGCACACCAGCAGTCTCGGCGGAACCATAAGTTCGTGAGACGGGTTCCTGGGGGAGGTTCGAGAGCTGCTTACAGGGCGGTGTGCAGCGCAGCGGTCAGTTCGCGGTTGGCGGTTCGCCGTCGATGTCGTACGCATGAGTGGGCGCCTGCCGGACCGGACAGCCGCCCCGCTCTGTGTCTCCGCCTGTCCGCTCAGCCCTGAACGACGTTTCCCGCCTGGGATGCTTCCTGCCGCTGCCCGTTGTCCAAGGCCGCCGGCTCGCCCTCGGTCAGCTCGCGGTGCCCGCCCCCCGTCGAGGAACTGGTGACGGAGCCGTGCACGTCTGCGCCCGTGGACTGGCCGGCGGACATGGCAGCGACCGCTTCAGCGGCAGTGGCATGAACCGGCAGGAGTGCGTCGACGCCGGTCATGCTGAGCATGCGCATCAGACGGTCGGGGACAGCGGCGAGGCTGAGCAAGCCGCCCGCCGCCTGGGCCGCGTGCCAGATGCGGATGAGCGCGCTCAGACCGGCGGAGTCGCAGAAGCCGACCTGTGCCAGGTCCAGGACCAGGCACGGGTGCCCTCGCTGGATGATCTCCAGGGCTTTGGAGTGCAGGGTGAGCGCGGTGTGCATGTCCACCTCCCCGACGACCGTGGCGACGGCAAGGCCGGGGCGAGGGTGCTGGACGGTCAGGTGGAACGTGTCGGTCACGTCGGTCATCACTCCTGGCCGATGTGTTCGGGGGCGGCGGCGGTGTGGGCGGTGGCGGCGGCACCGCTGTCGGGTGCGGCCTGGGGGCCGGGCACGGACAGGGCCAGCAGGGCCACGTCGTCGCCGGCTCCGTCGGGCAGCGAGGCCAGCAGCGTAACGGTGTCCTCGACCAGGGAGGAGGCGGTGACGGGCCCGGTGCGCTGATGGAGGAAGCCGGTCAGGCCGTCCTCGCCGAGCATGGCGCCTTCGGTGGTGCGGGCTTCGGTCAGCCCGTCGGTGTAGAGGAACAGGCTCTCCCCGGGGGTCAGGGAGAAGGTGGTCTGGACGAAGGGTGCCTGGGGAAAGGCGCCGACGAGCATGCCGCCCTGGGGGCGTACTGCCTTGACCCATACCGCGCCGCTGTCGTCGGGGCGCACGTGGTAGGCCGGCGGGTGGCCGCCGGTGGCGATGGTGACGGTGAAGCCGCTGCCTTCCCGGGGCTCGAGGAGGCCGAAGAGAGCGGTGCAGAAGCGGCTGCCGGCGGTGACGTCGGTGAGCAGCACGGTGTTGAGCGCGCTCAGCACGGTGACCGGGTCCGGGTTGATCTGGGCCGCGGCGCGCAGGGTGTGGCGGGCCAGAGCGGTGACGGTCGCCGCCTCGGGGCCCTTGCCGCACACGTCGCCGAGGAAGAACGCCCACCGGCCGCCGTCGAGGGAGAAGACGTCATAGAAGTCACCGCCCACGTCGTGGACGGAGGCGGTGCGGTAGTGGCAGGCCAGCTCCAGGCCGGGCACCACGGGAAGAGCCGGGGGCAGCAGGGTGCGCTGCAGGGTGGAGGCGAACGCGGCGATGGCGGCCTTGTCCTGCTCCGCCTGCTCCCGCGCCGCCCGCTCCGCCTCGGCCCGCGCCCGTTCCGCTTCGGCGTGACGGCTTTCCGCCTCCCGCCGCTCCTGCTCGTCGCGCAGGGCGCGCAGCGCCGACAGCCGCAGCTCCATCTCGTCCAGCACGATCGCGGCGAGATCGGCCAGGGTGGCGGTGTCGTCCTCGGTGATCGAGCGCGGTCTGGTGTCGAGGACGTTGACCGTGCCCAGCCGGTGCCCGTCGGGGGTGATGATCGGTGCGGCGGCGTAGAAGCGCACCCCCATCTCTCCAGCGACCAGCGGATTGCCCGCTGCCACAGGATCACGAAGTGTGTCGGGAATCACCAGCGCGTCATCGCGCAGGATCGCCGAGCCGCACAGGCCCGGATCGCGGCCGATCTCCTTGACGCCTTCCAGGCCGTGGGCGGCCTTGAACCAGATGCGGTCGGTGTCCACGATCGTGACCGTCGCCACCGGCACGTCGAAGAGCCGGGCGGCCATCGCCGCCACCCGGTCGAACGCCCCGTCGGGCGGAGTGTCGAGGATGTCGTAGCGGCGTACCGCCGCTATACGGGCCGTCTCCGCATCCGGGTCGGGGACCAGCTCGGGGCGGCGCCCGGGAGCCGGGTCGGTGGCCGATGCCTGCTGCATCATCGGCTTTCCTCTCCGTTGATGGGCTGCCGCCGTGAACGGCACGAACCGACGCAGCCTAAATCGACCACATGCCCGAACGCCAATGTCGCCGCCAACAGCTCCCCGCCACGGTGCCCCGCCCGGCGCGGCACGTCCCGGTCATCGGCCCTCGGCACCGTGCATGGTGAGCTTTTTCCACCGCTGATCGGTGCACTTCTGCCCGCATCACCTGCACACCGGCCGCCGGGCCTCCCGCTCAGCTGCCTGGCACCGTCTTCCTCCGCTTCGGCGCGGGCGGCCTGGTGGCAGTCGAGAACGTCACCGTCGGGGTTGCTGAGCTCGGCCGTCAGCGTCTGCACGCCTACGCCGCCACACCGCCGCGCCCGTGTCGTACTCCTGAAGCTGGTCCAAGGGGTGAAGACGACCGGCACGGCCTGGCTGTAGTCCTTCGCCGAGCGCCTGGCTGAGTTTGATGACGAGTACCACATCGTCGAGTACGGGAACAGACGTTGGCCCAACTCGATGCTGAGGTCACGGCCGAAGCTCAGCGTCTGGCGCATGGTCGGCCCGACCAGAACCACATTCGTAGCGATCGAGCCCTGAACAAACGGTCGTCAGTAGAAGTAGGTAGCTGAACTGTCCGGTTCTTGCTCGCCGTAGTCCTGCAGCCTTCTACGATCCGGTGCATGCTGGATCCCGAGCTGCTGGAACGGATCACCGCGCGGCGCGCGGAACTGGACGAACTCGAAGAGCAGCTGGTCAAACAGCTGGCGGAAGTGCGGGCCGAGCGGGATGAACTCGCCGTTGCTGAACGCGTCCTTGAACGGATGACCGGGCAGCTCGCCGAGGAACGTTCATCAGCCCGACCGATGCCGGGGCAAGTGGCCGGACGGGCGGTGATGCTGATCCCACACCGCGAGCCGGGAGTGGAGGAGGACGCCCTGCCATGGGACTACCAGCGCATCATCGCCGCCGTGCGGCAGGCCGCCGGACCGGTCATGGCCCGTGAGGTCGGCGAGGTGGTGGGTGTGGACATCAGCGTGCGGTCCAAGCTGGAACCGCTGCGCAGCAAGCTGGTGAGGCTCGTCGATCGCGGCTGGCTGCGCAAACTGCCCGACGGCCGGTTCGCCACCCGCCTGTGACCAGCAAGACCGCCGCTCGGAGCGGCTCGGCACGGGCGTAACCGGGGTGCCCCCGGCGGCCGTTGGAATTGTGTGACGAATACCGAAGAGCGCGCCGAGGGCACCTGCCCGCTTGTCTACCAGTGCCGTCTGCCGCTGTCCACGAGCACCGTCAACCACCTCGCCGATCTGCTACAGCGCCGCCTGAAGGCGATTCGCTCCAGGTGGCGCATCCTGCCGCCTGGGAAGATCGCGGTGATCGTCCTGGCCGTGCTGCGTCACGACCAGCGCCTGGCCGACATGGCTGGCGGAAACAATGTGTCCGAGTCCACCGTCCGCCGCTGGCGCGACGAGCTGATCGGGCTGCTCGCCGCCCAGGCGCCGCGCCTGGACCGCGCCCTGAAGAAGGTCGCCAGGCAGGGTGGGGAGGTGGTGCTGATCGACGGCACCCTCATTCGCACCAGACGCCGCACCGGCAAGGCCGACCGGCGGAACTACTCCGGCAAGCACCGCAGCCATGGCCTGCACTTCCTCGCCCTGACCGACGAGAACGGGCGTCTGATCTGGATATCCGCCGCCCGGCCCGGCCGCACTCACGACAACACCGCCGCCCGCCACGACCACATCCTGGCCCAGCTGCGCGCCGCCGGTCTCGGAGCGTTGGCCGACCTCGGCTTCCGCGGCCTGGACAACGACGTCCTCGACCCCGTGATCGTCACCGGCTACATCGCCACTCGTACCCACAAGCTCACTCAAGGCGAGAAGGAGGCCAACCGAGTCCTCGCCGTCGGACGGGCACCGGTCGAGCACGGCTTCGCCCACCTCAAGAACTGGCGGATCCTCACCAAACTCCGCACCGACCCCGCCCGCGCCACCCACCTCCTGCGCGCGCTGCTCGTCCTGACGAACCTCGAAATCAACCGCTGACGGACGATCTTCTCCGTGGCCTCCCGCCCACGACCAGCACGAGTACCCCGAGAACCGGTCACACCAGCCCTTTGACCCGCGACTTCAAGTTGGCGGAGGCTCAGTGGAGTTCACCCAGCGTCACGGTGGAGGCCACTCCCACCCGGTGCGCCTCGCGGTGGGCTCCACTCCCCTCGGGTGGATCCTCACGGTGGGCTCCACTCTGTGGGCGTCACGCCGCCCACCGGGTGGGTGGTGGGGTCCACCGTGTCCACTCACCGGAAGTGGCGGCGGCGCAGGCGCGCGGTGCGCCACGGGTTCGGCCGGCCGCCGGGGTAGTGCCGGGAGCGGCGCCGGACCGGCCGCGGCTTCGGCGTCGGGTACAGCGCCGTCCGCAGCCGGCTGGCGTCGGCCAGGTGCTCCAGGCGCTTCCGCTGCTTGGGCGAGAGCTGTATCAGGATCAGGTCGACCACGGGTTCCTCCTCGTTCACGGGGGCGGTACTCGTACTCTCGCCGTGCCCCGCTGTCTCCGGGGCTGGGGCGCCGGGTGCGTGCCAGGCGCTGGCGCGGTGGCTTCGATGTGCGTCCCGCCGGGCGGTCACGGCCGGAGACCGGGGCCTTGGCCGTGGCCGGGCTGCTGGTGCTGCTGCTCGTGCTCCTGGCGGTGGCTGTCGGCGGGGGCGTCGGGCGCGGCCGGGGGGTTCGTGTCCTCGTAGGCGCGGCGGCGGGCGTCGGCGGCGCGGGTGAAGGCGGCGAGCCGCTGCAGGTTCTTCGGTGTGCGCAGCCACGTCCCCGCGTCGGTCGTGCGGCCCGCGAGGTACTCCTCGGGCATCGCGGCCTGCTGGTGGGCGTGGACGGCGGTGGCCCGCTGCACCGGGGCGGGGGCGGCGTCCCGGCCGGGGTGGTCGACGGCGTGCGGCGGGGCTGACGCCTGGTCGTGGTGCCGCTCGCCAGTGTGCGCGGTGGCCGACGTCGCGGCCGGGGCGTCGGCCTGCCCGGCGGGAGCGGTGCGGGCGGCGCGGATCGCGTTGCGTACGGCGAGGCTGGCGACCAGGGCCCGCTCGTAGCGGGACGACTCGCGGGGCGGTGTGCCGTCGGTGCCGGCGATGAACCAGGGATCGGGCGCGGGGAAGTCGGCGGTGTAGAAGATCTGGTCGGCGGCCGGGGGTCGGCGGCCGGGCTGGGGATCGGTGGTCTGGCGGCCGTGGTCGGCCAGGGCACGGTGGGCGATGTAGTCGTCCAGGCCGCGAGTGAACGCGCGGCCGCGCAGGGTCTGCAGCAGATGCCGGCGCGCTTCGGCCAGGACGTGGCGGCGGGCGAACCTGCCGCGCACGGTGAAGACGACCGCGGCGACGTCGACGGCGGCGAGCACGACGTCGACGTGCGGGTCCACCCGGGCCCGGATCGCCGCGCCCGCCGCGCGGCAGCGGTCCAGGAGCCCGTCGACCATCTGCTTGCCGAACTTCAGCAGCGCGGACGCCTTCCACCACGCGAGCAGCTGCTCCAGCGGGCGCGGGGTCTTCTTCTCCCGGCGGGTGTCCTGCGCCGCCCACCACCCCAGACCGTGCCGGGCCTGCTCGCCGGGCAGCCGCCCGTGCTTCTGCGCGTACTTGTAGGTCAGGCCCTCCAGGACGTCCTCGATCTGCTGGCGGCGGGTGGCCGACCAGTCGATGAGTTCGGAGTCGACGCCGGCTACCTCCATGACGGGGCGCAGGCCCGGCGTCACCTCCCGGGGCACCGTCGCCAGCCCGAGCTCCTCGCACACCTCGGTGGTCATCGTGAGGGTGTAGAGCGTCCCGGCGGCCACCACGTTCTGGTACAGGCGGTGGGTGTCCAGGGCGCCCCACACTGGTTCGCCGTTGTCGTTAAGGCGCTGTACGCGGTTGAGGATCAGGCAGTGGTCGTGCAGGAGTTCTTCGCGTTCAGGGTGTCTCATGAGACAGCTGATCGCGACCTTCGCGCCGATCAGCGAATCGCGCGCCGCGCCGCCAGACGGCGTGAGCCTGTGAGGCGGTGAGACAACGCCAAGATGCTGAACCGGTGCGCCGGCTCCGGCAGAACAGTGGGTCATTGATGAGGCTCCATGATCTTCCCCACCAGCTGCTTGGAGGTTCCCTAGACCTGCTCGCCGTGAATTCCCATCTGCAGCAAGTTGTGGACCGGTGCCGCTCGGGCGGGACCAGCTGTTGCTGCGCCGCGGAGGCTATGTCAGTGCCTCCTGCGATCCTTCTTCGATGATCAACGAGTACGAGAAGCTGCTGGCGGGGCTGGACGATGTGGACTGGGCCAGCCTGTCCCACGCCTACGAGTCGGCGCATGACGTTCCAGGGCGTATACGCACCCTGTGCGGGAGCGACGACGAGGCGCGCAAGCAAGCGTTCAGCAGCCTGTTCAGCAGCATTTTTCACCAGGGCAGCCGCTATTCGGCCTCTCCGGTCGCCGTGCCGTTCCTCGCGAGAATCGCCCTCGCAGGCCCCGCAGCCGCCCGCGAGGACACGATGTGGCTGCTCACCCGGCTGGCCGTGGACTGGCACGACGAGTACGACGTGACCACCGGCATCAACGTGGACGGATGGCGTGCGGCCGCGGCGGAGGCCGGACCGGAGGAGCTCCTGCCGTGGTACGAGGAGCAGCTAGCCGCCGCGACGGATGCCGACCAGCGCGCACAGCTACAGGAGATACGGGACTGGGTGGCGGCCGGTAACTCGCCCGATTCCCGGTGGTCGGCGCTTCAGTCATACGACGCCGTCCTCGACGAACTCCCGGGCCTTCTCGCCCTACTCGACGATGATGACGCCCGTCTGCGGACCCGGATCGCCTACCTCCTGGCTTGGTTTCCCGAATTCTCCACCACCTCACTGCCCCGCCTCCTCGCCCTTGCTGCACACGAGAAGGACCCGGTCACCGCAGCCACCGCGCTGCTTGCCGCCGGCCTCGTCGGCCCTTCTTCCACGGCCGAGGACATCACCCCGTACCTGGATGCCGCAGATCCGCTGATGCGGTGGGCCGCGGCCACCGCCCTCATCCGCCTTGCCGGCCTTGACGGAACCCCTGTCGGCCCCGGCCTGCTCGGCCGGGCTGTCACGGAACTCACCGCAGCTGCCCGCAGCCCGTTCAATTGCGTAACCGACTACTGCGAGGGCGACCTTCACGGCCACATCGAGCGCACCCTGCATTCCCTGCCGCCTGGCTCGGACCCGGCCGCCGTGCGCGAGGCGCTCGACGCATGCCTGCCCCGCATCGTCTGGGACTGCTACGGGTCCCGCACCCGCAGGGCGATCGAGGAGCTCTTTCCCGCTCCGCAGCCGCACCCCGCGCCCCGCTACGCCGACCTGACAGCGGCGCAACAGCAGCTGTTGGGCGATCTCGCCGGCCACCGGCACGCGTGGCTCATCCGTTCGTCCGCAGACCGGCTGCGGGACCTCGGCCTTCCCCACACGCAGGAAGCACTGCAGTCCTTCGTCGGAGCGCACCGCACCGCCTGAAGCACCGCAGCACCACGCAGCGAGCGAAGGAGTGCTCAGGAACGTAAAGGCAGCACGGCTACTCAGCCCGACACGCACGCTGAACACGCGAGCTACTCCTGCTGGCCACCTGTGAGGCGCTCGTTCCGTTCCTCACTCAGTTGAGAAGCGGAGCACGTGAGGCATCGAGCAGCCCCGACCGATCTCAAAGATCCTCATCATCATCTCGGCCTCCTGCGCTGGGGGCCGATTCCAACGACGACGGTCGTGGCCCGTTCGCTGAGTTCGTCGCGGAGGGCTTCGTTGTCGTGGTGGAGGGCTGCGATGGCGACGGCTGCCGCTTGAAGCTGCTTCTCCAAGTGGGTGCACTGCTGGGTCTTTGCGGTCAGCTTCTTGCGCAGGTCAGCGATGATTGTGTCGCGTTGCGCTTCGCGCGGGGTCGTCTTCCCGTGCTGGGCGATGTGGGCGTCCCACTCGGCGAGGACTTCCTGGGCTCTGTTCATGGTGGCCCGGCTGACCTGGGCTTCTCGCCAGAGGTTCTCCTTGGTCAGGCGCCCATCGGTCCTCTCCGGTCGTCCGGCGAGGAGTCTGGCCATGGCGGCGCGGAGGGCCGCGCCGCTCTTGGTGCTGACCCGTCCTCTCGTTCCATCCCCGGCGGTCATGTGCGGGCCTCGCCAGCTTTGTCCAGGATCGCTTCGACGCGTTCGAGTTCGCGGGTGATCAGTTGCTTGCGGCAGGCGGGGAGGCCCGGGGTCTGCAGCAGCTTCAACAGGGTTCGCCGGTGGGAGTCGTGGATGGGGAGGTGTTCGATGCCGATCATGCTGTTGCCGCATCGGTCGGGTCGGCATCGATCGTGGAGAGGACCGGTGTGGCCTGGGGGAACAACGGCGTGCTCGAGGCAGACGGCGCCGGAGGGGTTGGTGTCGTCGTAGAGGCAGTTGTTCAAGGTGCCGAAGCGGATGGTGACGCGTGTCTTGCGGAGGAGGTCTTCCTCGACCCGGGCGTCCCCTCCGCGTGCCTTGGCGGTTGAGATGATCTGGTCGAAGGCGCTGGTGAGGCGGTCTGCTCCGGGGCCGAAGCCGATGACTTGACCCTCTTTGTGGAGGTTGAAGAGGTCCTTGATCTTGCGGAAGCGGGCGACTTCGATCGCGTCCTTGAGGTGCTCGGCCCAGGACGTGTCTCCTGCGGCATAGCCGCGGGTGGCGGCGTTGGCCAGTGCCCTTGTCGCGATGTGCTTGAGCTGGATGCCCAGCGCGATCTCCGAGCCGGCGAACTGGTCGGTCAGCATGGCCATGGTCCGGCGGAACATGTGGGGCCGGACGTATCCGTCGGGGATTTCATCGAGGCCCGACCAGGCTCGGCCCTGATTCACGCTGTCGATGAACGACCTCAGGAGGCGGACTCCGTGGACCTTCTGCGTCCCTCGGCGGGGCATGGCGGCGAAGATGCGGTCGCTCTCGGTGAGTAGTTCGGCGACGGCGATGGCCTCTGCCACGGGCTCTGTGATCCACCAGTGCTTTCGGGGCTGTCCGGGGCGGCCCTTGTGAAGGGTGGAGGCGATGGCGGGCGAGCTGTAGTGCTCGACCACGCTGTCACGCGTGATCTCCTGGACCTCCGAGTCGCGCATCATGGAAAGCCCGACCACCGGGACGAATGCGGCATTCCGGAGCGCGATTCTCAGGTGGTAGAGGGAGTAGGCGTCGATGCCCGGGTGCCAGGGGCCAGTGCTGCCGTCGGGCCGCGTGACGTGCACCAGGTCATCGATGATGCTGTCCGGGCAGAAGCGTCCTTCGGCGACTGCCTCCATGGCCATCCGGCATCGCTCCGAAGCGCGTTTCGAGTGTCCGTGGAAGAGCGCGTTGCCTGATTTCCTGTCGAACCCGAGTAGCAGGGCCAGGTAGTGGTAGTTCGGCTGCGGGATGGTACCGGTCGGCCGGCCATTCTCGAAGCGGACGGGGACCTTGTTGGCCGGATCGGCCAGCCACGTTCCGACTTCCTCGTGCCTGCCCAGGATTCGTGTGGAGGCCGCGGCCTTCAGCTTTTCGTAGCGGTGGCTCGCGCGGAGGATGTCGGGCGCGAAGGTGTGGATGTAGGTCCACGCCGCGCGGATGAGCGGAAACCAGATGTGCGGGGGGACGGGCTTGAGGACCAGTTCCGAGGACATCGGGTAGTCGGCCACCTGCCGGGCGGTCTTGCCGGGCCAAGGATCGTCGGAGGGCCAGGGCAGACTCAGCGCGGGCGCCATCGCGGTCATCTGCCGAAAGAGCGTGACGTGGCTGGTTGTGGTGGCGGGTCCGGTGGTGGTGCTGTCCCGCATGTACTTGATCCGCCTTCGCAGGACGTCGCTCGTCCATTGATCAGGACAGGGCGGCAGACCGTTCTCGGCAGCCCAGTTCGCCAGGCGTCGCAGGTAAGAGACGAAGTTCTGCATGGTCGCGACGGCGACGCCCGTGCTGCCCAGCGACAGGCCGTGATTGATCACAGCGCGGTGGGTTGGGTTCGCGGCGATCATGAGGACTTCGCGGGTCAGGAGATTCCAGTAGGGGTCGGTCAGCGGTCCCGCGAAACGGATTCGCCAGGTGCTGGGGGCGACGTTCGCCGGGCGTCGCAGAACGCTGTTGAAGTCCCAGAAGTCGGTGTCCCCGAATCGCGGGATCCTTCCGCCGGGGTCCGCTGCACCCGTTTGTGACCGGCCCTGGATGACCGGCTCGTCGTCGCGGAACAGTGGGGCTCGCAGCTGCTGCGGCAGGGTGAGGTTCACGCGTCGAACTCCACGTGGGCGGCCAGGGGCAGGCTCAGGGATTCCCGGCCGGCCTCGATGTGCTTGCGGGCGAGTGTCTTGTCCGCGTCGGAACGGCCGGCGAGGACGGCTTTGAGGTTGGTGAAGCTCTGGCCCCACTGGGCGGTGAACACCTCGGGAGGGAGTCGTCTGCGCAGTCGCTCAAGGTGTTCTTCGAACAGCAGCAGCTGGGGAAGCTGGCTCGGCAGGATCCACGCGTTGCGGCATTCCAGACAGCGCAGGGGCGCGACCGAGCACAGTTCACCAGCCGGGCTGAAGGGGGACTCCCATGGGTTGCGGCAGTGGGTCACGCCCATGTCGAGCTGTCCCTGGATGATCCCGTCGGCCTCCCGTTCCGCCAGGCCGAGAGCTTGGAGCTGGTCAGCATCCTGGAGCTGGTCGACTGTCTCCGGCGTGACGACGGTGGGCCCTTTTGCATCCTCATCCTTGGCCAGGGCCTTGTTGAACCAATGCTTCTGCGCGGTGTTGATCACCTGTCCGGAGAGGATCCGCAGCGTGGTGCCCTGCGCGTAGTGGCCGGCGAACGTCTCCTGGGTGTGGTCGTCCGCCGCCGCGCTGATCCGTCCGCCGGTGACGATCGCCTTCTCCACCTTGGTGGATTTCCGCAGCCGGCCCACGTGCCTCTCGCCGGTCACGGTGACGCCCCAGGTCTGCAGCCATGTAGCGAAGTTCGCCTTGGGGACCAGAGGGTTCCATTTGTCGAAGACGAGGCGTCCATCGGTCCAGGCCGTGGCGCGTACGAACAGAGAGTCGGTGATGTGGGGTGCGTTCTGCCGGGCTCGGTCCGTGGCCGCCATGAGCCTTCGGACGACTTCACTGGCCTCGCGGCGGGGCTGGTCGGAGAAGACGTCGCCGGCTGCCTCATCCGCCGCACTGCTGGGGTTCGCGTCGTAGAAGGCTCGGTGCCGCATGCGCGAGGCCCGGTTCTTCACCAGGGTCAGCCGGACACCCTTGGGAAGGAACTCGACGTCCTTGGCGCCGAACTGGGTCAGCTCTTCCGGGGCATGCCCGGTGGCATCGACCAGGAGGACCCGAAACGCGTGCAGGTCGAGTGTCGTCGGGTAGAGCGTCTCGACCAGGTACTTGATGAGCCTGTGCTTGGACGCGTTCGACACGAAGGTGCCGTCGGCGCGGAGAGCGACCTTGCGGAGTTCTTCGGGCCAGCACGCCGCCGACGGCATCGCGGTTCGGATCTCTGCTGGCTGCAGGCCCCCGTGGCCGAGCGCCCAGAGGAGGTCGGGGATGCTCGTCCAGCTGCCGGTGCCCGGGTGCCGGCCCGTCCCGGCGAGTTCCCACCCCTTCTTGATCCGGGCTTCCATCGCCTGGACGCACTTCCAAGCGGCGCTGACCATGGCCCGCTTCTCGGCGCGGGTGAACTCATCCCGCTCATTGGACTCACCCCAGGGGATGGTGATCGGTCCGCGGACGAGACGAGCCAGAGCAGGGTCCACCTGCCTGTCGGCGTGATCGTCCCGGCGCATGATCAGAGTGCGCACGCCGCTCGAGAGGTAGCCCGGCCACATCGACCCGGCTGCATAGGTCTTCGGCAGACCCCTCTCCCACTCGACCATCAAGTCCACCAGCCCCGGCCGGCTCAGGGTCAACCGAGCGGCCGCGGGCCCAGCCTGGGCGCCCATCGCCTTGCAGAACCGGTTGATCGCGGAACGGTAGGAGACTGCCCACCCGGTAATCTCCGTGGCGGTCACGTACTCGACCCATTCGTCCGCCAGCTCCGCTGCGAGACGGGAGCAGGTGTAGTCGGCCGGGTCGATGTAGAGAACGATCTGCTTCACGGCGCCGCGCTTGCCTTCGACCGCGCGGATCCCCAAGCCACCGGGTCCGACCGGAGACGCGAGGGCCTGGCGTACCAGGTCCCGCTTGGCGTTGGTCAGGGGCGTCACGGCGTGCCACCCCCGTTGGCACCGACGCCCAGAGCGTGGGCGGCGATCTGCGCGTAGGTGGCTTCCCCGTCCCCGAGCCAGTTGCGGAACGCTTCCTCGAAGTCGTGGATCAGGTCGTCGGTGTACTCGAGGTAGGCGTAAGTGGTCTCCGGGCTGGAGTGACCCAGTCTGCGGCTCACGATCAGCAGCGGGTTGTAGCGGATGTGCCCGGTGAGGTAGGAGCGGTGCCGGCGCTGCCGCCTGGCGTGATCCGGTTCTTCCCCGTCCATGAGGTTCTCCAGATAGGTCAGCAGCTGGAGTGCGTAGGTGTGGCGCAGGTCGTGCCAGCGCCAGCGCTTCGCGGGCAGACGCGGAGTCGTCTCGTCAGCGAGGCCGGCCATACGTCGCCAGGCCGCGTGCCGGTAGCGCTTCCAGGAATCGGCTCCGGGCATCAGCCCTCCGCGGCAGATGAAGACCGCCAGCGCTTCCAGCCCGAACTCACCCTCGTGAACGGTGATGCGGCGCAGGTTGGCCGGCATCGCCGAGATCGCGTACTCGCGCTCGACTCCCCGTAGCGTGCCCCGGACGCGCCCGTCAGCGTAGTCGATTCGCTTGACCACGAAGAGGTCGCGGTGCTTGCGGGCGAGTGTCCGCGCCGCTGCCCGGGCCAGCTCCGGACGTTCCAGCAGGCAGTAGGTGTCCACCGAGTCGATGGCGTCCTCGGGAACATAGATCGTGCGGGCCTTGCCGTACTTCGCGCACGCCTGAACCGTGAACTCGGCGCCCGATCGAGCGACACCTGACCCGACGCCGAGCTCGGGAAGCAGCACGGTGGCCCACTCGCGCCAGCGCGAACCGGTGCCCAGCGCGAGATCGGCACCAGCACGGCCGCGGTGCGGCGCCGACCCGCGGAAGGAACGGTTGACCTGAGCGTCCGGAAGCTGCCCACCCAGTCCCACGTCGCGGAAGTACCGGTACTGCTCGAACGTCATGTGCCGGATGTCCATCCCCAGTCGCATCCGCGGGCTGAGCGCGTTCCTGCCGCGAGCGGCGACACGCACCGGACATCGATCCAGGTGCCTGTTGTCCACCAGGAAGCCGTAGAACCGGTCGATCAGACCCGACTCCTTGCTCCAGGCCGCAGCCCCGATCGGCCGCCGCTGGTGCCTGGTGCGAAGCCTCTTGTAGGCCACCAGGTCGGACTCGGTGGCACTCAGCAGATCCGCCCCGCGGCCACTCTGATGCCGGTCCAACCGAGCGATGATCCGGCCGTAGTCGCGCATCGTCGAGGCGTCCAAGTCGGCGTACGACAACGACCTGGCCCACGAGTTCAGGGGCTCGACCGGCAGCAACGTCTCGTCGTCAAGGTAGATCGGAGTGCCATCCGAGATACCCCGATGCTCCAGAAGCGCAGCCACCTCGGCGCCAGACAGGACGTCGCTCTGCAGGTACCGCTCCACCACCGCCCGATCAACCGAGAACAGCTGCACCCGCCACTCCGCTCAGAAGGGATGAAAGACGAGATGTACCAGGTGCCAGCTGTCCGCAGAGCTGATCTTCACTGTGCCGAGGGATGGGTAATGAGACAGATCTGAAACGCCCCAAGAACAGGAGCGGCAGCCCGTCGCGGTTGTCGAAGTGCCGGAACGCCGCGACGACCAGGGCCGGCGTCTTGGCGCGGCCGCGGCCCGAGGACCACCGGGTCTCGGCGACCTCGTCCTCCAGCCAGCGCAGCGCGGTGGCGATGGCCCGCTCGTGCGCCCGCTCGATGACCCGGCGCGTCTTGTTGTCTCCCAGCGCCCACAGCACGATCAGGGACGCCTGCGGCCGGAAGGTGAAGTCGAGGGCGAGCAGCGGGGTCTGCTTGCGCGCCTCGATCTCCTCGATCGGCTGCCCCAGCACGGTCCGCCGGCGGGCCGTGGCCGGGTAGGCGTCGTCGTCCAGGAGGCCGCGCTCGATGCGGTCGGCGTCCGGGTGCCGGCCCTGCCCGAAGACCAGCTCCAACTGCCGCTCGGACACCTCCGCGCCCGCGGTGAGCCCCAGCGCACGCAGACCACGCCCCAGCCACCGTCCCGGTGGGAGCCCGGCCAGCTCCTGGGCGTCCTTCAACGACTGGCCGGCCCGGCGGCGGCCGTCCCCGAACGCGACTCCGCGCACGTAGTACCGCCACGCGTTACGCCTCTGAACCTTCGCGACACTCAGCATCCCCACAGGGGACACCGGCTCTGACCTGCGCAAAAGCGCGGTCCCGTGCGGCGGGAGAGTTCACCGGAACTTCACCGCCCCACCCGCCGGGCGGGCGTTTTCGGCGCCGTCGTGCCCGCCCGGCGGACACCACCCGGGCCATGTAAATGCTGCGCGGCCCCCAGTCACACCCGCCCCACAAGCCCCGAACCGCCAGCAGACGCCACCCGCCCGTACATCTACGTACCGCTCCCCCACCTGACGGCCAAAGCGCCGCCTGCACCACGTCACTCACTCTCCGCCCCCGGCAACGCCGGGGGCTTCTTGCTGCCCGGAGGACCGACGTGCCGACCTACGAGACCCTGCCCCGCTTCGCCACCGACCTGGACCGCCTCTCCCCGGAGCAGCGCCGCCGCTTCCGTCAGACCGTGGCGGCCTTCGTCGAGGACCTGCGCACCGGCCGCTTCCGCGCCGGCCTCCGCGTCAAGCGCGTCCAGCGCGCACCGGGCATCTACGAACTGACCTGGTCGATGGGCACCGGCCCCGCAGGACGCGCCACCTGGGAGTACGGGCCCGAACGCCGCCCCGGCACCCCGCACGTCATCTGGCGCCGTATTGGCACCCACGACATCCTCACGGGTCCGTGACGCCGTACCGCGTCGGAAGCAGCGGGAGGACGGTCAGTTGCTGGCGGGCTCGGCGCCCGCGCCGAAGGGCTGGACGTCCGTGACCGCGATGTCCATCCGGAGCCGGGCGAGGCGCACCGGGTGCCGCCACGCTCCGCGCTCCTGCGCCGTGTCCACCATGATCTCGGCGATCAGCATCGGTTCGACCAGCACGACGTCGAGCGGGGTGCGCGACCCCCAGGAGGTCGTGAACCGGACGCCCTCCCATGGGTGACCATGCCCTGCGGGTGTCAGCCGCTCGGCCAGGTCCCGCGCCGCGTCCGGCCGCAGCGGCGTACTACGGGCGACCGCCCTCAGCACACCCTCCGCGTCGAGGCGGCCCAGCACGAGCGTCTGCGGCCGCCGTACGGTGCCGGTGATCGCGCCGACCACCGCCTCAGTGGTGTCCCGGCGGCGCACTTTGTAGAGCGCGCGGGCGCCGGGCAAATACCGCTGCTGCGTGCCTCGGATCACCAGGCCTTCGACACCGGGTACCTGTGTCCAGGAGGTCAGCCACTCCCGCGCCGTCGCAACATCGCCCGTCTCCGGGCAGAGCGTCCACGGGGCACTCAGCCCGTGGTCGGTGAACAGCCGCTCCAGCCGCTTGCGCCGCTCGCCATACGGAACGTGCAGCAGCTCCTGGCCGTCGAGCTGGAGGACGTCGAAGACGATGAAGTACGCCGGCATCTCCTGGGCCAGGCGGGTGGCAGTCCTGCCGCCGGAGACGGCTCGCCGTTGGAGCGCCTCGAACGACATACGGCCCTCCACCCACACGACCAGCTCGCCGTCGAGGACCAGGCCGTCGGGCAGGTGCGCGGCCGTGTCCACAAGATCAGGGAAACGGCTCTGCATCAGGCTGCCGCGGCGGGACTGCACGAGCACCGGGCCGGGCGCCGGCCACGGCGTGAAGACGAGCGCCCGGTAGCCATCGAACTTCGGCTGAAATCGAAGCCCACCAGGCAGCGCGCCGGGCGCGGGCACCGTGCCGCGGGCCTGCGCCAGCATCGGCTCCACCGGCGGCCGAAGCACCATACGTCCGGTCTACGGGCTGGCCGCTGTCCCCGCGACCTGGCGCAGCCGGTGGTGTCGAGGTCTTGCAGCCCGCAACCGCGCGACCGTGAGCTTCGTGCCGATGGAACGGATCGCGGACGTCATCATGTGATGAGCGCGCACGACCATGCGCGGTCGAATCTCGTTGGGGCGGGACATGAAGCTGACTGGTGAGCCGGGCAGAGTGGAGGCGCTGGCGGAGGAGGCCGTCGTCGCGGCGTGCACGCTGGCCGACGCCGCCGACCCGGCGCGGTGGAGCGCGGGCGCAGTGGAGGACGTGGCCTCCGCCCTCGAGGTCCTGGCCGGTGCGCTCGCCCAGCTCGATCCGGAATGCGCGGAGATTCTCTCCGTGGTGCCGGTCGCGGCGGCCGCCGTCGTCGAGCGCGCCGAGCAGGCCGGAGCCGGGGCGGGCGAGTCGGGCGGTGGCAGAGCTACGGCCGGGACAAGCGCGGCGCTGCGCCAGGCACTCGCCGCGCACGGTCTGACCCGGCACCGTGTCCACCAGCTCGGTGCCGCGCTGGTCACGGTAACGCTGGATGCCCCCGAGGCGCAGGCCCTGGCCGTGCTCCTCAACCAACGCGACACCGTCCCCCGCCAGGCGCAGCAGCGGGACCATGACAGCTGGGGGTCCGGGCCAGCCGAGACCGCGGCCGCCGCGCTCGCCGACGCAGTCCGCGCCCATGGCACCGGCGCGTACGCGCGGGTCCTTGCCTCCGGGCAGGTGAGCGCCGGCCTCACCCCACAGGCGGCTCAGGCGGTGGTCACGGCCCTCACCGCCCGCCCTGGCGCCGCGCCTCGTGGCAAGCGGCGCGGGCTCGGTCCGGGGTTTAGGGGTGTCGCCTCACGCTGACTGCCCGGGGCTGGTGCCGCCAAAATCGCGGGACTTCTCCAATTGGGGAAGTCCCGCTCAACAGCAGGGGTCAGCCCTTCAACGCGAACAGCTACCCCGCACCCGGCCGCCCGGCGGGGCTTCGTGTTGCACGGAGGAGTTCACCGTGCCGTACGAGGCCCTGCCCCGCCTGCTGTGGCGTCTGGCCCAGTGTGCCTGTGGCAAGCCCGCCCTGGGGGGGGGGGGGGGGGGGGAAAAAAAAAACCCCCCCCCCCCCCCCCCCCCCGCGCAACACCGACCACCAAAAAA
>NZ_JBVHXT010000061.1:36056-40302 GCF_055569255.1 Streptomyces sp. NPDC029296
ACCCAACCCCCCCCCCCCCCCCTCCCTCTCCCCCCCCCCCCCCCCCCCCCCCCCCCCCCCCCCCCCCCCCCCCCCCCCCCCCCCCCCCCCCCCCCCGCCCCCGCCTCTCAGCCCTTCGGAGCGAACATCGGCGCCCAAGAGGCTCTCCCCGGTGGGGCGACCGCTAGGGTTCCCTCCGTTATCACCACAGCACCATCCCGGAGGACTCATGACCGCGCCACGCAAGCCCAGGCGGAACAAGGGCGGCGGCAAGCTCAACCAAGAGCGGGCGAAGGCTGGGGTCGGCGTGCCCAACCCGGGCCCCTCGGGAATCCATACGCTTGATCCCGAGGACGGGGAGCTGTTCGAGCACGACCCGGCCGACATCAGCCCGAACCCCATGAACCAGCGTCTCGGGCTGGGGAACATCGACGAGCTGGTCGACAGCGTCCAGCGTCAGGGCGTCCACACTCCCGGTGCTGTGATGCACACCGACCTGTTCATGGAGATGTACCCGGAGTGGGCAGACCAGGTGCCGCACCCAGATCGGACCTACATCCTTGGTCCGGGCCACCGTCGCCGTGAGGCTGCCCTCAAGACCGGGAAGCCGATGCTGGTGATCCTCCGCGACAAGTGGGCCAAGGAGCGCACGGTCGAGGAGAACCTGATCAGTGAGAACAAGGATCGGGAGAACCTTACGCCCATCGAGCAGGCCCTCCAGCTGGACCTGTTGCGGCGGCGCGGCCTGACCGGTGAGCAGATCGCCGAGCGGGCTGGTTACGGCAGCCGGGGAAGTGTCACCCGGATCCTCAACCTGCTGGACCTCCCGCAGGAGATCCAGGACTCGATTCACGCGGGCAGCACCTCGCCCAAGGCCGGCTACACGCTGTCGACCATCAAGGATGGCCAGGACAGCAACTCCTCCGAAGCTGCGCACGCTCTCCAGTTGAAGGCATTCGGCTGGATGCAGGACGAGAAGATCACGGCGGAGGCTGCGAAGAACCGGCTCAAGCTCGAAGCAACTGTGTTTCCCGCGGGAAACACGAAGTCGAGCCGCTCCGCTCCGATCGATGACACGTCGGAGACGTCGGGAGACGACGGGGACGTTTCCCGCGGGAAACACGACCAGGAGCAGGGAACGGAACAGGCGGGTCCCGCCGGCCAGCAACAGGGCGAGACGTCGATCCCGCATCAGACGACCGGTGATAGCGCCGCAGACGGCAAGCCGTCCGATGGGACCGAGTCCAAGGAGTCGGCCGAGGATCGGAGCAGGCTCCGCGCAGCAGCCGAGTCAGCCGAGCAGCGCGACCTCGCTTGCCGACTCATTCTTTCCGAGGAGCGGTACGCCGGCGCCTCCGAAGTCGACGCGCTCCTGGTCAACGCCGTGCTCAGCCCGAAGGAGTGGAAGGCGGCGGCCACCCGCGCCCACGAGTGGCTGAGGGACCTGGGGAAGGGGCCCAAGGCCGGACGGGCGGCCGCCTACTTCGATGCAGTCGCCGCCGACGGCGATGCCAACCTGAAGCGCCGGGCCGCGTTCGCCATCGCTCTCGCCGCCAACGAGGTACGTGCCTCCCGAACCGACCGCGAATGGGACGACCGCGACCGCGCGCACCTGAAGTTCCTCATCACCAGCAAGGTGGCCTACCAGCCGACCGAGTACGAGCAGGAACTGCTTGGCCTCTCCCTCCAGGAGGCGAAGTGAACACCGCCCTCCCCGGCTCTTCGGAGACTCCCATGAACAGCAGCACCGCAGCGCTCGCCAGAGGACGCGTCCTCGACAAGACCCGCGTCATCGTCTTTGCCCTCAAGGCCGGCGGCACCGCCAAGACCAGCTCCTGTACCAGCCTCGCCACGATCATCGCGCAGCGCGGGTACCGGGTCCTCGTCATCGACCTGGACCCGCAGTGCAACAGCAGCCAGGTCCTGGGCTACAGCACGTTCCGGGACGGGCAACTCGGGATCACGGACGTCATAAAGGAACAGGCCGAGCTGAAGGACGCCGTCGTTCAGGCCCGGTACCAGGTCGATGAGATCGACCCGGAGGACCCTGACGCGGCGTACGAACTGATCGAGAACCTGTACATCGTCCCCGGCAACATCGACGACCCGGACATCGACGAAGCCGAGCGGCTCCTCAACGACCACCGCAACGCCGACTCGTACTGGATTCGCGACGGCTTGGCGGCGATGGACGGTGAATGGGACGCGGTCCTCATCGACTGCCCGGCCACCTACGGGCGCACCACCGTCACCGCGTTCATCGCCCTGGACAAGGACGTCGACGGCGAAGTCCTCCCTCCGGTGCTGTGCACCTTCAAGGAGGCCGGCGCACTCGTGCGCCTGGAGAAGAAGCTCCACGAAATCCGCACCCAGCGGAAGTACATCACCAAGGGCATCTCCCCCGAGGTGAAGCGGATCCTCGCCTGCGCCGCGCCTAACTCCTCATACGGCACCAAGGAGCACTTCAGGACGCTCGCAGAGCTGGAGGACGCCTACGGCGAGCTCCTGTTGCCTCTCGTTCACTGGTCCGGCGAGATGCCGAAGATCTACCGCGACGACTGCCCGGTGCCGATCTTCGCGCCGAACAGCATGCCCGCCCAGGAGTACAACAAGGTCGCCACTGCGCTCGGCTTCGACCGCCGCACCTGACGTTTCCCGCGGGAAACAAGAAGGTTGGAACGCAAAAGGGCCCGGTCCCCGCAGCTCACGGGGACCGGGCCCTTGTTTCCCTCCGGTGTTCGAGCGACCCGAACGGCTTGGAAACTTTTGTTTCCAAGCCCTGAAACGCAAGAAGGCCCGGCTCCCCCGCGATCCATCTGCGGGAGAGCCGGGCCTTCGGCTGTCAGGCTGCCCAGGTCGCGGGCGCGTCTGCGTCGGGATCGGGAATGCCAGTGGCGGTCACCGGTGCGGCCGGGTGCCGCAGCGCGGTGATCGGCATGGCACCGGGTTCAGTGGCAGCCCACACCATGCGCCAGGTGTCGTCCCACTCGCATCCGCAGCCGTAGTCCGGGAGCGGGTGCCGTAAGAAGACGCCGTGGGTGTGAACGGCGCGCGGGATGCGGGGGATGAGGACCGAGGGGTCGTCGCCCGGGTACAGATGCAAGTTCCGCCAGCCGTGGGTCCGGGCCATGTACGCGGCAGCGGCCGCAATGATGTCGGCCCACCGCTGGTGCCCGAGGACCAGGAAGCCGACCGGGTAAAGGTCATCGTCGGCGCCACCGTCGATCCCGGCGACGAACAGGCCCTGGTGGGCGATGAACCCGTGGTCGGCCGCGCCGTCGGCGCAGGGCGTCCAGAGCTGTTCGGCGGGGTACATGGTGCCGTCGTCGCCCTCGCTGGTCTCGATCTCGTACAGGGCCGGGACAGTCACGCGCTCACCCCCGCAACGGCGGCGTCCAGGAGCGCCACTACGTCGGCCTCGTACGGGTCGGCGAACAGCTGGTGGTCGCTGACGTTGAACGGATCGAACCTTGCGGAGACACGATGGCCGGGCACGAGGATGGTCTCCCGCCCGTCCAGCGCGGCGGCGATCCGGTCGTAGTCCTGCTGGGCGTGCCGGATTCGGGTGTAGGGGCCGAGGCGCAGCAGGGTGAAGCCGTCGGGATCGTCGTCGTACCGGTGGGCATCGACGTAGAGGGCGTAGTGGGCAGGGTCCATGCCGAGGTCGTCGGGCAGGGCCAGGTTCGCGGCGGCGTGGGTGAGCAGCGTGTAGCCGGGCTGCCAGAGGCCGAGGATCGCGGTCGTCTGGCAGCGCAGCCAGCCACGGGTGTAGCCGAGCTCGCGGCCATGGAGGTAGGCCGCGGCGTGCGGGGTGTCGGGGTGAACTAGGGCGATGGAGATCATGTCGGGGCCGTGGTCGTCGCCGGGCCGAGGGTGCGCGCGCTCGATGAAGGGGCCGACGTGCACGGCGATGTCACGGGCGCAGCCGGGTGTCCAGGGTTGCGGGTTGCGCAGTGCGGTGAGCGTCGCACGGACGGTGTCGAGGGCGGCCAGGTCCTCGGGAGTAGGGGCGCCGGGGGCGTGGCCGCAGCGGCGGAAGAGTCGCTTCATCGGGTCGGTTCCTGTTCGCGGGTGAGGCGGTTCCAGGGCAGGGCGAGGTTGTCGCCGGCGCGGCGCGGGACGAGGTGGCCGTGGAGGTGGAACACGGTCTGGGTCGCGTCCGGGCCGCAGGAGGTGAGGTAGACGCCTCACGCCCCCAAGCCGTCAAGTCGGTTGCCGAGACGCGCGTGTAGCTTTGCTGCCGGTTCGATTACGGACGCAAGGGGGC
>NZ_JBVHXT010000062.1:0-27988 GCF_055569255.1 Streptomyces sp. NPDC029296
GGAGGGTGGGAAGGGGGAGAAGGTGGAGACTCCTCCTCCCTATCCCCCCCCCCCCCCCCCAACACCCCCCCCCCCCCCCCCCCTCTTCCTCCCCCCCCCCCCCCCCCCCCCCCCCCCCCCCCCCGCTCCCCCCCCCCCCCCCCCGGCCGCGTCAGCGGTCGGGGTCAGTGCGCGGCGGCGGCACCCGCCGGGGCGCCGCCCCGGCCGTGGCCGGTCGGCCGGGCGATGACCAGGATGCCGGAGGCCACCGCGGCGAGCAGCATCGCGGCCACGCCCCACCAGATGGCGTGCGTGTAGCCGTGCACGATGCCCTCGCGCAGCACCTGGGCCTTCTGCGCGGGGTTGGTCATGTGCCCGCCGACGTACGTGCTCGTCGCCGAGGTGGCGATGGTGTTCAGCAGCGCGGTGCCGAGGGAACCGCCCACCTGCTGCGAGGTGTTGACCATCGCGGAGGTCACCCCGGCGTCCTGCGGGCGCACCCCGTGGGTCGCGGTGGAGAAGACCGGCATGAAGGTCAGGCCCATGCCGAGGCCGAGCAGCAGCTCGGCGGGCAGGACGTGGGTGGCGTACGCGGAGTCCACGCCGAGCTGGGTGAGCACCCCGAGGCCCGACGCGGCGAGCAGCATGCCGGGCACCATGAGCAGGCGCGGGGGCGTGCGGGGCAGCAGCCGGGCGGAGATCTGCGTGGAGCCCAGGATGATCATCACGGACATCGGCAGGAACGCCAGACCGCTCCTGACCGGACTGTATCCGAGGATGCCCTGGAAGTAGTAGGTCATGAACAGGAAGAGACCGAACATGCCGATCGTGGCGAGCCCCATGGTCAGGAAGCAGCCCGCGCGGTTGCGGTCGGCGAGGATGCGCAGCGGCAGCAGCGGGTGCTTGGCCTTGCTCTGCCAGAACACGAACGCCGCCAGCAGGACCACGCCGCCGATCAGCAGGCCGACCACCAGGCTGTCGCTCCAGCCGCGCGGCTCGGCCTCCGAGAAGCCGTAGACCACGGCGACCAGCCCGCCGCAGCCCAGGATCACACCGGGGATGTCCAGCCTGGCCTCGCGGTGGCCCGGGCGGTCGTGCAGCAGCACGAGGGCGCCGATCACCGCGACGGCCGCGATCGGGATGTTCACGTACAGGCACCAGCGCCAGTTCGCGTACGAGGTGAGGACGCCGCCCAGCAGCAGGCCGATCGCGGCGCCCGCGCCGGCGATGGCGCCGTAGATGCCGAATGCCTTCCCGCGCTCGCGGGGGTCGGTGAACGTGGTGGTCATCAGGGAGAGCGCGGAGGGCGCGAGGACGGCGCCGAACACGCCCTGGAGGGCACGGGCCCCGAAGAGCATGCCGGGGCTGCCGGCCGCGCCGCCGATCGCGGAGGCGACGGCGAAGCCGATGAGGCCGATGACGAAGGTGCGCTTGCGGCCGACCAGGTCGGCGACGCGGCCGCCGAGCAGCAGCAGGCCGCCGAAGGCGAGGGTGTAGGCCGTGATGACCCACTGGCGGTTGCCGTCGGACATGCCGAGGGCCTTCTGCGCGGACGGCAACGCGATGTTCACGATGGTCGCGTCGAGGACCACCATCAACTGCGCCAGGGCGATGACGACCAGGCCCCACCAGCGGCGGGGGTCGGGAGCGTCCGCGGCGCCCTGCGCGGTGGGGGCCGAAGCCGTGCGTATGGTCTCGGCCGGGGGCGAGTCACTCATGACGTGAACGTCACTTCCTTGCTCGTGATGGTGGCGTGCGTGGTCCGCGCGCGGGGTGGTGGGGCGCCACGTCGATGGGGCGCCCCGCCCCTGGGGGCGCGGTCCTGTGCGTACTGCGCGGACCTCGGTGATACCGGGTGTCCCGTTCACCGGTGGCCCGAACGGACCAATGATCGGTCATTGAAGCAGATCGTTGGCGGGGCTGACGATCAGTGAAGTGTACGCTGTCTCGCATGAAGGATGAGCGTCCCCCGGAAGTAATTTCCCGGCGGCTGGGATATCTCCTGAAGCACGCCTACGTGGCGCTGGCGGCGGAACTGGACACGGCGCTCGCGCCTTTCCGCCTCGTCCCGCGGGAGCTCGGCGTGCTGGCGGTGATCGGCGCCTCGGCGGAGCAGCCGTCCCAGCTGGAGATCGCGGCCCGGCTCGGTGTGGACCGCACCACGATGGTCGGCGTCATCGACTCGCTGGAGGACAAGGGGTACGTGGAGCGCCACCGCAGCGAGCGGGACCGGCGCCGCAATGTGGTGACGCTCACCCCGGTCGGCCGGACGTGCCTGGGGGAGGCGGAGGAGGTCCGCGAGCGCGTGGAACGCGACTTCCTCGCTCCCCTGGACGAGACCTCCGCCGAGGCGCTGACCGAGGCCCTGCTCACCCTGCACCTGGCGCGCGGCTCGGCCTCCCCGGCATCGGTCGCGGCGTGGACGGCGGCGCCGGAGCCGAGGGCGTAGACGGTGCCGGGCGCCGCCGCGGCGGCCGCGGGCCGACCGGGCGGTTCCGCCTTCCGGCGGCTACTGCCACACCTGCGCGGCGACGCGGCGGAAATTGCCGCCCAGGATCGCGGTGACGGCGTCTTCGGGATAACCGCGGGCGAGGAGCGCGTCTTCGACGGTCAGCAGGTCTTCCGGCGGCATGAAGGCGATCGGCCCCCAGCGGGTGTAGGAGTCGGGGAACAGCCGCGGGCTCCGTTCGAGCATCGCGTTGAAGTCCTCGAGGTCGAACGGGTAGTCGGTCGACAACCCGACGTGTCCAGGCCCGACGAGTTCGACGGCGTAGTCGATGTGCCGTACGAGGGCGTCGAGGGTGGCGTCGTTGGGGCCGAGGAAGATGCCGACGCCGGTGATGCCGATCATCCCGCCCGTGGCAGCGCACTCCCTGGCCTGCTCGTCGGTGATGTTGCGGGGATGGTCCCACAGCGAGCGCATGCAGGAGTGGCTGTAGATCACCGGCTGTTCGGAGATCTCGCACATGTCCAGCCCGGTACGGGCGCCGCAGTGGGATCCGTCCGCCACCATCCCGACGGCGTTCATCTCCCGTACCAGCGCCCGGCCGTAGGCGGTGAGCCCCTCGTCGGCCTCGTCCAGACAGCCCCCGCCGGCCGCGTTGCGGTTGTTGTAGGTCGGCAGCACCGTGCGGACACCGAGATCGTAGAACCGGCGCACCCGGTCCAGCCGGCCCTCGAGCGGACCGGAGTCCTCCAGGTCGAATGCCACCGCCACCTCGCCTGCCCGTCCGGCGGCTTCGACGTCGTCGAGTGTCCCGGCCGGCCGCAAGCGGTGATCGGCGGCGATCCGCTCCCGCCAGCTCGTGATCAGGCGGGTGACGTCATCGGCGCTGTGCGGAACGTAACCCACGTTCACCGACACGAAGCTGCCGCCCGGCCTGCGGTAGCGGGCAAGCTCGCCGACGTCCGCCCTCCGCTTCAACGGCAGGCAGCAGTGCTGCTCCCACAGCAGGGAGGGGCGGCGCGGTCCCGGGCCTTCGTCTGCCACGGGAGTGAGCATGCCCCTGCGCGGCCGTTGCCAGACCGGGCGAAGGGGGCGCATGCGGCTTCAGGCCAACCTCCCCGGTTTCCCTTGGCGATTGCTTGACCGTCTCTTTACTTTCGGTGCTTCGATGGGTGATCCTCGACGGGATCCCGACCGCACGGCGGCGCCTTGCCCGCCGCTGCCGGCACCTCACCGGGGGCAGAGACCGAAACCGACGATCCATACGAGTCTCCGGATCGGATCCGCGCCAGAGAGAGGACCCCGATGGATACCACCCCCGGCCCGCCGGCCACTCCCCGCATGGTCGACGCCGTCGTCGTCGGCGCCGGGCTCTCCGGCCTCTACCAGCTTCACCGGCTGCGGCGGCTCGGCCTGACGACGGTGGTCCTCGAAGCCGGTGACGACATCGGCGGAACCTGGTACTGGAACCGGTATCCCGGAGCCCGCTGCGACATAGAGAGCATGTCCTACTCCTATTCCTTCTCTCCGGAACTGGACCAGGAATGGGAGTGGAGCGAACGGTACGCCTCCCAGCCGGAGATCCTGCGGTACATCCACCACGTCGCCGACCGGTTCGAACTGCGCGGGGACGTCCTGCTGCGCACCCGGGTCACCCGCGCCGCGTACGACCAGGACAGCCACCTCTGGCACCTCTCCACGGACACCGGGCGGACCGTCACCGCCCGGTTCGTCATCCTGGCCACGGGCTGCATGTCGGTCCCCAGGGATCCCGGGATACCCGGCGCCGGCAGCTTCACGGGCGCCGTCCACCACACTGCCCGGTGGCCGCGTGAGGACGTCTCCTTCGCCGGCAAGCGGGTCGCCGTGATCGGCACCGGGTGCTCAGGCGTCCAGGCCGTCCCCGTCATCGCCGACGAGGCGGCGTCCCTCACCGTCTTCCAGCGCACCCCGGCCTATGTGCTGCCCGCGCACAACCGCCCGCTGCGGCCCGCGGAGATCGCGCGGACGAAGGCCCGCTACCCCGAGTTCCGGCGGGCCCAGCGGCTGTCCCGGGGCGGAACCGTCTTCGAGCCGCCGACCCGCTCGGCCCTGGAGGCGGACGACGCGGAGCGCACGGCCGCCTACGAGGCCGCCTGGGACACCGGTTTCCTGAACGGCCTGCTGCGCACCTACACCGACATCCTGACCGACGAGAGGGCCAACGAGACCGTGGCGGAGTTCGTCCGGTCCAAGATCCGGTCGATCGTCACCGACCCGGCGACGGCCGAACTGCTCTCCCCGCGCTCGTACCCGTTCGCGACCAAGCGCCCCTGCCTGGGCACCGGCTACTACGCCACCTACAACCTGCCGCACGTGTCCCTGGTCGACCTGCGCACGACCCCGATCGAGACGATCACGCCCCGGGGCATCCGGACCTCGGAGGGCGAACACGTCCTCGACGTGATCGTCTTCGCCACGGGTTTCGACGCCCTGACCGGCTCCCAGCTCTCCATCGACATCGTGGGCAAGGGCGGCGTGACCCTCCGGGACAGATGGGCGCGGGGCCCCCGGAACCATCTGGGGCTCGTCTCGGCCGGCTTTCCCAACCTCTTCACCGTCCTCGGACCGCTCAGCCCGTCGGTGCTCACCAACATCGCGGTGTCCCTGGAACAGCAGGTCGAGTGGATCACCGACTGCATCGCCCACCTGCGGCGCAACGGCATCACGGAGATCGACGCCACCCCGGAGGCCGAGGCGGACTGGGGCGCGCACGTGGCAGCGGTCGCCGCCCGTACGCTCTACCCGGCGGTGGACTCCTGGTACACGGGAGCGAACGTCCCGGGCAAACCCCGCGTGTTCCTCGCCTACGCGGGCGGACTGGACCGGTACCGGCAGGAGTGCGATGCCGTGGCCCGGAACGGCTACACCGGCTTCGTCCTCTCCTCCTCCGCCTGAAAGCACCGCCTCCACAGAAGCTTCGGCCGGCGCGGGGCCGTGACACACGTGGCGATGCGCTCGCGTCCGGTGACCGAAGCAGGATGTCACGCGGGGTCACGGAACGGGGGCGAGCGGTTGAGCTCCCGTCAGGCGCGCGGCACGGTTCGGCGGTCGCCACCCCCCGGAACACCGGTGGATTCGCCGATGGCAGCCCGCCAGGGCTCACCCAGACTGCGGTCTCAACCCATTGGACACGCATTCACGGAGGCAACCCGTGCGCATGCTTGCTCGGTTATCCCGGCGGTCCGGTACCGCCGCCGCGCTGGGGGTGCTGCTCTGCGGCGGCCTCCTCGGCACCTCGCTGACGGCCCCGGCCGCGGCCTCGCCCGCCGCGGTCGCGAGCCCCACGGTCACCGTCCCGCCCGCCGGTACTCACGGCTTCCCGTTCCTCGCCGCGGCGGAGGACCTCGGCTCGTTCGGCTACACCGAGAGCGAGTACTTCGTCTCGGGCACCGCCACGTCGTACGCCAAGTCCGGCCTGTGGACCTCGGACGGCCGGTGGAACGTCCGCGCGTCCGGCACCGCCCCGTACAAGAGCCGCCTGCTGGTGCGCCGCCCCGCCGACCCGGCCGGGTTCAACGGCACGGTGGTCGTGGAGTGGCTCAACGTCAGCGGCCAGCTCGACCTCTCCCCGGACTACTGGTTCGAGCGGGACGAGCTGCTGCGCCAGGGCTACGCCTGGGTCGGCGTCTCGGCGCAGGCCGTCGGGGTCAACGGCGGGCTGGGCGAGATCAAGGGCCTCAAGGGCTGGGACCCGGCGCGCTACGGCAGCCTGGTCCACCCCGGCGACGCCTTCGCCTACGACATCTTCTCCCAGGCCGGCCAGGCGCTGCGCGCCCCGAACGGGACCGACCCGCTCGGCGGGCTCCCGGTCCGCACGCTGCTCGCCGACGGCGAGTCGCAGTCGGCGGGCTTCATGACGACCTACGTCAACGCCGTCCAGCCCGTGTCCGGCGTCTACGACGGCTTCATGGTGCACAGCAACAGCGCGATCGCCTCGCCGATCAGCGGCGTGCTCGCCGACACCCTGCTGATGCCGAACCCGTCCCGGATCCGGACCGACCTGTCGGTGCCCACGTTCGTCGTGCTCACCGAGACCGACGTGCCGGGCGCCGCGACCGCACGGCAGCCGGACACCGACAGCGTCGTGCACTGGGAACTGGCCGGCACGGCGCACGGCGACCAGTGGGCCTTCGACACCGGCAACCCGACCGTGCAGAAGTCGGCGGGCTCCGCCGCGCCGTCGGCCGACTGCGCCGCCGGTTCGGCCCCCTTCAACGACGGGCCCGGCCACTGGGCGATGAACGCGGCGCTGCGCCACCTGGCCGGCTGGGCGCGGGGCGGTGCCCGGCCGCCGAGCGGGCAGCCGCTGAGCACCGTCCTGCGCGACCCGGCCACGGGCCTCGCCACCGGCGGTGTCCGCCTGCCGGACGTCACGGTGCCCACCCGTACCCTCACCGGTCTGCGCGACACCACCGGCAGCGGTGTCTTCTGCGGCCTGTACGGCGCCCGCGACCCGTGGAACGGCGGCGCCGACGCCTGGGACCGGCACGACGACGGCGACCCGTCCGACCCGTCCTTCCCGATCACCGCGGAACCGGTGCTCAGCCGGCTCTACCCCACCCACGCCGACTACGTGGCCAAGGTGCGCACGGCCGCGCAGAGGTCCGTCGACGCCGGGTACCTGCTGCCGGAGGACGCGGCGGCCCTCATCACCGCCGCGCAGGACTCGGACATCGGCGGCTGACCCGCCGGCCGCGCCGAAGACCCGGCACAGCACCGCGCCTCTCCCCCGGAAGCACGGGGAGGGGCGCGGCAAGGGAGCAGGACGGCGGATCAGCGGGAGGCGCGGACCGCCGGCCCGAGGGCGACCGCTGCCCCACGCCACGAAACCGACGGTTCACCGGACCAGGGCCTCGGCGAGTTCCCCCGGCCGGGCGGCGAACGGGCTGTGACCGCCCGGCAGGGTACGGACGGTGAACGGCTTCCGCGGCATGGCCCGGTCGGACTCCGCGATCATCAGGTCCTGCACGGCCGTCGGCAGCGCCCGGTCGTCCGCGCAGCGCAGGAAGGTGCGCGGGATGCGGCCCCACCGCGCTCCGGTCAGGGCGACCGGGGCGGTCACGACGGCCAGCGGCAGGTCGGGGCTGAGCGCGGTGCGCCAGCGGTCGAAGCGGTCGGCGGGCGTGTCGTGGTAATGGGTCTGCCGCAGCTCCTCGACGTAGCCGGGGTCGGGCGAGAGGGGATCGATCCGAACGGCGCCCAGCGCCTCGGGATCGCCGAGGGTGAGGTGTCGTCCCCGCGCGGCGGCGTTCTCGGGGGCGCCGAGGTAGTCGGAGAACCGCGAACGGCCCGCGGGGACGAACGCGGAGAGGTACACGAGGCGGTCGACCAGCTCGGGCGCACGCTCGGCGGCCAGCGACGCGGGGCCGCCGCCCGCGCTGTGGGCGACCAGCACGACACGGCCGTAGCGGCGGACCCGGCGCAGCGTGTCCAGGACGGCGTCGGCGCAGTCGTCCATCGTCACGTCGGCGAGCCGGGATCTCTCGGTCGGCAGCCCGGGCCGGCCGGGCAGCAGGTACCCGCTGGGCAGGGGCGCGTCGAAGCCGTGCCCGGGCAGGTCGACGGCCACGCCGACGGCGCCGAGAGCGGTGAGTGCCCGCTGCGTCCCGGCCCACTGCCACGAGCCGTGCCAGGCACCGTGGACGAGGACGAAGACGGTGTCGTTCAGGCCGGGGTCCAGATCGCTGTGCACCCCGTCGTACGGAGCGTCGTACGGGCGGGTGTCCGGTGAAGGCGTCATGGCACCCATCCCACCCATGCGCGGCAATGTCATCCAGCGGGATATATGACAGGGTGAGCGGCGATACCTCGCGTGTATGGAGAGGCATCCGGGGGAGCGCCGCGTAAGGGGGTGGTGGTCGTGGAGGCGCGGCATCTGCGGTACGCGCTCGCCCTCGCCGAGCACGGGCACTTCGGCCGGGCGGCCCGCGCGCTGGGCATCGCGCAGCCCCCGCTGTCCAAACAGATCGCCGACCTGGAACGCGAGACCGGGGCCCGGCTGTTCGACCGCACGCGCCAGGGCGTGCTCCCGACCGCCGCCGGCGAGGCCTTCCTCGCCCGGGCGCGGCGCGCGCTGCGGGAGATGGCGGCGGCCACGGTCGACGCCGGCCGGGCGGCACGCGGCGAGACGGGCCGGCTGCGCCTGGGATTCATCGCCTCCGCGCTGCTCGACCCGCTGCCGGACGTCCTCGGCCGGTTCGGCCGGGAACGGCCCGACGTACGGCTGGAGTTGCACGAGATGGCGTCCAGCCGCAGTACCGCCGCCCTCGTCGCCGGGGAACTGGACGCGGCCGTCACCCTGGGCCCGCCCCGGGGCCCCGGGGCCGAGCACCTGGTGTCCGCCCCGGTCGGGCACGACCACCTGATCGCCGTCGTCGGCAGTACGCACCCCTACGCGGGTCAGGCGGCGGTGGGCGTGGAGCAGTTGCGGCGCCAGCCGCTGATCGTGGCCGCCGGGGAGGACGAACCCGCGGTCACCGCCGTGCTGCGCGACCTGCTGGGCGAGGACACCGCCGCGCTGGACGGCGCGACCGTCGCCAGGGACGTGCACACGATCATCGGCCTGGCCGCCTGCGGGATCGGCGTGGGCCTCGGCCCCTCCCGCATGCTGTCGGCTCCCCGCCCGGGCGTCCGCTTCTGCGAGGTGACCCCGCGCACCGCCCTGCCCGACCTGGTCCTGTCCTTCGCCGACCGGGACCCCTCCCCGGTGCTGGGCGCCTTCCTCACCACCGTCCGCGCGAACTGCCCCGGTGTGGACGCGGCGCTGGACCGGCGGACGGGGCAGGTGCGGAAAGGACCGGCCGGCAGCCGGCGAGCGGTGAGGCCGTGAGACCGGGGAGGCACCCGCTCGTAGCAGGGACGCGCAGCGGATTCCGCGCGGCCTTCTCGCGCGGGTGCCCTGTGCTCGCGGCCGTGCCTTCGCGTTCGCCGGCCCGGGCGGCGTCGGCCGTCGGCCGGGCCCGATAATGGCGTTCGTGATCGATGGGCACCTGCGCGTGGTACTGGCCGAGGACTCCGTCGTTCTGCGTGACGGCATGGCCGAGTTGCTCGCCGCCCGCGGATGCGAGGTCGTGGCCACCGCGGGGACGGCACCGGAACTGCTCGCCGCCGTGGCCCGCCGCCGGCCCGACGTCGCGGTGGTCGACATCCGCATGCCGCCCACACACACCGACGAAGGCATTCGCGCCGCCGTCGAGATCCGCGCGAGGACGGCCGAGGTCGGCATCCTGGTCTTCTCCCAGCACGTGGAGACCGCCTGGGCCTCCCGCTTGCTGGCGGACGGCGCCGGGGGCATCGGATACCTGCTGAAGGAACGCGTCGCCCGCACCGCCGAGTTCGTCGACGCCTTGCACCGTGTCGCCAACGGGGGAACGGTACTCGAACCGGAGGTGGTCACCCGTCTGATGCGGGGCGCACAGCGCAGGCGGGTGGACACCCTGACACCCCGCGAGCGCGAAGTGCTGGAGCTGATGGCACAAGGCCACTCCAACCGTTCCATCGCCGCGCGGCTGGCGGTGTCGGAACGGGCGGTGGAGAAACATGTCGCCGCCGTCTTCGCCAAGTTCGGCTTGCCGGCGACGGACGCGGACAACCGGCGGGTGAAGGCCGTCCTCAACTACCTCGCGGAGACCGGAAGCTGATGTCTCACCGCACACGCGTCGGCAACTCGGCGACGACCATCGTGGGCCCGCCGGGCGGGCTGTCGACCCGCAGGACTCCGTCCACCGCCGCGAGCCGCTCGGCCAGACCCGTCAGGCCGGTCCCCGCGCCGAGCGCCGCGCCACCGCAGCCGTCGTCGCGCACGCTGAGGCGTACCCGGCCGTCGACCGCGCTCACCGTCAGTTCGGCCGAGCGGGCACCGCTGTGCCTGGCGATGTTGGTGAGGAGTTCGGCGGCGCAGAAGTAGACGGCCCGTTCGATCGCTTGGTGCGGGCGTTCCCGCAGATCCAGGCGGACGGTGACCGGCACCGGCGAGGTGGCGGTGAGGCCCGGCAACGCCTGGCCGAGGCCGCCGTCCAGCGCCGGCGGGTGAATACCCCGGGTGAGCCGCCGCAGTTCGGTGATGGTGTCGTCGGTCTGGCCACGGGCGCGGTCCATCAGCGCGCGCAGCCGTCCGAGGTCCGGGCCGACGGGGGGAGCGAGCGCGTCTTCGGCCAGCGAGAGGGTGATGGCCAGGGCGACCAGCCGGGCCTGGGTGCCGTCGTGCAGGTCACGCTCCAGGCGGCGGAGCTGGTCGCTGTTGTCCGCGAGCAGGGTGGCGCGGGCGGTCTCCAGCTCCCGGACCCGCTGCTGGGCGCGGGCCGGACCGAGCAGCAGCCGAGCGAGCCGTCGGTTCACCGTGCCCAGTGCCCCGACCGCGCCGGGCAGCACCGCCAGGACGACCAGGCCCAGCACGACGGAGCCCGCGTCCAGCCACGTGGCCGGCCCCCGGCCGGATTCGGACAGGCGGCTCCAGAGCGGAAAGCCGGCCAGCCATGCGCAGCCGAGGGGAAGCACCACGGCGGCGGCGAACCCGAGCACTCCGAGCGGCAGGCGCAGCACCAGATACAGCAGCGCCCGCCAGGCGACCGGATCGGTCAGCACGACACGGCCACGGGCCAGCACGCCCACCGGGCGGGACAGTCCGGCGGGCGCCTCGACGCACTCGCCGAGCAGCCGGCCGACCAGCCACCGGTGCAGCGCGCCGAGGCGACGCGCGCCCAGCAGCGCGAGGACCACGAACGGCAGGCCGATCACGGTGAGCGAGAGCAGCGCTCCCGCGTAGAGGACGGCCAGCGCGTAGGCGCCGCCGAACAGCGCGAACGGCAGCCCGACGAGGGCGAAGGCCCATTGGCCGCCCCGCACGGACCGGCAGCGCCGCCGCCCGGCCGGCTCCGGCCCCGCGGGGCTCGGCCGGCCCGCCGCCCGGGACCGGCGACAACGCCGCCCCGGCAGGCGGCCCGCGCGCCGCGGTCCGAAGTCCGGGCGGGTGCGCGCCCGTTCGCGAACCGGTCCCCCGGCCGTCGGCTCACCGCCGTGCTCAGTCACGGTCACCGCTCACCAGCTCCGCCGCCGGACCGCGAACCGCTCGCAGGCCGGTGGCCAGGACGGCCAGGCAGGTCGGCGCCGCCGCACCCGCGACGACGTACCAGGAGGCGGCCACCGGGACGGACGGCACCGCCGAGCCGGTCACCGCCGTGCTGAACGCCACTGACGCGGCGCCCGCGACCGCCGCGCCGAGCAGCACACCCACCGCCGTGGTCAGCGCCGCTTCCACGGTCAGCATGCGCATCAGCTGCGACCGGCGTGCGCCCACCAGCCGCAACAGCGCGAACTCGCGGCGCCGTTCGGCGGTCACGGCGACGAGGGTGCTGACGGCGGACACGGCGGCGAAGCAGGCCAGCAGCGCCACCTCGGCCTGGCGCAGCCAGACGTCCGTGGCGGAGGTGACGCTCGTGGTCGCAGTCCGCGCGGCGTGCTCGGCGGTGCTTGTCATGATCAGCATGGTGCCCGACAGCCCCACGAGCAGCGCGACCGGCACCACCGCCGACGACAAGCGCCGCGCGTACCCGCGCAGGCCGGCGTGGGCCAGCCACCCGGCACCGGGCGCCACGACCCGGACCGGTGCCCCCAGGACGGCCACCAGGAGACGCACCGCGAGCGGCCCCACCAGGGCGACCGCGACCAGCAGCACCAACGCGGCGAGCAAGGCCGCCTGCCCCGCCTTGTCCGGCTCCGCGGCCGGCCGCGTCGCGGCCAGTCGCAGCAGCAGGACGCCCCCCACCAGCACACCGATCCCGGCGAACAGGCGCGGCGCACCCGTCCGCCCGTGCTCGGTGGAGCTCGCGGTCAGCGCGGCCGCGGGCGCGATCCGCGAGATCCGCCGGGCCGCGACGGCGGAAGCCACCAGGCCGACGGCGAGCGCGGCGGCCAGCCCGACCAGCATCGGTACCGGTGTCCCCGGCACCCGCGCGCCCGGCGCCGCCAACCCGAGCCGCCGCAGCTCGGCCAGGAAGCGACGAGCCGCCACCCGGCCGACGATCCAGCCGGGCAGGGCCACCAGCAGGGTGGTCGTGACGACCTGGACACCGACCAGCCGCCGTGCCTGCCGGGGCGTCGCCGCGATCGTGCGCAGCAGGGCCAGCTCGCGGTGCTGTCGACGGAGAGCGAAACCCAACGCGTTGACCACGACGAAGAACGCCACCAGGACGGCGATCTCACCGAAGGCGCCGGCGATCACCCTCGGTCCCGGCCCTGCGGACGCCTTTTGGACGGACGCGGGTGCGGTGCCGTCGGCGGCGAACAGCGAGCCGAACAGCGTCACGGTGGCGATGGCGAGGAACTGCGCGAGCGCCAGAGCGACGAAGGCGGCCGGACGCCGGCGCATCTGCCCGAGGGCGATCGAGACCATCGTGCTCACCCGCGCAGCCGGCTCAGGCGCTCGCCGACCCGGGAGGCGGTGGGCCGGTCCAGCTCGTCCACCACGAGGCCGTCGGCGAGCAGCAGCACCCGGTCCGCGTACCCGGCGGCAACCGGGTCGTGGGTCACCATCACGCAGGTCCGGCCCTCCCGGTCCACGCCGTCGCGCAGCAGGGCGAGGATCTCGTGACCGGTGGCCCGGTCGAGCGCGCCGGTCGGCTCGTCGGCGAAGAGCACTTCGGGGCGGGAGACCAGCGCCCGGGCGATGGCCACCCGCTGCTGCTGCCCACCGGACAACTGCCCGGGCCGGTGCCGTGCACGGCCGGCCAGGCCGACCCGGTCGAGGGCGTCCAGCACCCGGGCCCGCCCAGGCCGTTCACCGGCCAGCCGGCCGGGAAGCTCGACGTTCTGCGCGACCGTCATCGCCGGCATCAGATTGAACGCCTGGAAAACGAAACCGACCCGGCTGCGCCGGAGTTCCGCCAGCCGCCGCTCCGGCAGCCGGGAAACCTCGATGTCACCCCACCAGACAGTCCCCCGAGTGGGCCGGTCCATCCCCGCCAGACAGTGCAGCAAGGTGGTCTTGCCGGATCCCGAGGGCCCCATCACCGCCGTGAACGTGCCGGGCGCGAGGGCCACCGACACCCCGCGCAAGGCCCGTACGGCGGCAGCGCCGCGCCCGTACTCACGGTGCAGGTCTTCCGCCCGGGCGGCGCTCGCCCTCCCGGTATCCGTTGCCGTCTCAGTCATGCCCTCATCGTCGGTGGACGGGACACGGCGATCGATCGTGCCCGCCCCCGAACCGGGGGTTCGGAAAACCGAACCCCGCACGCCGACGGCGGGTGTGCTCAGCCGAGCGGTACGCCGCGAAATCGAAAGGCCCGCCGCGAACGGACCCGGCGCCGCGACCCGGCCCCGCGCGCGAAGGGCGAGGGCGGCTGGCACACGCCCGCACCCTCCCGCGCCGGCGCGGCGCTGCTCGCCCGCCACCCCGGGACCGCCCAAGCACTGGAGGAACTCCTGACCACTTCCTGACGCCCCGGCAGCCGGGCCACCACACACCGGTGCGGCGGCCCGGGCCCGACCGGCTCCCGCCGGGACCCACCGCGGCACCGCGGTGGGCGCTCATCCGGTGCGACCTGGCGCCGCTCCAGGCTCAGGGGGCCGGTGTCAGAGGGCGGTGAGGGTGCTTTCCACCACGCTGAGCAGGGCGTCCCTGTCCTTCTGGATCCGGGCGAGCACACGCAGTCCGTAGTACGTGCTGAGAATCTGGCGGGCGAGTGCCCCGGCGCTCCGCTTCGGGGAGATCTCGCCGGCGCGCTGCCCCCGGGCGATGGTCTCGGTCAGCGCCTGCTCGACCGTGGTGAAGTGCCGGCGGACCTCCTCCCGTACGTCGTCGTCCGAGTCGGCCTTCTCGACCGACGCGTTGATCGAGAAGCACCCGGAGGCGTCGGGGTCCGACAGGTCGGTGTCGATGGCCCGCACCATCAGGTCCCGCAGCCGGTCCTTGACCGGGCCGGGCCGGTCAAGGAGGGCGGTCTGCTCGGCGGTGTACGTCTCGTAGTAGCGGCGCAGGGCCCGCAGGTACAACGCGCGCTTGTCACCGAAGACGTTGTACAGGCTCGACTGGCCGAGGCCGGTCGAGCCGGACAGGTCCCGGGTCGAGGTCGCCTCGTACCCCCGCCGCCAGAAGGTTTTCATGGCGGCGGTGAGGGCCTGCGTCTCGTCGAACTTCCTGGGCCTGGCCATACCCGCAGTCTACGAATGCCGGAGCGACCGCACGGAAACGCGGGGGCGGATCATCCCGCCACCGCTACGGCCTCGATCTCTATCAGCCAGTCCGGATCGGCGAGGGAGGAGACCTGGACGAAGGACTCGGCGAACGTGTGCGGGACGAAGTACTCGGCCCTCAGGCGCGCGAAGGCCTCCTGATGCCGGGCGATGTCGGTGACGAACACCGTCGCCTTGACGACCTGGTCGAGACCGGAACCGGCGTTCTTCAGGACGAGGGCGAGATGGGCCAGCGCCTGCCGGGCCTGGGCCTCGAAGTCGCCTTTGCCGACCGTCGTGCCGTGCTCGTCGACCGGGCCCTGACCCGAGGTGAAGACGAGGTCGCCGACGCGGATGCCGAGCGCGATGCCCGCGGGGGCGTACCAGTCGGGATCGGCGGTGACGCGGACGCGCTGCGGGGCACCGGATGCGTCGGTCATGGGATTCCTCCTCGGAGCGGGGAAAGCGGGGGAAGGCTGACGGAAGGCGAGTGTAGGACACCGGGCCCCCGTTTTGAAGCAAATGCTTCATTAGGTGTTAGCGTCGCTCCCGAAGTCCCCCTTCCGCTCGTGACCGGACACAACACGGTTCCGCGTCCCCGTACTTGGAGGCACGCCATGCCCCTTGCCGTCTACGTCCTCGGCTTGGGAATCTTCACCCAGGGCACATCGGAGTTCATGCTCTCCGGCCTGCTCCCCGACCTGGCGGATGACCTGGGTGTCTCCATCCCCGACGCCGGGCTGCTGATCTCGGCGTTCGCCATCGGCATGGTGGTCGGCGCACCGCTGCTCGCGGTCGCCACGCTCACATGGCCCCGCCGCACGGCCCTGGCCGCGCTGCAGGCCGTCTTCATCGCCGCGCACATCGCCGGCGCCCTCGCCCCGGGCTACGGAGTCCTGTTCGCCACGCGCGTCATCAGCGCCCTCGCCTACGCGGGGTTCTGGGGCGTCGCCGTGGCCACCGCCGTCGCCCTCGTCCCGGCGAACGCCAAGGGGAAGGCGGTCGCGGTCGTCGCCGGCGGGCTCACCCTCGCCACGATCATCGGCGTCCCCGCGGGCACGCTGCTCAGCCAGTTCGCCGGATGGCGCGCCGCCTTCTGGGGGGTGGCCGTACTCACCCTCGTCAGCCTCGCCTGCTCGGTGGTCGCCATACCCCGCGGGCGGGGTTCCGCGGAGGAGACGCGTACCGTCCGTGCCGAACTGCGGGCCATCGCCCGCCCGCAGCTGTGGCTCTCGTACGCGGTGACGGCGTTCTCCTTCGGCGCCGTCATCGTCACCTTCAGCTACCTCGCCTCCGTGCTCACCGACGTCACCGGGCTGTCCGACGGCTGGGTGCCCGTCCTGCTGGCGCTGTTCGGCGTCGGCGGGCTGCTCGGCCTGGTCGTCGGCGGCAGGACCGCGGAGGCGTACCCGATCCGCACCCTCGCGCTCGGCACCGGCGTCCTCGCCGCGGCCTCCGTACTGCTCGCCGTCCTGGCGGAGAACACCGTCGTCACCGTGGTCCTGATCTTCGTCCTCGGCCTGGCGGGATACGTCACCAACCCGATCCTCCAGTCCCGCGTCTTCGTCGTGGCGCCCGGCGCACCGACTCTGGTCGGCGCCGCCAACACCTCCGCCTTCAACGTCGGCAACACGCTCGCGCCGGCCCTCGGCGGCATGGCCATCGACGCCGGGTTCGGCTTCGCCTCGGTGGCCTGGGTCGGAGCCGCGCTCGCCACCGCCGGCCTCCTCGGCACCCTGTGGGCAGGGCACCTCCAGTACCGCTCCCGGCCGTCCCAGGGGAGTGTGGTCGCGGGAGGCGGCGGCACGCACCGGGGTCGGGAGCGCACCGAGACCCCCGTGTGACCCGGCACCACGGTCCTGCTCCGGACGGCCTGGCCCCGGGCGGAGACGCCGCCGAAGGTGCCGACGGCGCCCGGGCCGCTTGCCACGGGGCCTCGCCCGGGGTGACCGTGTGGCGTCCTCCTCGCACAGCCCCCGGCGAACAGCGCCGCCCGGGCCCGGCCCGCCCACAAGGGCGGGCACCGAGCAGGCCGGTTGGGCCAGACCGCCGGCTCGTACCCGCTCGGCGATCCGGGAGACCTGCTCGCGGTCGCCGGCAACGAGCCGGGCGCCGCCCGCGCCCTGACGCGCCCCGGACCCGCCGGTTCCAGGTCCGGTCGGGCCGCACACGGGCAGGAAGGGCCCGTTCCCGCCCCCGTCATCCCGTCGGAGAGGTGGCCAGGCCGAGGTCCGTGACGTCGGCGGCCAGCCTCAGGAACGCGCAGCGTTTGCGGGCGATGCCGGTGCGCGGCAGCAGCCGGGGCGGCCCGCCGGATCGCGGCGACGGCGGGGCGGTCGCGACGGGCGGCTGCCCAGGCGAGGGCCGAGGTGCTCGGCGGAAGGCCGGTGACATCGACGTGGCTCACGCCGGGGCGGGGGAAGAACTCACGGGCCGCGGCCGGCAGGAACGCCATCGCCGCGCCCTCCGCGACGACGTGCAGCAGCGCCTCCGTGTCGGATACGACCGGCCCGTAGCGGACGGGGGAGCCGTCCGGGCGGGGGCCGACAGCCCGGAAGTCCCACCACAGACGGGGGAGTTGTGCGGGAAGGTTCATGACGGGGCGGCCGGCGAGGGCGGCCGGGCTGATGGCCGGACGGGACGCCGGACCGGGACCTCCGCCGTGTGACGCGGCTGTCCAGCCGCACCTCCTCCGAGGAGGCGGGTGCCGGCGGGGTGGCCGCCGGCGGCCGCGAGGGGCCGGTGTCGTCCGCCGGGTGACGAGCAGGGAGGGCGCGTTCATCCAGGCGCCGCCGGTCGGTCTGGAAGCCACCGCCGGGGCGGCGGCAGCCACGGGCGTCCTTGCCCGTCGGCGGCGCTATGCTCGCCCTCACCCGCCACGACGCCGGGAAACCGGTTCGGTCACTCCCCTCGGTATGGTTCGCCCCGTCCTGTGCCGCGCCCTGGCCGGGCGCGGCGAAGCCGGCGCCACCGGACGGGAACCCCGCCGGACCTTCCGCCCCCACTCCGCACGGAGGAACCCGTCCATGAGCGCCGTCACCGCAGACGCCTGCCCGGCCTGTTCGAACTGGAGGTACGCGGGCGGCCAGCCCGGCTACGACCACATCCACGCGGTACGGGTCCTGCCCGACGAGGAGGACGAGGACGCCCGCCTCGTGGTGCACGGCTGGGCCACCGGTTTCGCCTCGGAGAGGGACCCCGGTCTCGCACAGACCTGGGTGTTCTTCGAACACTTGGAGCCCGCCCTCGTCTTCGGCCGCGCCGGACGGATGTCCGTGCACGACATCTCCGCCTACGGCGTCTACGGGGCCGCCCGCGAGGAGCGCTTCGACCACGACACCGGCCGTCAGGTCACCACCTTGTACGTCAGCGGTCGTGCGCTCGACCGGCAGGCAGGGGAGGACAAGCACTTCGCGCGCTGGACGCGCGGTGTCCACCCCGAGTCCGCCCGCTACGAGGACCCGGCGCGACGCCGTTGACCCGCCGTCCACCCCGAGCCGGCACGGTACTGCCCGGCATCGCCCCGGATGATGCCGGGGTCTCAGGCACCTCCCGGCCGGCCCCGCCCACCGCTACCTGCTGCGGACCGCGGGGGAGCGCCGTGTCGCCCTGGCCGGCACTGTCAACCACAGGCGTACGTCGGAAGCACACGTCGCCCCGGCGGATCTCTGGTCCTGGTCGGACGACCGGCCGCCAGACCGGTCGTAAGGTCGTGCCCGGGCCAAACGACGACCCGTCAGCGAACGGTCGCCGCGCCGGTACCGGAGCGGCCGGCGACACCGAACGTCGCGGGTGGGCGCCGACGGCTGACGGGGTGGTGCGGTGTGCCGTCGGGGGGCGGCGCACCGCACACTCACCGGGCCTGGCCGGGGACGACCAGCCCGCTCTCGTAGGCCATGACGACGGCCTGGGCACGGCTGTTGAGGGAGAGTTTGCCCATGATCCGGTGCAGGTGGGTCTTGACCGTGCCCTCGGTGACATGAAGCTGCCGGGCGATGGCGTCGTTGCCGACGCCCAAGCCGACCAGCCGCAGCACTTCCCGCTCCCGCGCGGTCAGCTTCGACACCGCCTCCGGTTCGACCGCCGAGGCGGGTCGGCGCGTGTAGGACTCCACCAGGCGCCGGGTCACCGCCGGGGCGAACAGCATCTCTCCCTGGGTCACGACCCGGACCGCTTCGACGAGCCGCTGCGGCGACGTGTCCTTGAGCAGGAAACCGCTGGCACCGGCGCGCAGCGCGGCGTACACGTACTCGTCGATGTCGAAGGTCGTCAGCACGATCACATGGGGTGGCTCGGTCACCTTCCCGAGGATCTCCTCGGTGGCCGTGATACCGCTCATGCCCGGCATCCGGATGTCCATGAGGACGACGTCCCACCGCTCGCGGCGCGCCGCCTCGACCGCCGCCTCACCGTCGCGGACCTCGCCCACGTCCGTGATGTCCGGCGCGGTCCGCAGCAGGGCGGCCAGGCCGGCTCTGACGAGATCCTGATCATCCACCACGAGTACGCGCGTCATGTCCCCCGCCCCCCGGTTCCTCCGGGCGTGCGCGACGCGGCGCGTGCACCGGAAGGACCACCTCGACTGCGAAACCGCCTCCGTCGTGCGGTGCCGCGGACAGTCGTCCTCCGCAGATCCTGACCCGTTCGCGCATGCCGATCAAACCGAGCCCCGAGCCGGGGACGGGTTCCGGTCGCCCGTCACGGCGGACGCGGCCGTTCCGGCCGCCGTCGTCGCGCACCACGAGGACCACCTCGTCCGGGGTGCGGTCGAGGGTGAAGTCCACGTGCGCGCCGGGCGCGTGCTTGATGACGTTGGTGAGTGCCTCCTGCGCGACCCGGTAGACGCACACTTCGGCCACGGGCGACAGGGGCACCGGTTCCGCCGGTGCCGAGAACCGGATGTCGAGGCCGGCCGCGGTGGCACCGCCGACCAGCTCCGGCAGCCGGCCGAGGCGCGGCGCCGCTTCGTAGGGCGCCTCCTCCCGGTCGTCGTCGGCCTGGACGCGGAGCACGGTGAGCAGGCGCCGCAGCTCGTCGAGGGCGCCGCGTCCGGTCTCCGCGACGTTCCGCAGGGCGTCGCGGGCCGTGGGGACGTCCGAGGTGAGCACCGTCTCCGCGAGCCCGGCCTGAATGGTGATCACCGACATGTGGTGGGCCACCACGTCGTGCAACTCCCGCGCGATCGCCATGCGTTCGAGGGTGACGGCGTTGCGGGCCCGTGCCTCCTGCTCGGCCACCAGGTCCGCGGTGGCCTGCCGGAGCCTGGCGTTGGTCCGGACGAGGAGGTACCGGGTATGGCCGAAAGCGATGGCCGCCACGGGCACGAGGACGGCTTGGACCGCCACCAGTGCGAGGTGCAGGTGGCCGGTGAGCCCGCTGAGCGCCGTGGTCGCGGCGACGGGAACGGCCGCGGCCCAGGAGACGGCGAGCGGACGGCACCCCGCGAGGCTGAGCAGGGCGACGGCCGGCGCCCACACGTTCACCGACGGCTGGTAGCCGCGAGAGAGATAGACGGCGTAGCCGGCGCAGGACGCCAGCACCGTCAGGAACGACAGCCGCCGACGCGCCGCCAGCGGCAGTGCCGTCAGACAGGACAGGACACCGCCGGCCGCGTCGAACGCGCGCCAGCCGGGAGGCTGGTAATAGATGCCGGCGATGCAGGCGGCCACCGCGAAACCGACGGCGATGGCCGCGTCGGCCGCCATCGCCCCTGTACGAGACCAGGTCATCGCAGGATGCTAAAGCCGCCGGCAGCGCGGCGACGGCCTTGCGGAGGAACACGGCCGCCGCAGCCGGGACCCCGGCCCATACGGAGACCGCTCCGCCTCTCGGTTCGGCAGGGGTTGTCCGTCGCGTTCGCCGGGGGCGGTCCCGCGGCTCAGACCGCACCCTTGCGGATGCGAACGCTGCCGGTGTCGTCCCCGTACGGGGCGGCCCGCAGGGCCCGTACCAGCTCCTCGTCCGGGCGCGGAGAAGGAGTCGCCGAAGACGTAGCCCCAGGTGCCGTCGTGGTTGCGGTGGCAGGGGATGGCAAGGTCCCCCGAGCCGTGCCCCTGCGCGCTCGCCGAGTCACCGGGCTGCTCGCACAGGGGTGTGCCGCGCCGGGAGCGGCGGCGATCGAGCCGCCGAACGCGCCGACCCCCAGGGTGACGCCGGCACCGGCCCTGAAAGGGCGCTCACCTCCTGACCGCCGAGCACGGTGGCGGGCGGCCGGCCCGTCGCCCAGGTCATCAGCGAGTCGATCCCACGGCCTCAGGAGCGGGCATAGCCCGTCAGCGGCGGGGTGCGCAGGGCGATGACCGCCTTGTCGTCGTGTCCGTCGCCGGGCAGGTGGTCGAGCAGGGCCCGGCACAGCTCTTCCGGTGAACGCCCGGCGAACCGGGAGGCGTTGACGGCCAGCGCGTCCAGGCCCCGGTCCAGCGGGTGGCCGGGACTCTCCACCAGGCCGTCGGTGTAGAGGACCACGGTGCTGCCCACCGGCACCGCCCGGCAGTGGTCGGGGCGGGGCAGATCGGCCGTCACGCCGAGGGGCAGGCCGGGCTCGGCGAACAGATGGCGGGCCCGTCCGTCGGGCAGCAGCAGTGGCGGCGGGTGCCCGGCGCTGGACCAGCGCAGCCGCCAGGCACCGTCGGCAGGTTCCAGCCGGGCCAGCAGCGCGGTGGCGATGGGCGTCTCGCCCAGGGCGGCGTGCATGATGCGGTCGAGCCGGGCGAGACAGGTACTGGGCGGCACGTTCTGCTCGTAGCACAGGGCCCGCAGCATGCTGCGGAGCTGCGCCATGTCGGCCGCGGCCCGCAGGTCGTGCCCCACGACGTCACCGATCACGGCCGCGCAGGCTCCGTCGGGCAGCAGAAGGGCGTCGTACCAGTCGCCCCCCACGGCGGCCGGGGCGCTGGCCGGCTGATAGGCCGCCCCGGCCGTGAAGGGCCGCAGGTCGGGCAGGCGGGGCAGCAGCATCCGCTGGAACTGTACGGCGCTGTTGCGGACCTGCTCGTAGAGGCGGGCGTTCTCGATCGCCACCCCGGCGGTGCCGGCCAGCGCCCGGATCACGCCTTCGTCGTGCCGGTCGAAGGACCGCCCGTCCGTGCGCTCGGAGAGGTAGAGGTTGCCGTAGATCCGTCCGCGCACGCTGATGGCGACGCCGAGCAGGCTGCGCATGGGCGGGTGACCGGGCGGAAAGCCGGCAGACTCCGGATGACGGGAGATGTCCCGGACCCGCAAGGGCTCGGGGTGATGGATCAGGTGCCCCAACAGCCCCCGCCCGCGCGGGAGCTCCACCCCGTCCAGGGCCGCCAGCTCCTTGGCGCTCAGCCCCAGCGGAATGAACTCGGCCAGGAGTCTGCCCTCCGCGTCGAGCACGCCCATGGCACCGTAGCGGGCGCCCACCAGGTCCATCGCGGTGCGCACGATGCGCCGCAGCACGGTGGGCAGTTCGAGTCCGCTGCTGATGTTCACCACCGCCTGCAGCAACTCCTGCAACGTGCTCTGCGCGCGGGCCAGGGCGTGCAGCTGCTCGCCGATGCGGTCCAGGTCGGAGCTGAGCGGCAGATCGAGCAGGGACGTGTAGGACACCTCGTCCGGCAGTGCGCCGCCCTCCCGCGGGACCTCGTCCCCGTCCGGTGGCTCCTGCCCGTACTCCGCCATCGCCGCTGCCTCGCTTTCCGTACCCTGCCCAGATCGCCGCACCCCACGGCAGGTGACCGCCCACAGCCGGGACCCGCACGCGCCACAGGTCCTTCGGCGTCCGCGTCGCCTATGTCACCGCGGTCAGCGTCGCGTAGACCACCACGTTGCCCAGGTAGCCGGTGTCCTCGGTGTAGCCGCCGCCGCAGGTGATCAGCCGTAGTTCGGGCCGGCCGGAACTGCCGTAGACCTTCTCGCTGGGGAACTCCTCCTTGTCGTAGAGCTCGACGGCGCGGACGGTGAACACCGCTGTCCGCCGGTCCGCCCTGCTGATCTCGATGGTGGCGCCCTTGGCCAGGTCGCCGAGGCGGTAGAACACACCGGGGTCGCCGGTGGGTGTGTCCACATGGCCGGTGGCGATGGCCGTGCCCGCCGAGCCGGGAGCGATGCCGTCGCCGTACCAGCCGGCGAGGCCGGGTTCCTCCGGCGGAGGAGTCCGCAGCCCCCCTGCCGCGTCGAGGCCCACTCGTGTCATCGGGGCGTCCACGTCGATGGCGGCGATCCGGATCCGGACCGGATCCGCGGGGGGCAGCGGACGGGCCGTCGGGGGAAGGGAGGGGGCGGCAGAGGCGGAGAGGGCCTGGGCCGCCAAAGGCCGTGGTGGCTCCTCGTGGTGTACCCCGCTGATCAGCAGCACCGCGCCTGCCGCCATCGCCCAGCCCAGGGGGACCACCGCGGGGAGGAACGAGCTCAGGGGAGCGCGGGCCCGGCGGCCGGGTGCCGTCGCGGTCGAGCCTCTTCTTCGGGGCGGATGCGGTGTGTCGGCTGGGGCGTGGAGCACGCGGCGGGTGGGCCCCGTCGCCACCGGATCCCTCCCGTTCCCGGAGCCCGGCCGCGGGCCGGAACGGATGCGGCCGGCCGGCGGACCCGGGCGGTCAGGCGCGGTCACCGTTCGGGCGGCGGCAGATCCAGACCACACCGGCGGCGGCCGTGAGGAGCAGCCCGGCACCCAGGCCGAGCCCCGTGCCGGAGTCGCCGGCCGGACCGAAGCCGGCGTGGACCGAGCCCTCCGGAGCGCGGCCGGTGATCTGGTACGTCTCCGTGACCTTGGTCAGTGGCGGACACTTCAGGGTGACCGTGTCGCTGCCCGGGCCGGTGCCTTCCGGGATCTGGAACTGACCCGTGAGCACGCCCTCCTCGTCGCCCGCGAAGAGGTGGAAGTCTCCTCCCGCCTCCGACGTGCCCTTGCCGTAGTCCGCGTCGGGGTCGCAGGCCCTCGTGCTGACCGTGACGGTGGACCCCGGGGAGGCGTTCCACGGCTCGATGCTGATCTCCGAGTCGTCAGCGGCGGCAGCGGCCGGGATCTGCAGTAGCAGAGCACCCAGAGTCAACCCGATACCTGCACCCATGTGTGTGTAACGCATGCGAATCCTCCCACGGGCAGTGCCCGGCCTGTCTGCGCCGCGCCTCTTGTGTGTTCCGCTCACGAGGCAACCGACAGTCCGTCAGTCCCGCAACCCGGCACATCACCAGGTGTGTCACCCGGTCAGGTGCAAAGGCGGTCCCGCTTGACCGCTTACGCAGGTCACCGGGGCGTAGACCAGCGTTGCGCGTCACCCGCCGCCCCGTCCCCATATCGGTGAAGGCCGACCGTAGGGCCTCGCACGGTGTGGGTGCGCCTCGGGCCGCCGCGTCGGGAGCCGCTCGCCGAGTGTCGCTCAGGTGCGCGGCGCGGCCGTGTGGCTGCCCGCGGCGCGTCCGCCCGCTCACTCGTAGTCGTACTTCATGCCGATGCCGAGGGTGCTCTGTGTCGGGAGAAGCCCCGCACCGACGATGTCGAGCACCGGCGGCAGGAGCAGTCCGGGCAGCCGGGCCGTCTCGTCGGGCGTGAGCGCGTTCCAGGGCGCGGCGGCGAGTTCGTCGGTGAGTTTCTCGACTGCGGCACGGACCCGGAACCCCTCGCCGGTGGCCCTGCCGTCTGCTTCCACCAGTCCGCGGGCGGTGAGTCGTTCGCGAGCGGCGGTCCACTCCTCGTCGGTCCACTGCCTGCTGCCGAACACCTCCTTCGGCGCGGCGCCGACGGCGGCGTGGGAGACCAGCGACTCGGTGGGGCCGATGCCGTGGGCCTGGAGAGCGGCGATGTGACCGTCGCCGCGGTGCTCGCGCAGGACAGTGGCGGCCTGCCAGAGCACCATGTGCGGCTCGTCGGGCCAGGGCAGCGCGGCGTTCGCCGCGGCCATGGGGCGGCCTGCCGTGTCCGCCGCCGCCGCGGCACGGCGGACCAGCTCCGCCGCCTCCCGCAACTCCGGCGAGCCGATCCGGTGGCCGAGCATCTTCCGCAGCGCGCGGTCCACTGCGGCACTCCGGGCCCTCAGGACCCGCTCGGGCCCGGCGGTCCGCCAAGCCGGCGCCGCGTAGCGCTCGACCATCCGCGGGCTGAGGCTGTAGAAGAGGGCGTTCACCAAGGGCGGGCCGACGGGACCGAGCGGCGCGACGCGGTAGGCGAAGTAGCTGGGCCAGCGTTCGTCGGTGGCGTAGCCGAGGGCCGCGGCCTCCTCGAATGCCTCCGGCGCGTAGTAGAGGGTGGCGTGTACCGGCTCCAGCAGCTGCCACATCTGCCGGACCGTGCCGAGGCTGTGCGCCATGTCGCTTCCTTCGCTGTCACGTCGGGCATCAAGGGGAACTTGACGGCGACTAGATTGTGTCGCCGCCGTCATCTTGTCAACGACTAGATGTGGAGTAGTCTGCCGCCCATGGACGCAAGACCCACTTACCATCACGGAGACCTGCGCCGGGCCGTCCTCTCCGCCGCGCTGCAGGTCATCCGCAGCGACGGCGTCGCCGCGATCAGCCTTCGTGACCTCGCACGCCGTGCCGAGGTGTCGCACGCCGCCCCCGCCCACCACTTCAAGGACAAGGCCGGGCTGCTGACCGCGATCGCCACGGAGGGGTTCGATCTGCTGGCCACGGCACTGGCCGCGGTGCCGGCCGGCACCGCGCACCGGTTGCGGGAGATGGGGGTGCGGTACGTCGAGTTCGCCCTCGGCCACCCAGCCCACTTCGAGGTGATGTTCCGTCCCCAACTCCTGCACGGCGACGACCCGGAGCTCGTCGCAGCCAGGGAACGCGCCTCCCGCGCACTGCGCTCGGGGGTCGAGACCCTTCCCGCCGCCGGACGTCCCGACGCCCGGCGCGCCGGACTGGCCGCCTGGTCGCTCGCCCACGGCTTCGCCACCCTGCAGCTCAGCGGCAGCCTCCCGGCACTGGACGGTGATCCCGCCGAGACGTTCCGCTCACTCGTTGCCAACGTCCCCGCCGCGGACCTGCCGTAGCCGACCGCTGCCCCCGGATGACGACCCGCGTCATCCGGCGACCCGGACGCGCCCACCGGAGTCCGTGAGGGCACGGCGAAGCCGGAGGCGGCCGCCGGCCCTCCGCCCGGGGGAGGCCGACGGCCAGGCGTCGGCGCGCGACCCGCCGGGCTGGTCCCCGGGCGCGGCCTGGTCCAGTGGTGGACATGCGCGGACCCGTGCTGCGACGACGGGACCCGCCTCGGCACCCGGCCTGCCGGGAACCGGCCGGCGCCGGCATCCCCCGCGGTACTCCGCGTGGGGCCGCCTCGGCCGGATCGGCTGTCGGCGAGGCGCGGTTCCGGCTTCCGGGCGGTGCGCGACACCGGCTGATCCATCGCGTGGTATTCGGCCAGCTCCGATCGCTTCGTGCCATTCGTCGGCAACCGGCCGCGAACATCACTGGGACGCCGCTACACAAGAACGCCGGGGCGGCGTCCTGCCGTCCCGCTGTTGTGAGGCCCGGTCGGTGGGGAGGTGTGGGCTTGCGGACCATCGACGTGGCGGTGCTGCTCGCCGTCATCGTGTTCTTCCGGTGGCGGCGCCGCACGCAGGCTCGCAGCCGCAGCCGCTCCGACGAGAAGACGACCGTCGCCGTCGTCCCGGCGCCGGGCATCCTGATCGCCCCGGCTCCGGCGGGCCAGGGGATCGCGAACGCGCTGGGGCACCTGGCGAGCGGCGTCACGCGGGCCGGCCGGTGAGCCCCCGTACACGCAGGGGCCGGGGGGCGGCGACCAGGCGCCCACCGGCCCGGCGGCGCTCCCGCGGGCCGGCCGGACGGCGTCGGCACACGCAGGACCGGTCGACCGGCCTGGTGGTGGCCGCGGCCCTGGCCGTCGCACTGGTGGTGGCCGTCGTCGACTGGTTGCTCGCCCACTGGTGGGTCCTGATCGCCCTCGGCGTACTCGCGGTGCTCGCCGGAGGCGGCTGGGTCCACCACAGGCGGCAGCGGACGCGGTGGGACGCGGCCCGCGCGCGGGCCCTGCGCTACGGACTCGCCCAGCTGGACGCCCTGCATCACAGCCGGTTCGAGTACGCGGTGCGGGACCTCATGCGCCGCGACGGCTGCCGGGACGCGGTGCGCGTCGGGGGCGGCGGTGATCTGGGCGCCGACGTGAAGGCCACCGACCCCTACGGCAGGCGCTGGGTGATCCAGTGCAAGCACCGCCGCAACGGCCTCGCCGGCTCCGCGGTGGGCACGCCGGACCTCCAGGTGCTCAACGGCACGGCCCGCCAGGTCCACGGCGCCGACGTCGCGGTCATCGTGACCAACGGGCGGGTCACCGCACCCGCCGTGGACTTCGCCAGGCAGCAGCGCCTCCACGTCGTCGACCGACGCACCCTCGCAGAGTGGGCATCGGGCTCACGCCCTCTGTGGGAGCTGCTGCGCGCCGTACCCCCGCCCCGCAGACCTTGAAGGCGTCGGGGCCGGCCTGCCGTCAGCCGGTCACTGGCGCATGAGGCCGATACCGGCCGGCATCACCGCCCCTGCCCCCAGCCGCACACGGTCGAAGGGCTCGCGCAGGAACAGCGTGGCGAGGACGGCCGCCACGAGAATGCCGGTCTCGCGCAAGGCGGTGACGGCGGTCACGTCGCCGTGGGCCTGGGCCCGGATGACCGGCCCGTACGTGGCCATGGACAGCACCCCGCCGGTCAGGCCGGTACCGAGGACCGGGCGTACCTGGGCGAGCAGCGCCCCGCGGCGCCGGGCCAGCGCGATCAGTGGCAGAACCGGGCCCTGGCACAAGAAGAGCCAGGCGACGTACGACAGCACGTCGTCGGCCCGGCGGACCCCCCTCGCTGTCGACGAGGGTGTACGCGGCGATGATCACGCCCGTTCCGATCGCGGCCCCCACGGCAGGCAGGGGGGCGCGGCCCGGGCGGCCGGACGCCAGGGCCAGTACGGCGAGGCCGCCGGAGACCAGCGGGACGCCCGTGCCCTGGAGCGGGGTGAGCGTGCCGCCGAGCACGGTGACCGAGACGATGGCCACGAGCAGCGGAGCGGCTCCGCGGGCCAGCGGACACATCTGGCCGAAGTCCCCCAGCTGGTAGGCGCGCAGCAGGAACATCTGCGAGGCGACCTCCAGTGCGGCCGACACCGCGAGGAACGGCCGGGCACGTGCCGGGGGAAGGGGCGTGAGACAGACGAGGACGGCGGCGTAGGCGGTGCAGGCGCAGTTGATGAGCGTGAAGCCGATGAGCTTGTCCGGGATCCCGGTGGGCCATGGCGTTCCAGGGCTTCTGGTGCCGCTCCGCGTCCTGCGGAGAACCGGCGCGGGGGGGGGGGGGGGGGGGGGGGGCGGGGGGTGGGGGGGGGGGGGGGGGGTGTTCTGGGGGGGGGGGGGGCGGCTCCGCACCCGGGATGGGGGAAGAGAGAGGG
>NZ_JBVHXT010000062.1:27997-35978 GCF_055569255.1 Streptomyces sp. NPDC029296
CCCCCCCCCCCCCACCCCCATCCCCCCCCCCCCCCCCCCCCCCCCCCCCCCCCCCCCCCCCCCCCCCCCCCAAACCACCCCCCCCCCCCCCCCCCCCCCCCCCCCCCCCCCCCCCCCCCCCGGCCCGGAGTCCCTTTCCTCAGCGGGAGGAGACTTCCCCGCCCGCCGCCGGGGCGGCGACCGGCCCGGCCGATGCGTCCGGCAGCCGCGCGGCGACGGCCCGGGCCACCGCCTCCGCCTGGTCGGCGACGTAGAAGTGGTCGCCGGGGAAACGCACGATCTCCGTGTCCGCCGCGGAACTCAGCCGCCATGCGTCCAACTGCTCGTCGGAGAAGAGGTCGTCCGCCCCGCAGCACACCACCAGATGGCTCTCCGTCGTCGTACGCCGCATGGTACGCACGAAGGAATCACACACGGCGAAGTCCGCCCTGAGGAGTCGCACCGCGTGCTCACGCAGCTGCGCGTTCTCCAGGATCTGCGGTTCCGGCCCCCCGAAGCGGGCCGCGACGCGCAGGACCTCCTCGTCGTCGGCATCGAGCGGATCGCCTTCGAAGAGCGGCCGTGCGCGCAGGGGACCGAGGTTCGCGGAGGCGAACAGGACCGAGCAGCGTGTCCGTCCCGGGGTCTGTTCCAGTCTCGCGGCCAGCGACAGACCGAGATAGGCGCCCATGCTGTGACCGAAGACCGCGAACTCTCCCGTCACACCGGCGTCCGCCAGCCGCTCGACGAGGTCGCTCACCGCGTCCTCGGCGGTGTGGACCGGTTCCTCCCGCCAGCGGCGGCCCCGGCCCGGCAGTTCCAGCGGGACCGGCTCCATCCAGGCCGGGAGCGATCGGACGAGCCCGTCGAAGACGCGGGCGGTCCCGCCCGAATGGTGGAGCATGACCAGCGGGTAGCGACTCACTCCGTGACCTCCGATGCGGGTGGGGATGAGCGCCGCCGGGCATCGACCCAACGTCCCAGATAGGCCGACAGCAGCACCAGCGCTCCTCCGGCCAATTGGGCCGGACCGAGGTGTTCGCTGAGCAATACGACCGCGAAGACCGCGGCGAAGAACGGCTCGGTGGACAGGACCAGGCCCACCCGAGTGGGGCTCGACACGCGCGCGGCGTGCAGTTGGGTGAGGAACGCGAACGCCGTGCCGGCCACGCCCAGGTACGCGATGACCAGCCATGCGTCGCCCGGCAGATGGGTCATCTCGTGCCAGGACCGCTCCGGCTGGACGAGCGACAGCAGCAGCCCGCCGAGCGCGACCACCCACAGCTCGATACCGGTTACCCGGATCAGTGACACCTCGCGGCCCTTGGACCGGGAACCGAAGAGCACGATCTGCGCGGCCCGGATGACGGCGGCCGCCAGGATGATCAGGTCACCGCTCCGTACCGAGAACCCCTGGTCCAGGGTGAGCAGCGCGCACCCCGCGAGGGACAGCAGCGTGAGCGGGTAGATGCTCCGGGCGACCCGCACCCGCAGGAAGACCCGCTCGATCAGCGGGACCAGCATCACCGACAAGGAGATCAGGAAGCCGGCGTTGGATGCCAAGGTGTAGCGGACGCCCAGGGTCTCCAGGGACAGGATGCCGAAGAGCAGGCACCCGAACAGGACGCCCAGCGACACTTCCTCGCGGGTGACCCCACGCCATACGCGCAAGGACAGGACCGTGATGACCAAGGCGCCCATCGCGAAGCGTAAGAACAGGAAGGCCGGGACGGAGATGAACTGCCCCGACCACTGCATCGCCACGTAGGTGGAGCCCCACACGATCGCCACGCCCAGCACGCCGATGTCGCTGAGCCAGGTCCTGGCCGGGCGCGCGCCGGGTGCCGCCGGGGCCGGGCCGGCGGGGACGGCTTCCTCGAGGGCTCCCGCCTCGGCGACGCTCTTCGCGGCACGGTCAGACGTGCTCAACGACGTACCCCACCTTCAGGACGCCGCCCTTGATCTTGACCGAACGCAGTGAGAAGCCGGTGAGCTGTCCGAGCGAGCCGACGTGGGTGCCGCCGCACGGGTCCTCCTGCAGGCCGTCGATGCCGATGATGCGCCGGTCGCCCTGCTCGGTCGCGTACACCTTGCGATCGGCCTCGATGGCCTGCCGGGTGCGTTCCTCCACCGTCGCCGCCAGCTGCTGGAGGTCGGGCTTGTCCCCCTCGCCGGCGTCGAACTCGATGCGCGCCTGCCCGGGGAAGTGGTTGCTCACCCGGTGGCGGAAGCCGAGCTGCCGCACGAACCCGTCCACGACGTGACCGCAGGTGTGGAGGGCCGCGTGGCGGCGGCGTGCCTCGGGGTCGATGGCACTGGTGACCTCGTCGCCGATCGTGAAGGGCCGCTCGCACGAGAGGCGTACGACGTGCTCGTCCGTCCCGGGCGCCTTGAAGGGACGCGCCGCAGTCTCGTCGACCGTTCCCACGTCGCTCGGCTGACCGCCGCCCTGCGGGTGGAAGATGTTGTCCTGCAAGGTGAGCCAGTACCCGAGCTCACCGCTTCCCGCATCGACCACACGCGTGGTGACGGTGAACCGGTACGTGTCCTTGAGGTAGATGTGGCGCTGCAACGAAGTCTCCGGGGAAGTCAGTTGATGGTGTGCTGGGGCGGCCCGTCCGGCGGGCCCGCCCCAGCAATATCACAGACCCTCAGAAGCGCCGCGGAGAGAAGACGTAACCCGTCTGGCTTTCCTTGGCGATGCGGTTGATGCCGTACTTGTCCTCACCGGCGACGACGACGGCGCCGTACTTGTCCAGCGGGATACCGCCGCCGTACTCCGCCACGGTCTCCGTCCCCGGGTAGACGTGCACCTGGGTGGGCACGTAACGGGCGGCGAAGCCCATGCGGTAGTCCTTGTTGCTGCCGGTGTGGGGCAGCGAGGCGTGCATCAGGGTCGACCAGAAGATCACGCACTCGCCCTTCTTCATCACCAGCGGGAATGCCTGTGATTCATCGGGCTTCCAGTTCGGGTCCTTCTGCAGCTGACGGTAGTCGTAGCCGAAGAAGCCACGCTTGACGCCGTCCTTCTCACGGCTGTTGATGGCGTTGGGGTCGTAGTCCATGGCCAGCGACTCGTCGTAGTTCATGTGCTTGTGGGTGCCGGGCATGAGCTGGAGGCAGCCGTTCTCCAGCGTCGAGTCGGTGAAAGCGGTCCACACGGTGATGGTGCCGCCGAAAGCGGGCCGGCCTTCCTCGGACGGCCACATGATCTGCGGCTTCTTGCTGGCGTTGGCGAACGTCGCCGCCTGGTGCCAGTCGGTCCCCTCGTCACCCGGGTACTTGGGGAAGAACTCCGTGCGCCAGCACAGGACGTCCGGCCCCAGGATGGAGACCACGCGGTCGACGATCTCCTCCCTCATGATGTGCTCGGAGAGCAGGTCGACGTCGAGGTGGCGGTCGTAGTTGGAGATGTTGGTGACAGCGCCGAGCGCGTCATCGGGGTAGATGGCGCGGGAGCGGTCCGGCAGCTGGCGCCGGATGGTGTTCCACCGCTCCTCCATTTCCTCCGGCTCGTAGATCTTGATGGGGCCGATGAAGCCGTCGCGCTCGAACTTCTCGAGTTCTTCGGCTCCGAGTCGGAAGTCCGTCTGCTCACTGGTGCTCATGCGTTCTCACCCTTCGATGTGGCCGGTACGCCGTGCGAGCGTTGCTGCGTCGGAGTTGTGAGGAAACGATTCAGCTGGTGACCGTGCGGGCGGCGAGGTCGGCGCCGGCCTCCGCGATGCTCGACTCGAAGAGCACCTTGATGTCGTATTCGGCGCCGAACTTGTCCTTCGCCCGCTGGCTCAGCTGCAGGGCGAGCATGGAGTGCCCGCCGAGGTCCAGGAAGTTGTCCTCCGGACGCACCTCGGGATCTTCCAGCAGTTCGGCGACCCACTCCAGGGTCAGCCGCTGCACCTCCTCGGTGCTCCCCGCCTTCGGACTGTGGCTCAGGGTTTCCGACATCTCGTCATCTCCTTTCGTCGAAGGCTCGGGCCACGGAGGCCCGGTCGGCCTTTCCGTTGATCGTGCGCGGCAGCTCGGGCAGCGCCAGATACTGCGAGGGCTGCATGTACGACGGCAGGACTGTCTTCACATGGGCGCGCAGCGCACGGGCGTCGGGTCCCGTGCCCTCCTCGGAGGCCTGTGCTGTGTAGGCGCACACCAGGCGGCTGTCGCCCGGTGCGAACTCGTGCACCCACACCACCGCGTCGACCACCGCGGGGTGCGTACGCACCGCGGCCTCGACATCGCTGAGTTCGATGCGATGGCCTCGGAGTTTCACTTGCAGGTCGGCTCGGCCCTGGTAGACCAGGTCGCCCCCGGCTCGCCGGCTGACCAGGTCACCGGAGTGGTAGTAGCGCGGCGGCGGCGCACCGCCGTCCTGCGCGGGACCGGTGGTGAAGCGTTCGGCGGTGAGTTCGGGCCGGTTGAGATACCCCTCGCTCACCTGCGGACCGGCCAGCCACAGTTCACCCGGCTCGCCCGGTGCGGCGTCCCGACCGTCGTCGGTGACGATCCGGTGGGAGAAGCCGGGCAGCGGCCGGCCGATGACCGAGTCCTCCGCTGCCAGGTCGTCCTCGGTCAGCCGGTGGAACGTGGCGTGCACCGTGGTCTCGGTGATGCCGTACATATTGATCAGGTGCGGCCGATCCAGGCCGAAACGCTTGGCCCAGGGGCGTACCACGGCGGGCGTGAGCTTCTCGCCGCCGAAGACGACGTAGCGCAGTTCCGGCAGGTCGATGCCCTCGCCCAGGACGGCTGTCGTCAGCGCGCCGAAGGCGGTCGGCGTCTGGTTCAGCACCGTGATCCCCCGGTCGCGTACGACTCGGGCGGTCTCGACGGGGGTGCGGGCTGTCCAGTACGGCAGGACGACCAGCTCCGCGCCGGTGCTCAGCGCACCCCAGATCTCCCAGACCGAGAAGTCGAAGGCCATGGAGTGGAAGAGCAGCCAACGGTCGTCGGCGGAGAAGGAGAACAGGCGGGAGGAGGCCTCGAAGAGAGCGGTGACATTGCCGTGCCGGACGGGGACCCCTTTGGGGCGTCCCGTGGTGCCGGAGGTGTAGATGATGTAGGCGACGTCCTGCGGCCCGGGACGCTCGGGCCCGGCGTCCTTGATCGCTTCGCGGTCCCGCAGCGCTGCCACGTTCTCCTCGGTGATGAGCGGCCCCGTGTATTCGGGAATGTCCCCGGGGTCTCCCACCAGCGCGACCACCTGGCTGTCGGTGACGATAAAAGCGTTGCGAGCGGGTGGGTTGCGAATGTCGAGCGGAACGTAGGCGGCGCCGGCGTGGAGGATTCCCAGCATGGCGGCGATCGCGTTCGCACCCGGCGGCATGCGCAGTGCGACACGATCGCCCTTCCGGACGCCGGCGTCGTGAAGAAGATCCGCGAGACCCTCGGCCCAGGAATGGAGGAGGCCGTACGAGAACTTTTCGTCGTCGATATGGAGAGCCGTGCGGTCGGGCATTTCCAGAGCTGCCCTGGAGAACAAGTCCACCAGCGTCGTGCCGAATTCCGAATGTTTTGGCGAGGGATACTGGTTCTTCTTTTCGGACACAATGGCTCCATTGTGTAGATGGCCGAATCCACCAGTCCAACGTGGCCCGAAGTCGCACTACATCGTTACATGATTGATGTCTGTCCGGACCTCGCCGTAGATAAATGTGATCTTAGTTACATGTGATCGTCAAGGGTTTGGATACTCTGGCCGAACCTACCTCTTGACAAGGAATCGGAGCCTGTGGATCCGGCGGGGGTTGACGAGAAACGGCCCACTTAACAAAAGGGGCTATGTCGCCTAAATGCCGGCCGGTCACCGCTGTCGCCTCATGAGCACCGCATGTGCGCGGCCCGGGAACCACCGGCCATTTCTTCGTCGGCGCCGAGGTCGTCCCGGCTCTGGCACACATCGGCGGCATGCCCGCCCGCCGCCTCGAACGGCCGCCGGACATCGGCGGGAACCGCGCGATTGATTCCGGTCACGGGCTCATCCCTCGCCGGGCGTACGGCCGGTGCCGCCGCCGACAGCTCTTCCCGGAGCCAACCCTTCCTTCGCCGAGTGAGTTGTCCCGGCGGAGTCTGGCGCCAAGCATGTCGGCGTCGACGGGACTGGCCGGATTGCACCTGCGGCGCATGGCCGGGCAGGCCCTCAGGGCCGGCGGGCGGTAATGCGGCGCCTCGCGGAACACCCAGGGCGGTCAAACGGTACGCATGCGCCCCATTGATCCGGCCGCTCACCCTGTCGATCAACGACAAAATCCGCACCGGCGGGATTTCGCATCGGCGTTGACGGCCTACGGCACTTCGCAGGCCGTTTCCCGCGCGCACCGGGTGGTGAATCCGGCGTCCGCGATCGCGGGAGTCTTCGGACGGGCCGGCGGCCGTGCCCTGCGCGAGCACGCGTCATCGGTTCGGACACCGGGAAGCCGGAGTGATTCGTTGCCGGCGTGGCCGATGACGCGGGTGTACGGGGGTATCCACCCTTGGTGGTTGACGAGGCGGGGGGTGGTGGACGTCCGGTCGTGGCGGTGGGAAGGCGGGCAGGGTGGCGAGCGCGCGGTGGGGGGTGGCCTCCGGGTCTGCCGGGTCGCCGACGCCGGCCCGCGCGGTCACGGTCGCGCGACAGAGGGGGAAGTGCCTACCGGAGGACGACGTCGCGGCCCGGGCCGCCTTCGACGGTGTCCTTTCCGGGGCCGCCGCTGACCAGGTCGTCGCCGTCCTCGCCGTACAGCGCGTCGTCGCCGGGGCCGCCGAGGACGATGTCGCGGCCGTCCCCGCCCATGGCGTGGTCGTCGCCCGGGCCGGCGTACACGGTGTCCGCACCGCCGTACGCCTCGATCATGTCGTCGCCCCGGCCGCCCCACAACCGCTGGCCGCTGTCGTCGCCCATCAAGTGGTCCATGCCGTCGCCGCCGTCCAGGACCACGCGCCCCATGACCATGTCGTCCCCCGCGTCGCCCCGCACCGTGTGCGCGGTGTGCGCGTGCAGTTCGTCGTCGCCGGAGCCGCCGCGCACGGTGCCGACCGCGGGGTCGCTGGTGACGATCGTGTCGTCCTGGTCGCCGAGGAAGACATCGATCCTGTCCGGCCGGGGGCTGTCGGTGGGCAGTTCGCAGACCACGAAGGTGTCGTCCCCGGGCTCGAGGTACGCACAGTGGTCGCCGGGTTCGAGCGGCACCGCGTCGCGGAAGCCGACCCGCCGGACCCCGGCGCCGAGGTCCATGGGGATCACGTGGAGGTCGTTGGCCTGCCCCGCGGCGGCGGTGAAGGCGATCGACTGGGTCGCCCAGTCGGCGCCGACACGGGCCTTCGCCCCGGTGGCACCGGGAGCGGCGGCTGCCGGGGCGGCGGCGAGGCCGGTGGCGAGCAGGGCCACGGCGACCGCGCGGGCGCTGGTTGCGTGTCGGTTCATGGGGCCTCATCTCGATGCGGCGACCGGTGGGTCGGCCGGCTGGGCGGCGTTGTCGCCGGGGACTGGCGAGGGACCGTGACGGAAGTGCCCGCGTGACCTCCGGGGCGGGACCCGGCGAGGGCGACGTTCTTGATGGTGTACCGGCCCTCCGGGGTGGGGGTCGACGTGTTCCGCTGCCGCGTCTCCCCGGCGTGCGGCAGGCGCGCGGAGAAGGCGCGGGGCATGCGGGCGGCGCCATGTCCGGAGGGCCGAGGGTGCGTTTCGCCGCGAGCTCGTGGTGGGCCGGCCGAGGGGGACGCCCCGCGGCCGTCGCACGAGAGGAACACGGTGTCCGGACGAACTGCGAGGAGCCCCGGGCGCGCGGCTGGGTCCGGGTCGCCCGATGGCCGCCCGCCGTCCCCGGTTCGTCCCGGCGCGGGCGCGCGGAGGGGGCAGGCCGGCTCGGCACGTCGGCTGCCGTCGTCGCACCCACCCTCTGGCACGTACTCGTACGCGGTCGTGGGGGGGGGGGTGGGGGGGGGGGGGGGGGGGGGGGGGGGGGGGGGGGGGGTTCGGGGGGGGGGGGGGGGGGGGGGGGTGGGGGAGAGGAGGGGGGGGGGGGGCCGA
>NZ_JBVHXT010000063.1:0-35872 GCF_055569255.1 Streptomyces sp. NPDC029296
CCCCCCAGGTCATCTCTTCGACAGGGGGGAACAGTCATGCCGGGCCCGGAGGCCAGCGGCCCTCTTGCAGGACCGCAGAAAACATAACGGGGGCGTACGGCCACTCCTATGGGGGTTCCCCGGCGCGGGCGCCCCCCTGCGCGCCCCTGACGGAACGCCGGCGTGCCCGTGCCGAAACGTTTTCACCGCGGAACCGTTCTGCCCCGTGCCCGCGTCTAGGGGGGCGTGCAGCGTCAAGGCTCCATCGGCGGCAGCGCCGCGATCCGCATCCGTGTGACGGGGGGTGTCCTCCTCGCCACGCACCTCGCCCTCGTCGCCTGGCTGATGCTGCGCCCCCTGGACGTCCCCTGGGTGATGCCCCCGAATCTGCGCCCGCTGGCCGGCATCAGGGCCGATCTGGCGCTGGGCTGGCCGGGTGCCGCCCGGCCGCTCGGCGAGGGTCTGGCGCTGCTCGCCCCGCTGGGCGTGCTGCTGCCGGCGGCGCACGGCAGGCCGACCGTCTCCCCGCTCGCCTCGCTGCTGCGGACGTCCGCGGCCGGCGCGCTGATCTCGCTCGGCATCGCCCTGTTGCAGACCGGTGTGCCGGGCCGGGTGGTGGACGTCGACTCGGTGCTGCTGAACACGGCGGGGGTCGTGCTGGCCCACCTGGCCGTCGTACCGGCCGGACGGTCCTGGCTGCGGCGGCGGACGGCGCGGGAGCCGGGTGCGGCGGCCGGGCCGGCGGTCAGCATCGCGGAGGAGCTGTCTCAGGGCCGTACCCCGACGATTCCCAGGGTCGGGATCGCACCTTAGAGTGATGCTTCGTCCTCTTCGTCCGCCTACCGTTGATGGCAGTTGAGGGGCCCGCGGGGCCCCCGCCACCGGCTCGGAAGCGAGCCGACGACCACGGAGGAGCCGACATGGCCGCCCTTTCCCGCCCCACCCAAGGCCGCGTGATCGGCGGAGTCTGCGCCGGACTGGCCCGGCGCTTCGGCACTTCGGCCACGACGATGCGGGTGATCTTCCTGGTGTCCTGCCTGCTGCCGGGCCCGCAGTTCCTGCTGTACATCGCGCTGTGGCTGCTGCTGCCGTCCGAGGACAAGGTCCGCACCGCCTGGTGAGCGTCGCGGCAAAGGCGAGTGCGCCACAGGGGGCGCGTCCGGACGGGCCGGAGCGCCCCGCGTGTCCCGGTGCGGCGGGGGTCAGCCGAGCGGGAGTCCCTTGACCGGCGTGCCCTTCGTGGGCAGGCCCTTCAGCGGCAGTCCGCCGAGCAGCCCGGCGACCGGCTTGGTCGGGCCCTCGGCGACGGTGCGCTCGGCGACGGGCTGCGCGACGGCCGCGCCCTTGCGGACGACCGGCGCCACGGCGGCGACACCACGCTTGCCCAGCGGCTTGAGCGTCTTCACCGCTCCGCTGTCGGGCAGCGCGCCCACGACCCGCTCGGGCGGCAGCAGCTTCGTGACGGTGTCCAGGGTGTGGGCGGCGTCCGGGGCGGCCGGGGCCGCGTTGGCCGCGCCCGCGCTGACGACGGCGACGGCGGCGCCCAGGGCGGCGACACCGAGGGTCTTGGCAGCAGACTGCTTCATGGTGCATGCGTCCTTGTGTGCGGAGACGGGAGATCACGAACGATCCGAGCGATCCACGACCGTAAACATCACACACCACTCCCCGCAAACACCGAAATGCGGACGCCGAGTGACATCACATCCGCTTTCCACACCGACCGGCCTACGGCGACCGGACGCCCGGACCGCCGGAACCGCTGGTGGACACCGACTGCCGGAACAGCCATTCGGATTTCGGCTCGGCATATCCGGGCCCGACGACATCGTTGATCATCCCGGGACGTTCATCGAAAGGAATGAACGCCGATTTCATCGCATTGACGAAGGCCCCTCGGTCCGGGTCCGGCGCTGTTTCCGATGCTTTTCCGTCGATACGCAACGGTGACCCGCCGTACGGGTTTCGTATACCGCCCCTTCTGACACTGTTCTGTCATGGGACAGCAAGCGACGCCGGTGCGAACGGCCAGGCTGGGAAAGGCGGTCGGCCCGGCGCCGACTCCGGTGTGCGGAGCGGTGCTGCTGCTCCCCGGCGGTGAGGAGGTCTCCGACCGCCGGCCCTCCCCCGTGCACCCCCTCCCCCTGATCCGCTCCCTGGGCCGCGCCCTCGCCCGCGCCGGTCGCGCCGAGGGGCTGGCCGTCCACCGCGTCCACTACCGCTACCGCGGCTGGAACGGCGGCGAGGCGCGGCTGGCGGCGGATGCCGAGTGGGCCGCCGACGAGGCCGTACGCCGCTACGGCGATGTCCCCGTGTGCCTGGTGGGCGTCGACATGGGCGGCCGGGCGGCGCTGCGCGCCGGCGGTCACGAGGCCGTCGACTCCGTGGTGGCGCTGGCCCCCTGGCTCCCGGAGGACGACGTGGCCGCCCCGGCCGAGCCGGTCAAACAGCTGGCCGGCAGCCGGGTGCTGATCGTCCACGGCACGAACGACGAACGCACCGACCCCGAACTGTCCTTCCGTTACGCGGAGCGGGCGAAGAAGGCGAACCGCGAGGTGTGCCGCTTCGAGGTGCACTCCGACGGCCACGGCCTGCACGGCCACCGCTCCGAAGTCCTCGCCCTGACGGCGGACTTCGTCCTGGGCGCCCTCTTCGGCCACCCCGTCTCCCGTCCGGTGCAGGACGCCCTGGCCGCACCCCCGCCGATCGGCCTGCGGATGCCGCTGGCGGCGGGGTTCGGGCGGTCGTTGCGGCGGTAGGACGGGGGCGCCGCTCAGGGAAGGAGGTTGCCGCGTCTGGACAGCAGGAACTTCTTGAACGCCGCCACCGGCGGGGTGTCGGGGCGGTCGGCCAGCCAGGCCACGCCGATCTCGCGGGCCGCCCGCGGGGCCGTGACCGTCAGTTCCACGACGCCCGGGCGGGGGACCGTCGGCGGGGGCAGGAGGGCCACGCCGAGGCCGGCCGCCACCAGGCCCCGCAGGGTCTCGGCCTCCTCGCCCTCGAAGGCGACCCTCGGCCGGAAGCCCGCCTGGCGGCAGAGGTCGTCGGTGATGCGGCGCAGGCCGTAACCGGGCTCCAGGGTGACGAAGGTTTCCTCGGCCGCCTCGGCCAGGCGGATGCGGCGGCGGGCGGCCAGCCGGTGGTCCGCGGGGACGACCAGGCGCAGCTTCTGCTCGTCCAGGCGGCGGGCGACCAGATCGGGGGCGTCGGGCACCGGAGAGGTGAGGCAGAGGTCCAGCTCGCCGGCGCGCAGCCGCTCCAGCATCGCCTCGCCGTAGTTCTGCACCAGGCTGAAGCGGATACGCGGATGGTCGGCGCGGAAGGCGTGCAGCAGGCCGGGCACGGTCTCGGCGCCCATGGTGTGCAGGAAGCCGAAGGCGACCTTGCCGGTGGCCGGGTCGGCGTCCGCGCGGACCTCCTCGGCGGCCCGTTCGATCTCGGCGAGGGCCCGCTCGGCGAAGGCGAGGAAGGTGCGGCCGGCGGTGGTCAGGGAGACCGTGCGGCCGTGCCGGGCGAACAGGTCGACGCCCAGGTCCCGTTCCAGGCGGGCCATCGCGCGCGAGAGCGTGGACTGGGGGACGTTCATCTCCTGCGCGGCCCGGGTGACATGCTCCGTGCGGGCCACCCCGGCGAAGTAGGCGAGGCGGGGCGCGAGCGACAGCGCCATGTCTTCTGTGTCACCGAACGGTGACAGCCGGAGCTGTGAACTGTGCTGATGCGCCATGGGAACGATTATGGCCGTTCCATGCATTGGACGCATGAGCCGGACGGTCCCTACGGTCGGGGTATGTCTCCCGCCAGTACCGGGGCGTCCACCAGCGTGGGCGCCGTACCGTCCGTTCCCGTCCCAGGATCCTCCGGCTCCGACGTCACCGGGTCCGACTCCCGTATGACTCCGGGCGGCCCCGGCTACCGCCGGATGAGCCTCGCCCTCTTCCTCGCCGGGGTCGCGACCTTCGCCCTGCTGTACTCCACCCAGGCCCTGCTGCCGCTGATCTCCGGGGAGTTCGGCGTCACGGCGAGCGAGGCGAGCTGGACGGTGGCGGCGGCGACCGGCGGGCTGGCCCTGTTCGTGCTGCCCATGAGTGCCCTGTCGGAGCGGTTCGGGCGCCGTACGGTGATGACGGCCTCGCTGGCCGTCGCCGTCACCGTCGGACTGCTGGTGCCGTTCGCGCCGTCCCTCGGCGCGCTGGTGGTGCTGCGGGGCGTGCAGGGCGCTGCGCTGGCGGGGCTGCCGGCCTCGGCGACGGCCTATCTGGCCGAGGAGGTCCGGCCGAAGGCGCTGGTCACCGCCATCGGGCTGTTCGTGGCGGGCAACAGCGTCGGCGGTATGAGCGGCCGGGTGATCACCGGCTGGGTCGCGCAGGAGTGGGGCTGGCGGGTCTCGGTCGGCGTCATCGGCGCCCTCGCGGTCGCCTGCGCGGTGGCGTTCCGGCTGCTGCTGCCCGCGCCGCGCCACTTCACGCCGGGCTCGCTGCGTCCCCGGGTCCTGCTCGGCACGGTCCGCGGCCACCTCGCCGATCCGCTGCTGCGCCGCCTGTACGCGATCGGCGCGCTGTTCATGACGGTGTTCGGCGGTGTCTACACGGTGATCGGCTACCGGCTGACGGCGGCGCCGTTCGGGCTGCCGCAGGGCATCGTGGGCTCGATCTTCCTGGTGTACCTGGTGGGCACGGTCTCCGCCTCGGCCGCGGGCCGGCTGGTGGGCCGGTTCGGCCGCCGGGGCGCGCTGTACCTGGCGGGCGGTACGACGGCGGCGGGCCTGCTGCTGTCGCTGGCCGCGCTGCTGCCGCTGGTCCTGCTGGGCCTGGTGCTGATCACGGCGGGCTTCTTCGCCGGGCACGCGGTGGCCTCCTCGGCGGTCGGCAAGACGGCCACGCACGGCCGTGCCCAGGCCTCGGCGCTGTACCAGTCCGCGTACTACGTCGGCTCCAGCGTGGGCAGCACGGTCGGCGCGCTGGCCTTCCGCTCGGGCGGCTGGACCGGCACGGTCGGCGTCGGCCTGCTGGCGGTGCTGGGCGTGGTGGTGATCACCGTGCTCGGCTCCGTGGCGGCGCGGCGGACGGTCGTGCGTCCGGCGCAGGCTCCCGCGCACTGAGCGCACGGCCGCCAGGCCACCCCGGTGCGGTGCGCGGGGCGAGGACGGCGTGCGCCGCTCGGGCGCGGGGGGCGACCCCCGCGCACCCGGCATTTTCCGGCTCCGGCGGCCATTGTCGGTGGGCTGCGGTAGCTTCCGAGGTGCTGGGGCGCGACGGTGCGCCGCGGGGACGGCCGCAGGGTGGGTGGACGATGGGCAACGGAACGGCGACGGCGGATCTCGATGTCGCACTGGAGAAGCACCGGACCGAGCTGACGGGGTACTGCTACCGGATGCTGGGCTCCTCCTTCGAGGCCGAGGACGCGGTCCAGGACACCCTGGTACGCGCCTGGCGGAGCCACGAGAAGTTCGAGGGCCGCTCCTCGCTCCGGTCGTGGCTGTACCGGATCGCGACGAACGTGTGCCTGGACATGCTGTCGGCGGGCAACAAGCGGGCCCGGCCGATGGATCTGACGGAGTCGACCCCGCTCGCGCAGGCGGCGCTCGTGCCGCGCCCGGACCACACCTGGCTGGAGCCGATGCCGGACGCCCGGGTGCTGCCGGCCGTGGCGGACCCGGCGGAGGCCGCGATCGCCAAGGAGTCGGTGCGGCTGGCCTTCATGGCGGCGCTCCAGCAACTGCCGCCCAAGCAGCGGGTGGTGCTGATCCTGCGCGAGGTGCTCGCGTGGAAGGCGAGCGAGGTGGCCGAGCTGCTGGACACCTCGGTGGCGTCGGTCAACAGCGCGTTGCAGCGGGCCCGGGCCACCCTCGCCGAGCGCGCGGACACGGGGGCCGAGGGGGCGGTGTCCGACCCGCTGGACGAGGAGCAGCGAAAGCTCCTGGAGCGGTACGTCAAGGCGTTCGAGGGCTACGACATGACGGCGCTGACGGCACTGCTGCACGAGGACGCCGTCATGACGATGCCGCCGTTCGACCTGTGGCTGCGCGGCACCTCCGACATCACCGGCTTCATGCTGACCATCGGTGCCTCCTGCGCCGGGTCCCGGCTGGTGCCGGTCCAGGCCAACGGGCTGCCGGCGTTCGCGCACTACAAGCCGGACGAGGAGAACGGCGGGTTCACGCCGTGGGCGGTGCAGGTGCTGGAGATCTCAGCCGGGCGGATCACCGGTTTCCACTGCTTCCTCGACACCCAGCGCTGGTTCCCGCTCTTCGGCCTGCCCCTCCGTCTGGAAGCGCAGTCCGACGAGACCCAGCAGCGCGCCTAGCGCCGGACCGGCGTTCCGCAGCCGTATCCGCCCGCCGGCCCGGCGGGCGGTCAGCTCCAGCCGGGCGAGCAGGTCGACGGCCGCCAGCCCCGGCGGCCCGAACCCGCCCACGTCGCACACGACCACCCCGCCCCCACCGCCCGCGAGCGCTTCCCGCACGGCGGCACACCACCCCGCCACGTCGTCCCGGCGGACGGGACCGGTCAGCACGAGGACGGGTGTCTTGTCATCCACGTGCGGATAGACCGCCCGGGCGGCCGGAACTCATCGCCGAGCGGTCCCCCCTCGGGACGTCACCGGTTCCGGAACGCCGGACGGGACCGGCGGAGGTCCACCGGTCCCGTCCCCCGCACGGGGAAACCGCGGTTCAGGCGATGCGTTCCAGGACCACCGGGGTGGTCTGGAAGTCGGTGCCCGGGGCCGCGACGTCGTAGGAGCCGGCCACGGCCTGGAGGGCGTACTCGAAGCGTTCCGGGGTGTCGGTGTGCAGGGTCAGCAGGGGCTGGCCCTCGGTCACCCGGTCGCCCGGCTTGGCGTGGAGTTCCACGCCCGCCGCCGCCTGCACCGGGTCCTCCTTGCGGGCGCGTCCGGCGCCCAGGCGCCAGGCGGCGATGCCGATGTCGTAGGCGTCGAGGCGGGTCAGTACGCCGGTGGACGGGGCCTTCACCACGTGCTGTTCCCTCGACGTGGGCAGCGGGGCGTCCGGGTCGCCGCCCTGGGCCGCGATCATCCGGCGCCAGACGTCCATCGCCGAGCCGTCGGCCAGCGCCTTCGCCGGGTCGGCGTCCTTCAGCCCGGCGGCGTCCAGCATCTCGCGGGCCAGCGCGAGCGTCAGCTCCACCACGTCCGCGGGGCCGCCGCCCGCCAGCACCTCCACGGACTCGCGGACCTCCAGGGCGTTGCCCGCGGTGAGACCGAGCGGGGTGGCCATGTCCGTCAGCAGCGCGACCGTCTTCACGCCGTGGTCGGTGCCGAGGCCCACCATCGTGGACGCCAGTTCGCGGGCGTCCTCGATCGTCTTCATGAAGGCGCCCGAGCCGACCTTCACGTCCAGCACCAGCGAGCCGGTGCCCTCGGCGATCTTCTTGGACATGATCGAGGAGGCGATCAGCGGGATGGCCTCCACCGTGCCGGTCACGTCACGCAGCGCGTAGAGCTTCTTGTCCGCGGGGGCCAGGCCGTCGCCCGCCGCGCAGATCACCGCGCCGGTGGTGTCGAGGACGTCCAGCATCTCCTCGTTGGAGAGCAGGGCGCGCCAGCCGGGGATGGACTCCAGCTTGTCCAGGGTGCCGCCGGTGTGGCCGAGGCCCCGGCCGGAGAGCTGGGGGACGGCGGCACCGCACGCGGCCACGAGGGGCGCCAGCGGCAGGGTGATCTTGTCGCCGACGCCCCCCGTGGAGTGCTTGTCGGCCGTCGGGCGGGACAGCGCGGAGAAGTCCATGCGCTCGCCGGAGGCGATCATGGCCGCCGTCCAGCGGGCGATCTCGCGGCGGTTCATGCCGTTCAGGAGGATCGCCATGGCGAGCGCGGACATCTGCTCGTCGGCGACCTCACCGCGGGTGTACGCGTCGATGACCCAGTCGATCTGCTGGTCGGTCAGCTCGCCGCGGTCCCGCTTGGTGCGGATGACGGAGATGGCGTCCATGGCCATGGCTGGGGCTTCCTTCCGGGAGGTGCGAAGTGTGCGGCCCCCCTGCTCAGGGGGCAGGGGGGCCGTACGGCGTTACTGGGTGAGATGGTCCGGGCCGAAGGCCTGGGGCAGCATCTCGGAGAGCGGGAGCACGCCCGCGGGGGTGTCCAGGAGCAGGTCCGGGCCGCCGAACTCGTAGAGCAGCTGGCGGCAGCGGCCGCACGGGACCAGCAGGGCGCCGGCGCCGTCGACGCAGGTGAAGTGCGTCAGCCGGCCGCCGCCGGTGCGCTGGAGCTCGGAGACCAGGCCGCACTCGGCGCACAGGCCGAGGCCGTAGGAGGCGTTCTCGACGTTGCAGCCGGTGACCGTGCGGCCGTCGTCGACCAGGGCCGCGACCCCGACCGGGTAGCCCGAGTAGGGGGCGTAGGCGTGGGCCATGGCCTCCCGTGCCCGGGCGCGCAGCGGCTCCCAGTCGAAGGCGCCCTCGTCGCGGGTCACTTGCCCTGGCCCTTCCGGTAGCGCATGCCGTCCGCCTTGGGCATCCGCAGCCGCTGCGCGGACAGCGACAGCACGAGCAGCGTGACGACGTACGGGGTGGCGCCCACGAAGTCGCTCGGGACCTCGTCGGTGAGCAGGTACCAGACCAGCACCAGCGCGGCCGTGACCGCGCTGACCACACCCTGGACCACGGCCTTCTTGTACAGCTTCCAGCCGGCCAGCAGCGCGAGCAGGACGACCAGGAGCAGCAGCAGCGCGTGCACGGTGACGCCGCCGTTGCGCAGCTGGAGGGCGTCGGAGTAGCCGAACAGGCCCGCGCCCATGGCCAGCCCGCCGGGCCGCCAGTTGCCGAAGATCATGGCGGCGAGGCCGATGTAGCCGCGGCCCGCGGTCTGGCCCTCCAGATAGGTGTGCGAGGTGACCAGCGCGAGGAACGCGCCGCCGAGGCCGGCCAGGCCGCCGGAGACGGCGACGGCCGCGTACTTGTACTGGTAGACGTTGACGCCGAGGGACTCCGCGGCGACCGGGTTCTCGCCGCAGGAGCGCAGCCGCAGCCCGAACGGGGTGCGCCACAGCAGCCACCAGCTGCCGACGAACAGCAGCACCGCCACGATGGTGATCACGGACAGGTTGGTGACCAGGCCGCCGACGATGCCGGCCAGGTCGGAGACCAGGAACCAGTGGTGCTTCTCGATGGAGGCGAGGCCGTCCGACAGACCGGGGACGGTGATGTCGGGCAGCGAGTCCGCGGGCGGGGACTGCTTGGGGTTGCCGCCCTCCTGGGCGGCGTCGCCGTCGGCGAAGAACAGCTTGGCGAGGTACTGCGTGGCGCCGAGCGCGAGCAGGTTGACGGCGACACCGGAGACGATGTGGTCGACGCCGAAGGTGATGGTGGCGACGGCGTGCACCAGGCCGCCGAGGACGCCGAAGCCGATGCCGCACAGCAGGCCGAGCCAGGGGCTGGACTGCCAGCCGACCCAGCCGGCGCCGAAGGTGCCGAGGATCATCATGCCTTCGAGGCCGATGTTGACCACGCCGGCCCGCTCGGACCACAGGCCCGCGAGACCGGCGAGGCCGATCGGCACGGCGAGGCCGAGCGCGGCGGCGACCTGGCCGGAGGAGTCGAGCTGGTGGGAGTCGGTGATCATCCGGACGGCCGCGAGGAGCAGCAGGGCGCCGGCGACGATCATGAGGACCTGGCCGAGCGAGCGGCCCGTGCGCTGGGGCGCGCCGGGCGCCTTGGGCGCCGCGGGCGGCGGCGTGTCGGTCATCGTGGCAGTCATCACGCCACCTCCTGCTTCTTCGTCGGGGCGGCGGCCTGGGCGGCGAGTTCCGCGCCGACCCGCTGCTGCTGGCGCTTGAGGCCGTAGCGTCGGACGACCTCGTAGGCGATCACGACGCACAGGACGATGACGCCCTGGATCACGCCGAGGATCTCCTTGTCGTAGCCCTGGAACTCCAGGTGGTTGGTGGTGCGCTCCAGGAAGCCCCAGAGCAGGGCGCCGAGCGCGATGCCGATCGGGTTGTTGCGGCCGAGCAGCGCGATGGCGATGCCGGTGAAGCCGATCCCGGTGGGGAAGCTGTTGTCGTACTGGTGGCTCTCGTTGAGCAGGGTGGGCATGCCGATCAGACCGGCCACCGCACCCGAGATGATCATGCTGGTGGCGACCATCTTCTTCACCGACACACCGCTCGCGGCGGCGGCGCTCTCGGACTGGCCGACGGTGCGCAGGTCGAAGCCGAACCGGGTGCGGCCGAGCACGAACCAGTAGGCGAGGCCGACGATCACGGCGACGACGATGAAGCCGTCCAGCACGCCGGCCGGGCCGGTGTCGATGCTGAAGAAGAAGGAGGACGACGGCAGCGGCTCGGTGGAGACCAGGGTGCCGCCCTGCTGGAGTTCGCCGAGCCGCTCGGGCTGGAGCAGATAGCCGATGACGGCGGTGGCGATGGAGTTCAGCATGATGGTCGCGATGACCTCGCTGACGCCCCGGGTCACCTTCAGCACACCGGCGATGGCCGCCCACAGGGCGCCGGTCGCCATGGCGCAGATCATGATCAGCGGGATGGCGATCCAGCCGGGCACGGCCAGCGCGCCGCCGAGGACGGCGGCGATGAACGCGGCGAGCCGGTACTGGCCGTCGACACCGATGTTGAACAGGTTCATCCGGAAGCCGACGGCGACCGCGATGCCCGCGAGGTAGTACGTCGTGGCCTTGTTCAGGATGTAGACCTGGCTGTCGCTGGCGAAGCCGTAGGTCATCATGTCGCTGAACGCGGCGCCGGGGTTCTTGCCGGTCGCGAGGATCACCAGGGCGGTGACGACGAGCGCGGCGACGACCGCCAGCAGCGGCGCGGCGATGCCGAGGGCCAGCCGCTCCTTGTCGATGCGTGAGGTCAGCTTGTTCATCGCTCGTCGTCCTCTGTGTGCTCCAGGTGGCCGGTGGCCGCACCCGTCATGGCGGAGCCCAGCTCTTCGGGGGTGATGGTGGCGGGGTCGGCGTCGGCGACCAGACGGCCCCGGTACATCACCCGCAGGGTGTCGGAGAGGCCGATCAGCTCGTCGAGGTCGGCGGAGATCAGCAGCACGGCCAGGCCCTCGCGGCGGGCCTCGCGGATGTAGTCCCAGATGGCGGCCTGGGCGCCGACGTCCACGCCGCGGGTGGGGTGGGCGGCGATGAGCAGCTTGGGGTGGTGGCTCATCTCGCGGCCGACGATCAGCTTCTGCTGGTTGCCGCCGGACAGCGAGGCCGCGGTCACGTCGATGCCGGGGGTGCGGACGTCGTACGACGCGACGATCCGCTCGGTGTCGGCGCGGGCCGCCTTGATGTCGAGCAGCGCGCCGCGCGAGTTGGGCTTCTCGCTGACGTGGCCGAGGACGCGGTTCTCCCACAGCGGCGCCTCGAGCAGCAGACCGTGGCGGTGGCGGTCCTCGGGGATGTAGCCGATGCCGGCCCGGCGGCGGTCGCGGGTGGCGGCGGCCGAGATGTCGGCGCCGTCGAGCGTGATGACGCCGGCGTCGGGCTGCCGCATGCCCATGATCGCCTCGACCAGCTCGGACTGGCCGTTGCCCTCCACGCCGGCGATGCCGAGGACCTCGCCCTGGTGGATGGTGAAGGAGATCTCGTCCAGGATGACCCGCTCGATGCCGTCGAGGCCGGTCTGCGTCAGGTGCAGGCCGTCCAGCGTCAGCATGGGGACGTCCGTGACGGTGGACTCCTCGGTGTCCGGGGTGGGCAGCTCGCTGCCGACCATCAGCTCGGCGAGCTGCTTGGGGGTGGTGGTGCGCGGGTCGGCCGTGCCGACGGTGGTGCCGCGCCGGATGACGGTGATCTCGTCGGCGACCGACAGCACCTCGCCCAGCTTGTGGGAGATGAAGATGACGGTGAGGCCCTCGGCCTTCAGCTCGCGCAGGTTGTCGAAGAGCGCGTCGACCTCCTGCGGCACGAGCACGGCGGTCGGCTCGTCGAGGATGAGGGTGCGGGCGCCGCGGTAGAGGACCTTCAGGATCTCCACGCGCTGGCGGTCGGCGACCCCCAGCTCCTCCACGAGGACGTCGGGCCGGACGTTCAGGCTGTACGCGTCCGAGATCTCCTTGATCCGGGCGCGGGCCCGGCCCCCGATGCCGTACAGCTTCTCCGCGCCGAGGACGACGTTCTCCAGCACGGTGAGGTTGTCGGCGAGCATGAAGTGCTGGTGCACCATGCCGATGCCGCGGGCGATGGCGTCGCCGGGGTTGTGCAGGACGACCTGCTCGCCATTGACCGTGATGGTGCCCTCGTCCGGCTGCTGCATGCCGTAGAGGATCTTCATCAGGGTGGACTTGCCGGCACCGTTCTCACCGCACAGGGCGTGGACGGTGCCCGCGCGTACGGTGATGTCGATGTCGCGGTTGGCGACGACGCCGGGGAAACGCTTGGTGATGCCGCGCAGTTCGACGGCAGCGGGCGGGCTGGACGCGTTGATGGCGCACTCTCCTCGGGGAAAGAGGCTGCGGGGAGGGGGCAGGGCGTCGGCGACGCTAGCGCGCCAACTCCGCGCTACACGCGTAGAGTTGACACATTGTTATGGCCCGGCGAAGGGGCCGGGAAGGCCCCCGCGCCGAGCCCGGGTCCGGTCGGACCCCTCAGGTCACGGGGTGGTCTTGACCTTGATGGTGCCGTCGACGATCTTCTTCTTCGCCGCGTCCAGCTTGGCCTGGATGTCGTCGATGAAGCCGCCGCTCGGGGACAGCTTCACGCCGTCCTGGGCGAGCGCGTAGGTGTGGGTGCCGCTCAGCGGCTTGCCGTCGCGGACCGACTTGACGAAGTCGTACACGCCGAGGTCCACGTTCTTGACCATCGAGGTCAGGATCGCGTTCTTGTACTTGGCCAGACCCGGGACGTTGTACTGGTCCGAGTCCACGCCGATCGCCCAGGCGCCCTTCTTGCCGGCGACGGCCTCGATGGCGCCGTTGCCGGAGGAGCCGGCCGCCGTGTAGACGACGTCGGCGCCGTTGTCCAGCATGCCCTGCGCGGCCTCCTTGCCCTTGTCGGGGCTGGCGAAGCCGGAGGTGTCCGAGCCGTGGGACAGGTACTGCGTGTCGACCTTGATCTTCGAGTCGGTGTCCTTGACGCCCTGGACGTAGCCCGCCTCGAACTTCTTGATCAGCGGGACATCGACACCGCCGATGAAGCCGACGTGCTTCGACTTGCTCTTCAGCGCGGCGGCGACACCGGCCAGGTAGGAGCCCTGCTCCTCGGTGAAGGTGATGCTGTTGACGTTCTTGCCGTCCACCACCGAGTCGACGATGCCGAAGCTGGTCTTCGGGTACTTCGCGGCGACCTTGGTCATGGAGGCGGCGTAGGCGTAGCCGATGCCGACGATCGGGTTGTAGCCGGCCTCCGCCAGGTCCGACAGGCGCTGCTCGCGGTCGGCCTCGGTGTCCGAGGTCTTGGCGGTCAGCTCCTTGATCTCGCCGCCGAACTCCGTCTTCGCCTTGTCGGCACCGCGGGCGGCGGAGTCGTTGAAGGAACGGTCGCCACGGCCGCCGACGTCGAAGGCGAGGCCGACCTTGACGCCCTTGCCGCCGCCGGCGGACGACGAGGAGGACTCCTTCTCGGAGGAGGTGCTGCCACAGGCAGTGGCAGTCACGGCGAGAGCTGCGGACGCGATACACGCAGCAGAAAGCTTGGCTACCCGGCGCACGGGAAGGCTCCTTCACCTGACCTGAGCGCCATGTCGGCGCTTGATGGGAGCACCATGTCAGTGCTCCGGCCGAGTCGCCCGTTCGGCGTCGGCTTCGCGGCATCGTAACGCGCGTAGATGTCGCAAAAAACCCTCTCGCGAAGCCGTTATAGATTCGAGGCAAACACCGCCCGAACTCGGACTCCCGGTCGTATACCGCCCGTGTCGCCGACCGTGTGCGCATGGCTCGCGTCCGTGTTGCGCCGGAGGGGGGAACGGCCCCGGGACCGTCCGGGCACCCCCGCGCCGCCGGCCGTGCGGCCTCCCCCGCACCGGCCGTACGGCCCCCCTCCGCACCGCTGTCCCGGGTCAGTCCTCGGTCGTCGTGGGGTCCAGGAAGGCGGCGGCGGTGAACATCTCCACACCCACCGTGATCGCGTGCTCGTCGGCGTCGAAGTCGCCCTGGTGCAGGTCGCGGACCCGGTGCTCGCCGGGCCGGCGCACGCCGAGCCGGGCCAGCGCGCCCGGCACGTGCTCCAGGTACCAGGAGAAGTCCTCGCCGCCGAGGCTCTGCTGGGTGGTCTCCACCGACTTCGTGCCGCGCCGGGCGACCATGGCCCGGCGCAGCAGTTCGGTGGACGCCCGGTCGTTGACGACCGGCGGCACCCCGCGCACATAAGTGATCTCGGACTTGGCCCGGTGCAGGGTGGCGACCTCGTCGATGGCCGCGTGCACGATGTCGGGGGCCTCCCGCCAGGTCTCCAGGTCCAGGCAGCGCACCGTCCCGGACAGCTCCGCGTGCTGCGGGACCACGTTCGGGGCGTGCCCGGACTCGATCCGGCCCCAGGTGAGGGCGAGGCCGACGCGGGTGTCGACCCGGCGGGCGATCAGCGCGGGCACGTCGACGGCGACCCGGGCGGCGGCGGTGACCAGGTCGGTGGTCAGGTGCGGGCGGGCGGTGTGCCCGCCGGGGCCGTCGAGGGAGACCTCCAGGCAGTCGCAGGCGCTGGTGATCGGCCCGTGCCGCAGCCCGATCTTCCCGGCCTCCACCCTGGGGTCGCAGTGCACGGCGAGGATCCGGCCGACTCCGGCGAGCGCGCCGTCGTCGATGGAGGACAGGGCCCCGCCGGGCAGCACCTCCTCGGCGGGCTGGAAGATCAGCCGCACCGGACGCGGCAGCAGGCCCTTGGCGTGCAGGTCGGCGAGGACCAGCCCGGCGCCGAGGACGACGGTGGTGTGCACGTCGTGGCCGCAGGCGTGGGCCCGGTCCGGCACGGTCGAGCGGTACGGGCAGCCGTCCTTGGTGTCCGGGATGGGCAGCGCGTCGATGTCGGCGCGCAGCGCGAGCAGCGGCGCCTTGGGCCGCTCGCCCTCCGTGAGCCCGATGTCACAGACGAGTCCGGTCCCGGAGCCCATCACACGGGGCCTGAGCCCGGCCTGCTCCAGCCGCTCCTTGATCGCTGCGGTCGTACGGAACTCCTGGTTGCCCAGCTCGGGGTGCATGTGCAAGTCGCGCCGGAAGGCGACGAGTTCGGCGTGCAGGGACTCGCTCAGCACGCCGGGGAGCACATCCCCCGAAAGGCCGGCCTCGGACTCTTGGGACATCAATTGCTTCACCCTCTGAAGCGTAGGACGTCCACTGATCAACTACCCCCAAAACGACGAAAGTTCAGTCCGTTAGGGGACGTAAATCTGACCGGCGGACGCATGGCTGCGGACTCTGGCGGGTAAAACCCTTGTTTTCCTCCTCCACGCATACCACGCCTCGACGGGATCACGCGCGCCGTATCCAGGAACCGATCCCCGGGGCCCTCGTCCGTACCCGCTCCGTCGCCGTCCTAGAAGTGCTCGACCGGCTGCCCGTCCGGGACCCGGTAGCAGCCGGAGACGAGCATCAGGCTGAGCTTGGGCGGGTTCCTCTTCTTCATCCGGGTGATGTGGACACCGGCCTTCAGCTCGTCGTTGTCGGCGATCAGGGTGAGGTTCTTGTTGGCGCTGCTGTCGGGGCCGTACTCGACGATCTTCCAGCCCTGCCCGGGCAGCCCCTCCCTGAGGTTCCGCATGGCGACGTCGAGATCGTCTGCCGAGGCGGGATAGAAGCTCCACTTGTGGAAGATCCGGAAGTATGTCTCCCGGTCCTTGTCCGCGCAGTCCTGGACGCCGGGGCTGCCCTCGGAGGCCCTCCCCTTGACGCCGATCAGGTCGTACAGCCGACTGGACACCTTCTGCACCTCGGCGGCGGCGTCCTGGGACGTGCTGATGCCGGCGGAAGGGAGGTCGCCGGATTCCGTGCTGGAGGTCATGCTGCATCCGGTGAGAGTGGTGAGGACGGTGGACACGAGGAGCGCGGAGGCGCTCAGGTAGCGTTTCACAATGGTCGGGCCTCGCTCTGCCTAACGGGTGTACTTCCAGGTCGGGGTGGGTTCCTTCAGTTCGGCGTCGTCCCCGTGGCCCGCGACGACGAGAGCCTGGTTGAGAAGGCTGTCGGAGCCCTCGTCCCAGTAGCCACTGTGCCCCTTGGTGTCCGTGGTCATCTGCTTGGCCCCGAACCGCTCGTCGCTCGGCACGGTCCAGGGGCCGTCCCAGTCAGTGCCGCCATGGCCGAAACGGCCGATGTCGGGCACGACGTCCCCGTCGGCCTCCTCGTTCCACACGTGACCCTTGGGCACGTCGAGCTGCTCCGCCTTGGGCACGGTGACGCCGGGGCTGCCCGCGGTGATCACGTCGTCCGCATTCAGGTTGCCGTGGTCGGCGGCCGAGCCGACGAGGGTGGTGCCGTACGAGTGTCCGATCACGGTGCGGTGCGGCGGGGTCTCGCCGGTGTGCGAGGCCTCCAGTCCGTCGAGGAAGCGGTTGAAGGCCGGTGCGCCGTCATCCGCATAGTGCCGGAACGGCGAGTCCTTCACGATGTCCTGCGGGGCGTCGTAGCCGAGCCAGGTGATCGTCGAGACGGGCTGGCCGTCGGCCTCGTCGGTGGCCACCCGCCAGGTGGAGGTCATCCGGTCGATGTTGCCGTCGATGTTGCCGAGGTTCGAGGTCGTACCCGGTACGTAGACGGCCTGGTGCCGGGCCGTGTCCGGATTCCCGTTGGCGACGATCGCCCGGCCGTTGCCCTCTGCGTCGAACCCCAGCAGGTACGCCTCCGGCAGGCCCTTGTGATCCTTGTCGGTGGCCATGCCGGTCGAGTCGAAGCGCTCCTGGATGCTGTTCATCCCCTGGAGCGACTTGGTGAGGTGCTCGTAGCGCTCGCCGTACTTCTTGTGCCACTCCATCCACTCGTCGGTGTGCACCTTCGACGCCCAGCCGCCCCCGCCGTGAATGTAGGTCCACTCGTTCGCCGGCGGCTTCGGTATGGAGTCGAGTTCCAGCTGGTAGCGCGCCCGGGTCTCGTCCAGGACGATGCGGTTGGCCTCGTCGCGCACCGCGGACGGCAAGCCGTCGAGCTTGCCCACGCTGTCGGGGCGCAGGGAGATGTACGCCGCCTTCTGCTCGTCGGTGAGCCCGCTCCACCAGGCCGCGTTCTCCTTCGGGATGCCGTCCTTGGGCGGCTGCGGCAGGGAGTCGAGGTACTTCTTGCCCGCCTGGGCCACCCCGTCCTGGTCGGACTTCACGTCGGACCAGTCCTTTCCCGAGACCTTCAGGTCGTCATCGGCCTTCAGCGCGCGCAGCTTCGGCGCCCACTTGGCGTCCACGTCCGCGGCCTCTTTCAGCGCGTCCCCGATTCGGTTCGCGAATCCGATGGCCTTGCCGAAGTTCGGGTTCGGGTGCTGGTGGACGGCCTGCTGCTCGATGGCGTTCGCCGTCGCATCGGTCGAGCTGGTGGAGGCGGGCACGGTGCCGCCCTCGGGCACCTTGCCGTCGACCTCCTCGCCACCGGCCGGGAACGACACCGAACCGTCCGCGCCGACCGTGCATCCGGCGGCCTTGGCGTCTTCCAGCGCCGCCTCCAGCTTCCGCTTGGCGGCGGCCATCTCCATGGCGAAGGCGTTCAGCGCGGTACTGGCCAGCGCGCACTCGGCCTGGATGTAGTGGAAGTTTCCGCCCAGCTCCTTCAGCTCCCGCAGGGCCGCGTCGGCCGCCTCGCCCTTGAGCTGGTTGCGGATGCCGGCGGATATCTGGTTCTCGACCGTGTCCTTGGCGGTGCTCGCCATGTCACCCGTGGCCCGGTAACCGTCCGCGGCCTCTTCGTATTCGGAGGGCTTGATCGCCTTCAGCGTCGCGATGTCCACGGGCCGGTCACCGGCCCTTCGCCTGACCACCGACCGGGTCGGTGTCCTGATACTCCGGCTTCAGCTTGTCCAGCTCGGCCTTGACGGCGCCGTCCGACTTCGCCAGGTCGATCCCCGACGACTGCATGATCGAGCCGAGTTCACCGCAGCGCGTGTTGACCTTGTCGAGGTAGGCCTTCCAGGAGTCGTACAACTCCTTCTGCGCTGCCGCGGTCCGGCAGCGGCCCGTGTCGCCCAGCCCGGCCTGCCCGCCCTCCAGCTTGCCGAGCGCCTTGCCGACTTCGCTCTGGAGTCCCTTGGTGTCCTCGCCGGCCGTCGTCCATGCCTTCTTGCTCGACTTCAGCCGCTCGCCGCCCACCCCGACGGGGTCTGGAGCCTGATTCAGCTGCATGCGCGCGGGCCCCCGATCGGCGGCGTCCGCCTTCAACCGCTCCCACTCGTCCCAGGACATGGGTGTCGTCCTCCCCGTTACCCCGTTACCCCGTTACCCCGGCAACGATCACCGGTGCACGTCATGCTCCCCGAGGGCGGGGCGGGAATCAAATGGAACTCGTGACCGAGTGCCGGGGAGTCGGGAGGGCTACGCCGGGCTCACCGCCGTCAGTCGGTGCACGTCGCGGGCCGTCCCGGTCACCCCGGACAGGAAGCCCTGGGCGCGTGGGGAGGCGGTGTCCGTGAGCCAGGCCGGGTCGATGTCGCACACCGCCACCCGCACCCCCGTGCCGGCCAGGGCCAGCGGGAGGGTGTGGACGACCGTGGAGGGGAAGCTGAGGATCGTCCGGCCGACGGGACCGCGCCGGGCGATCAGCTCCAGCGGGAGTTCCGGACGCACTATCTCCAGCCCCGTCTCGGCGGCCAGCCGGCGCAGCTTGTCGGGGCTCTCGCGGCGGTGGGCGAAGTAGCGGGTGGCGCCGTGGGCCCTGGCCAGGGCGCGGACGGCCTCCAGATAGCGCTCGCCGTCCACCACCCCGGTCTCCACCAGGGAGGTGCCGACCATGTCCGCGCCGGCGGTGATGGTGGGCGGGCCGAAGCGGGCGCGGGTCCAGGCGAAGTCGTTGGCGGTGACGGTGACCCCGTCCGGGATCTCCGGCACCGGCATGGCGGAGAACACCTCGACGCGCCGCCGGGCGCTCGGGGTGAGGCGGCGCCGGGCGGAGGAGGAGACCGGCGCGAACAGCAGGTCGCGGGCGCCGGGCCGGCCGCCCTTGCGGTGCCAGCGGACCAGGCGTTCGCCCCGGGCCAGCTGGCCGACGAACTCCATCGTCGCGGTGCCGTCGTCGACCACGACCAGGTCCTTGGCCCGGGTGATCGTCAGCAGCAGCTGTACGTAGCGGGAGAAGGGGTCTCCCATGACGATGCGGCCGGCCCGGCGCAGGGCGCCCGCCAGCCCGCCGATGGTCTGGAAGGGCGCGGTGGTGCCGCCCCGCGCCTCCTCCCAGCGCACCCGGTACCCCTCGTCCCGGGCCAGGTCGGCCATGCGGCGCAGCTGGCCCCGGGTCATGGGGTCGGTCGGGGACAGCACGACGACGGTGAGGTCCGTGCCGGCCGCCGGCGCCCCGTCCCCCGCCGCCCGCCGGACGGCGGCACGCCGGGACTGCGGGGGCACGGCGGCCCCGGGGCCGTCCGGTGCGGGGCCGTCCGGTGCGGGCACGGCCCGCGCCGGCACGAAGGCCGTGGCGGTGTCGGTGCCGCCCGGGCGGGCCGCCGCGGCCGGGTCCGGGCCGGTCGCCGTGCCCGGGCCGGTGCCGTCCGGGCCGGCCGCCCGGTGCGGGTCCGTGCCGTCGGCGCCCGGCGGCGCGGCGGGGCCCCCCTCCCGCGCTATCGGCTGCACGGCCGCTTCCCGGCCGTGCAAGTGTGCCCACTCCAGTACGTTCAGCAGCTGTACCGGGCTCTCCACGAAGGCGAGCGTGCGGGCGGGGTGGCCGGCCTGACCGGCGCGGGGGCTCATCGGCGTACGACCGTCCCGTCGTCAGTGACCTGGATTCACACCGTGACCGGCTCGCCGGCCGCCGCGGCGATCTCCGCCTCGGCGACGGCCCCGGCGACCCGGCGCAGCTTCTTCATCGGGCCCAGCTCGGAGTCGTAGACCTTCTTGACGCCGTCGCCGAGGGAGGCCTCGATGGTGCGGATGTCGCGGACCAGGCGGGTGAGGCCCTGCGGCTCCACGGAGGCGGCCTGGTCGGAGCCCCACATGGCGCGGTCCAGGGTGATGTGGCGCTCGACGAAGGTCGCCCCGAGCGCGACCGCGGCGAGGGTGGTCTGCAGGCCGGTCTCGTGGCCGGAGTAGCCGATCGGGACGTTCGGGTACTCCTTCTCCAGCGTGTTGATCACGCGGAGGTTCAGCTCGTCGGCCTTGGCCGGGTAGGTGGAGGTGGCGTGGCAGAGCAGGATGTTGTCGCTGCCCAGGACCTCCACCGCGTGGCGGATCTGCTTCGGGGTGGACATGCCGGTGGAGAGGATGATCGTGCGGCCGGTCGCGCGCAGGGCGCGCAGCAGCTCGTCGTCGGTCAGGGAGGCGGACGCCACCTTGTGGGCGGGCAGGTCGAACTTCTCCAGGAAGGCGACGGCCTCGGTGTCCCACGGGGAGGCGAACCAGTCGATCCCCTTCTCCTTGCAGTACGCGTCGATCTGCCGGTACTCGTCCTCGCCGAACTCCACCCGGTGGCGGTAGTCGATGTAGGTCATCCGGCCCCAGGGGGTGTCGCGCTCGATGTCCCACTGGTCGCGGGGGGTGCAGATCTCGGGGGTGCGCTTCTGGAACTTCACGGCGTCGCAGCCGGCCTCGGCGGCCACGTCGATCAGCTTGAAGGCGTTCTCCAGCTCACCGTTGTGGTTGATGCCGATCTCGCCGCAGATGTAGACGGGCTTGCCGGGGCCGACCTCACGCGTACCGAAGGTGCGCAGACGGGAGTGGGTGCTCATCAGGGGGTGTCCTTACTTGGGGAGGGAATCGAGAGAGGGGCCGAGGATCCAGCTGGCGATCTCTCGGATCGCGCCGTCACCGCCGGGGACGGTGGTGACCGCGCGTGCGGCGCCGCGTACGACGTCATGAGCGCTCGCGACCGCCACGGGCCAGCCCACGAGGGCGAAGCACGGCAGGTCGTTGACGTCGTTGCCGACGTAGAGCACGCGCTCCGGCGCGATGCCCTGCTCCTCGCACCACTGCTTCAGCGCGAGGTCTTTCCGGTCGATGCCGTGCAGCACGGGGATCTGGAGCTTCCGTGCGCGGGCGGCGACGACCGGGTTCTGTTCCGTGGACAGGATCAGCAGCTTCAGGCCGCTCCTGCGGAGGGCCGCGACGCCGAGGCCGTCGCCGCGGTGCACGGCGACGAACTCCCGTCCGTCGGAGTCGATCAGCACCCGGTCGTCGGTCTGGGTGCCGTCGAAGTCCAGTACGACCGCGTCCACGTCGGCGGCGGTCGGCAGCGCGCCGGGGCGGTCCGCGTCGAAGAGCGGCGCGAGGGCGCGGGCCCGGGCGAGGTCGTGCGGGTCGTCGATCTCCAGCACCCGGGCGGGGTCGGTGCGGACCAGTTCGGTGCGGCCGAAGAAGCGGTGGCCGTGCGTCCGGAAGCCGGCCGCGTCCATGGCGTAGGCGGCGCCGGTCTCCAGGAAGTCCTGGGGGCGGTCCTGGCGGCGCGGGCGGTAGGACTTGTCGTGGTTGACGCCCACCCCGCCCTCGGCCCCGGTGTCGCCGTCGCGCCAGACGAAGCCGTGGAAGGGGGCCACGGTGACGGCGGTGTCGGCGCCGTGCTCGACGACCGCGGCGGCCACCCCGTCGATGTCCTCGCGGAGCAGGAAGGGGCTGGTGCACTGCACGAGCAGCACCGCGTCGACGGCCGCGCCGTGCAGCGCCTCGTGGGTGTCCATGGCGTGCCGGACGGCGGCCTCCGAGGTGGCGGTGTCCCCGGCGATCGCGGCGGGCCGCAGCACGACCTCGGCGCCGGCCTCGCGGGCGGCGGCGGCGATGGCCTGGTCGTCGGTGGACACGACGACGTCGGTCACCAGCCGGGTGGCCCGGCACTCGCGCACCGCGCGGGCCACCAGCGGGACCCCGCCGACGGGGGCGAGGTTCTTCGCGGGCACGCCCTTGGAGCCGCCGCGCGCGGGGATGACGGCGAGCACCCGGCGGACCGGGGTGCCCGGGTCCGCTTCCGAGTGGGACATGGGCTCTACTCCTTGCGATGAGGTCACAGCTCGCCCATCCGCCGGATCACGGGGGCGACCCGCTGGACGCCGTGCCGGTAGGCGCCGCGGGCGGCGCGGCGGACGATCTGCCGGACGGGGCCGGGCGACTTGTCGGCGGCGGGCGCGCCGGGCAGCGGGACGCCGTCGGGGCCGAGGTGGTGGCGGGCGAGGATGCCGGGCAGATAGCCGGGCGCGGTCTCGGGGGTGTAGTAGGGGGTGAGGGGCGGCAGTCCGCCGGGCCGGTCGAGCAGCTTCGCGATCCGTTCGCGGGCCGTGTCGAAGGCGGTGGCGTAGCCGCCGTCGGCGGCCACCCCCTGCCGGGCCACCCACTCCTCGTCGGGCACCGGCCGGTGCCCGGCGTCGAGCTGCTCCCAGGAGGCGAGGCAGCCGGAGCCGGTGAAGTGGTGGTTGCCGAGCGCCTCGCGCACCCCGAGGTCGGTGAGGACGGCCGTGGGGACACGGCGGTGCAGGGCCTCCAGGGCGGCGGTGGAGCTGACCGTGACCAGCAGGTCGGTACGGTCCAGCACCTCGCCCATGTGCCCGTACACCAGCCGGAAGTTGGCGGGCAGGTCCTTGCCCTGGACCAGCTTCTGGTACGGCAGTTCCTCGATGTGGGTGGTGTGTTCGCCCGGCTTGGAGCGCAGCTTGAGCAGCACCTCGCGCTCGGGGTGGCGGCGGGCGTGGCCGATGAGGCGGTCCAGCAGGTAGGCGCGGTCCCGGCGGTTGTCCGGCACGGACGGCTGGGCGGCGAACACCACGGTGTACGGGTCGTGTTCACCGGTGTACGGGGCCCCGCCGAGGAAGGGCAGCGCGACCTCGGTGACCGCGGCCGCGTCGGCGCCCACGCCCTCGTACACGGCCCGGAACCGGTCCGCGTCGTGGGCCGAGTTGGCGAGGACGAGGTCCGCGCCGTGCCGCAGCAGCAGTCCGTCGGCGAGCTTCTCGTAGACGACGCCGACGTAGCCGGTGACGACCACGGGCCGCTTCCCGGATCCCCAGGCGGCGCGCAGCCCGTGCAGCATCGCCTGGACGCCGCCGCCGACGAGGGCGAGGACGAGGACGTCGGGCGCCGACTCGCCCATCTCGCGCAGGAATTCGACGCCGGTGACCTCGCGCAGGGAGTCGGCGCGGACGCCGACCTCCTCCAACTGGCGGGCGGTCGGGGTGGCGCGTCCGCGCAGGAGGTAGCCGTCGAGCCGGACCTCGGCAGCCGCGGGAGTGATCCGGCGCGCGGTGAGCGCGCCCCACTTCCACCGGGTGTCGGAGTCCGCGAGGACGGCGACCCGCAGGGACTTCGCAGTACTTGCTGGCACGTCGAAGACGCTAGGAAGCGCGGGAGAGGAACCGCCCAACCGGAATACAACAAACGGTTAACAGCACATCGACAGGAGGCGAATCAGGGCGCGATCGGCCCCGGAACAAGCCTGGTTAACGACTTCGCCACGCTTCGTTCACCTGGTATCAAGGAAGTCGTCAAGACGAATGACGGACCGCGGCCTAACGTCCCTGACGTGGTCAAGCTCTCCGTCATCGTGCCGTTCTACAACGTGCAGCAATACGCGCCCGACACACTGAGGAGCCTCGGTGCGAACACGCGCGACGACTTCGAATTCATTCTCGTCGACGACTGCTCGCGCGACGGGACACCAGACATCCTCGCGCGCGCGGAACAGGAACTGCCCGGGGCGGTACTGGTCCGGCACGAGCAGAACGGGGGGCTCGCCACCGCCCGTAACACCGGCATAGACCGGGCGCGCGGCGAATACGTGACCTTCCTGGACGGCGACGACTGGCTCGCGCCCGGCTACTACGAGCGGCTGCTGGCCGCCGTCGAGGGCCTGGGCTGCGACTTCCTGCGCACCGACCATGTGCAGTGCACCGCGCGGGCGCGCAGTGTGCACCGGGTGCCGGTGGGCCGGCGCAATGTGGTGCTGGACCCGCGGCAGGTGATCCTGCCCGCCGACCGCTCGACCTCCGTCGACTACGCGTTCGCGTGGGCGGGCATCTACCACCGGCGGCTGCTGGACCGGGGCCTGCTGCACTTCACCGACGGGCTGCGCACGGCCGAGGACCGGCCGTGGATCTGGAAGCTGCACCGCGAGGCGGAGTCCTTCGCCGTGGTCAACCTGCTCGGGGTGTTCTACCGGCGCGGCGTCGCCTCGTCCCTCACCCAGATCGGCGATGTCCGGCAACTGGACTTCATCCGCGCGTTCGACCAGGTGATCGCGGAGACCGCCGCGGACCGGGACGCCGAGGCCCTGCTGCCGAAGGCCGTGCGCACCTACTGCGCGATCATCTCCCATCACCTGGGATCCATCGAAAGGTTCGAGCCCACGGTGGCGAAGAAGCTGACCTCCATGAGCGCCGCCGCGCTGCGGCGCATGCCGCAGGCCGTGCTGGACGAGGCGCTGGACTCGATGGACCTGCAGCGCGCCACCAAGCTGCGCCGGCTGCGCCGCCGTTCCGTCGCCGCGGGAGCCGCCGCGTGACCACCCAGATCTTCCAGGCGTCGACGCTGTACGGCACGGCCACGCTCGCCGCCGCCCTGGACTCCGGCTGCTTCGGGCCCGCCGACCGGCGGATCCTGCTGGTCTGCAACAACGCGGCCACGCCCGAGACGACGCCCGCGCTGGACGCGATGCCCGGCTTCGACCGGCTGCGCGACCGCTTCGACGACGTGATCTCGTACAACGAGACCATCTTCCCGTTCCACCCCGGCGGCTGGTCGCCCCGTGCGGACGACATGCCGCTGTGGGAACGCTTCCTGCGGCACGAGTGGCGGCTCGGCGACGACGACGTGCAGTTGGCGGTCGAGTCGATCCAGGTCAACCCGTCGCTCGCGCTCACGCAGATCTTCACCGGCGCCCCGGTCACGGTCTACGCCGACGGCCTGATGAGCTACGGCCCCACCCGCAACAAGATCGACCCACTGGTCGGCACCCGCGTGGACCGGGTGCTCCACCTCGATCTGGTGCCGGGTCTGAAGCCGCTGCTGCTCACCGAGTTCGGCGTGCCCGGCGAGACGGTGCCGACGCCCGCCGTCCTCGAGACGCTGGCCGAACTGGCGCCCTCCGGCGGTGATCTGCCGCAGGTGGAGGAGCCGGCGCTGCTGCTGGGCCAGTACCTGTCCGCGCTGGACATCCTCACCGCCGAGGAGGAGGAGGACCTGCATGTGCGGATGGTGCGGGGCGCGGTCCGGCTCGGCCACAAGCGGGTGGTGTTCAAGCCGCACCCCTCCGCGCCGGCCCGCTTCACCCGCTCCCTGGAGGAGGAGGCGGAGAAGCTCGGTGTCGACCTGACCGTGCTCGGCACACCGGTCCTGGCCGAGGTGCTGTACCAGCGGATGCGCCCGGCGCTGGTCGTCGGCTGCTTCTCCACCGCGCTGCTGACCGCCTCCGCGCTGTACCACCTGCCCGTCGCGCGGGTCGGCACGGAGTTGCTGCTGGAGCGGCTGACGCCGTTCGAGAACAGCAACCGCGTCCCCGTCACCGTCGTCGACGCGCTGGTGCCCGACCTGGCCGACCCCGCGGCGGTCGCCCGGCAGCGCCCGGGGACGGACGTGACGGCGCTGGGCGGGCTGGTGCGCGCGGTCGGCTTCGCGATGCAGCCGAAGATCCTGCCGAGGCTGCGCGAGGAGACCGAGGCGTACCTCGCCGCGCACCTGAACGACGGGATACTGCGCTACTTCAAGCGCAGGCGGCTGACCGCGCTGGCGCTGCCGGGCGGGCTGCCCGTCCAGATGGCCTTCATCCCGCGCAACGCCACGGTCCGCCGCGTGGCCCGCAAGGCGCGCAATCTGCGCCGGGCCGTACGCCGCTGACCGTTCCTGATCACAAGGGGCGGGTTCGTGTGCGAGCCCGCTCCTTTACATCTGTCTTTCGTCCAAGTGACGGCCAGACGATCGCTCCCACCGGGGATATTCACATCAATCCCCTGATGCCCGGCGCGGGGTCGGGTAGGCGCCGGACACCATGTCTGCATCGCTGCCCACCGCCCCCTCTCCCGCCCCCGCGCCGGAGAGATCCACCGCCCCCTCCCCCGCCGCCCGCCCCGCCCCCGGCACGCGCCACGGCCGGCTGCCCGCCCTGGACGGACTGCGGCTGCTGGCCGCGCTGACGGTCTGTCTCTACCACTACGCCGGACGCGGCGGCACGGTCACCGAGTCCTGGCACCAGGCGCCCTCCCGGCTCTTCCCGGCCCTGTCCCAGGTGGCCGTCTACGGCTGTCTGGGCGTGCAGTTCTTCTTCGTCATCAGCGGTTTCGTCATCTGCATGAGCAGTTGGGGCCGCACGCTCGGCGACTTCTTCCGCTCCCGGGCCGCCCGCCTCTACCCCGCCTACTGGGTCGCCCTGGTGCTGGTCACCGCCGCGTCCCTCGCCCTGCCGGACGTCGTGCGCGCCGTGCGGCCGGACGAGTTCCTGGTCAACCTGACGATGCTCCAGCAGCCGATGGGGGCGCCGCGCGTGCTCGGCGTGTGCTGGACCCTCTGGGTGGAGGTCCGCTTCTACGCGCTGTTCGCCCTGCTGGTCGTCGTGCGCGGGGTGACCTACCGCCGGGTGGTGCTGTTCTGCGCCGGGTGGACGCTGGCGGCGGTCCTGTGCCGGAGCGCCGGCAACGACCTGCTCGACCAGCTGGTCATGCCGGACTACGCCCCGTTCTTCATCGGCGGCCTCGCCCTGTACCTCGTGCACCGCTTCGGCGGCGATCCGCTGCTGTGGGGCATCGTCGGCACGTCCTGGGTGCTCGGCCAGTACACCGCGGCCCGCGGCCTGTGGCACCAGGGCGCCGGCGACGGTCCGGTGCGCGATCCCTACGTCGTCATGCTGATCGTCACCCTCGCCTTCGCCGCCGTCGCCGCCGTCGCCCTGGGCTGGACCCGCCGGGCCGACCGGCCCTGGCTGGCCGTGGCGGGCGCTCTGACGTACCCCTTCTACCTGGTCCACGAGCACCTGGGCTGGTTCGCCATCCGCGTCCTGCGCGACCCCCTCGGCCTGCCCCCGTGGCCGACCCTCCTGACGACGGTCACCGCCATGCTGGGTGTGGCCTGGCTGATCCACCGCTTCGTGGAGAAACCATTCGGCCCCCGGCTGAAGAGGGCACTGAGGACCCCGCGTTCACCGGGCGGTCCGCGCAGGTCGCCGTGAGGACACGGGTCGTCGTTTGCGCCCATTTCCTCGTGAACGACAGGTGAATCGGGCTCGTCCCCCTGTCGGCCCGCACTTCACGCCCCTTCCTCAATCGGGCATCACTAGTTTCCATATGAACATATTTACTGCGGAACTAATCCGTCCGTCTTGTCCGGTGGGCGTGGACCAGGGTGTCCGGTTCCGCACTCTCGCACGCGTGTCCCTCACACACACCGCCTACATTTCCTTGGTCATTTCAGGAACCGGGTTCCGCACACCCGATTCCGGACGAACCAAGAGGGGGGACATTCATGCGCCTGTCCACAGGGGAATCCGAGGAATCCGGTCGCGGCAAACACCGAAGAGCCGCGGCCGGCCTGGCACTGCTGACGCTCGGCCTCACCGCGCTGGGCACCGCTCCCGTCCACGCGGACGGCGGGCCCGCGACCCGGCACCTCTCCTACCGGGGCCACGACTTCACCGTGCCGGCCTCCTGGAAGGTGGTCGACCTCGCCGCACACCCCACCACCTGCGTCCGCTTCGACCAGCACGTGGTGTACCTGGGCCACCCCGGTGCCGAACAGGACTGCCCCAGCCATCTGGTGGGGCGTACCGAGGCCCTTCTCGTCGAGCCGGCCGACAACCCCGAAGGCCGCCGGGGGACCGTGGCCGAGCCCGTCGCCCACGAACTCCGGGGCCGGTCGGGCAAGGTGACGGTCACGGCGACCTACGACGCCGATCCCACGCTGGTCCGGCGGGTGCTGGACGGGGCCGGCGTCCCGGCGGACGCACCCCGGGACGCCGTCCCCGCCCCCGCCTCCGCGCCCGCGGCGACCGCGGCGACGGCCCTGCCCGCCACGGCCACCAACTACACCGGCAAGGGCTTCGACGCCTGCGCCGCCCCCTCGTCCGCGGCCATGAGCGCCTGGAAGGCCGACTCGCCCTACGGCGCGGTCGGGATCTACATCGGCGGCTCGCAACGGGCCTGCGGCCAGCCCAACCTCACGGCGGGCTGGGTCCAGCAGCAGGCCTCGGCCGGCTGGCGGTTCATACCGATCTACGTCGGCGCCCAGGCCTCCGACCTCACCTCGCCCGAGAACCAGGCGATCAGTGCCGCGACCGACGCCGTCGACAACGCGGCGGCACTGGGACTCGGCCCCGGCTCGACGCTGTACTACGACATGGAGCAGTACTCCTCGTCGTACACCCCCAAGGTGCTGGCCTTCGCCTCGGCGTGGACGGAGCAGCTGCACGCCCGCGGCTACCACTCCGGGTTCTACAGCAGCAGCAGCTCGGGGATCCGCGACCTGGCCGACAACGCCGGTGGCGCGTACACGATGCCGGACGTCATCTACGACGCGCTGTGGAACGGCGTCGCGAACACGGACGACCCCGGCGTGCCGGACACGCGGTGGAGCGACCACCAGCGGATCCACCAGTACTCGGGCGGTCACGGCGAGACCTGGGGCGGCACCACCCTCAACATCGACCAGGACTACCTGGACGTCCAGATCTCCGCGAGCGCCGCGCCGCACGGCCGGGTGTGGGACCGCTCGCGTCCCGACGGCGGCCCGTGGGACGCCAACGCCACGCTGATCGACTCCAACGACGACATCAACGCCGTGGCCGCGGCCGCGCTGCCGGACGGCACGGTGCATGTCGAGACCCTGGTGAACGGCGAGATCTGGGACCGTACCCGGGCGGCGAACGGCACCTGGTCCAACGCGGGCAGGATCGACGCCCAGGGCGGCATCACCGACATCGCGGCGGCCGCGCTGCCGGACGGCACCCTGCACGTCCAGGCGGTCGTCAACGGCGAGATCTGGGACCGCGCCCGCGCGGCGAACGGCACCTGGTCCAACGCCATCAGGATCGACGCGGGCGGCGCCGTCACCGACGTGTCCTCCACCGGTCTGCCGGACGGCACGCTGCACGTACAGGCCCTGGTGAACGGCGAGGTCTGGGACCGCACCCGCGCGGCGGGCGGTGCCTGGAGCGGCAGCACCCGCATCGACGCGGGCGGAGGCGTGAAGGACCTCGCCGCCGCTGCCCTGCCGGACGGCACGCTGCACGTCCAGACCCTGGTGAACGGCGAGATCTGGGACCGCACCCGCGCGGCGGGCGGTGCCTGGAGCGGCAGCACCCGCATCGACGCGGGCGGCGCCGTCAAGCAGATCTCCTCCGCCGGCCTGCCGGGCGGCGACCTGCACGTCGAGGCCGTCGTCAACGGCGAGGTCTGGGACCGCGTCCGCAAGGGCACCACCGGCGCCTGGAGCGGCAGCACCAAGGTCGACGCCAACGGCGCCATCTTCGGCACCTACGCCACCGCCACCCCCGACGGCACCCTGCACGTCGGCACCAACGCCTGACGAACCCCTTCCCACCACCTCCCGAGGGAGAACTGTGTCCTCCACCAGCCTCAAGCGCCGGGGCCGCGTCACGACCGCGGTCGTCGCCCTCGCCACGGCGGGCCTCCTCGGCTCCGTCCAGTCCGCCGTCGCCGCCCCCGCGACCGCTCCCGGCGCCACGGCCCGGGCCGACGGCGGCGGCGCCGGGCAGGGCCCGGTCGCTCCCGTGCCCGGCCGGTCCGCCGGGCGCTCCCTGAGCACGGCGGCCGTCGACTCGCCGGCCATCACCCGCGCCGAGGTCGTCAACCGCGCCAAGTCGTGGGTCGGCATAGGCCTCGACTACAACCAGGGCGCCTACTACAAGGGTTACCGCACCGACTGCTCCGGCTACGTCTCGATGGCCTGGAACCTGGGTGCCTCCCTCACCACCGACACGTTCGTCCCGCAGGGCGTGGCCGAGTGGATCGGCAAGGACCAACTGCTCGCCGGTGACGTCCTGCTGAACGACAGCTCGGGCAACGCGGGCCACGTGGCCCTCTTCTCCTCGTGGACCGACGCCAGCCACACCGCCTACATGGGCTACGAGTTCTCGTCGTCGGGCGTGCACTACCGCAAGATCGACTACCCGTACTACGCGGGCTACGGCACCTTCAAGCCCGCGCGGCTGAAGAGCATCGTCGGCGACACCAGCCTGCCGCACGGCCGCGTGTGGGACCGCTCGCGCCCGGACGGCGGCCCGTGGGACACCAACGCCACGCTGATCGACTCCAACGACGGCATCAACGCGACCTCCGCCGCCTCCCTGCCCGGCGGCTCGGTGCACGTGCAGACCCTCGTCAACGGCGAGATCTGGGACCGCACCCGCTCCGCCGCCGGTACGTGGGGCAGCTCCGCGAAGATCGACGGCCAGGGTGCCATCACGGACGTGGCGTCGGCGGCCCTGCCCGACGGCACGCTGCACGTCCAGGCCCTCGTCAACGGCGAGATCTGGGACCGCACCCGGGCGGCCAACGGCACCTGGAGCGGCTCCACGAAGATCGACGGCGGCGGCGCCGTCACCGACATCTCCTCCGCCGCCCTCCCCGACGGCACCCTGCACGTCCAGGCCCTCGTCAACGGCGAGATCTGGGACCGCACCCGCTCCGCCGACGGCACCTGGAGCGGCAGCACCCGCATCGACGCCGGAGGAGCCGTCACCGACGTGGCGGCCGCCGGCCTGTCCGACGGCACCCTGCACGTCCAGGCCCTGGTGAACGGCGAGATCTGGGACCGCACCCGCTCCGCGGGCGGTACGTGGAGCGGCTCCACGCAGATCGACGCGGGCGGCGCCGTCAAGCAGATCTCCTCCGCCGCTCTCCCCAACGGCGACCTGCACGTCGAGGCCGTCGTCAACGGCGAGGTCTGGGACCGCGTCCGCAAGGGCACCACCGGCGCCTGGAGCGGCAGCACCAGGATCGACGCCAACGGCGCCGTCTTCGGCACCTACGCGACGGGGACGCCGGACGGAACCCTGCACGTCGGCACCAACGCCTGACCTCGGGCCGGCGAGCCCGCTCCTCCGCAGTCAGTCCACCCGGTGCCCGGCCGTGGCGTCACCACCGCCGGGCACCGGCTTCCCACCGACCTCACCCCTGGGAGTCCGCCATGCCCGCGTACCGCACCACCCCCCGCCCCCGTACCGCCGCCCTGCTCGCCTGCGCTGCGGGTCTGGCCCTCGTCGGCACACTGCCCGGTTCCGCCCGGGCCGCCTCGGTCACCACCTGGGACAAGGTCGCCGACTGCGAGAGCAGCGGCAACTGGAGCGCCAACACGGGCAATGGGTACTACGGGGGCCTCCAGTTCAGCCTCGCCACCTGGAACGCCTACGGCGGGCAGCAGTACGCGGCCTACCCGCACCAGGCCACCAAGAGCGAGCAGATCCTGATCGGCGAGAAGGTGCTGGCCGGGCAGGGCGAGAACGCCTGGCCGGTGTGCGGACCGCGGGCCGGACTCGGCAGCGACGGCTCCGACCCCTTCCCGCCCTCGCCCCCGCACGGCCGCGTCTGGGACCGCGCACGCCCGGACGGCGGCCCGTGGGACGCCAACGCCACGCTGATCGACTCCAACGACTCCGTCAACGCGGTGTCGGCGGCGACGCTCCCGGGCGGCACCGTGCACGTGCAGACCTTGGTCAACGGCGAGATCTGGGACAAGGCCCGGGCCGCGAACGGCGCGTGGAGCAACTCCACCAGGATCGACGGCCAGGGTGCCATCACGCGTGTCGCGTCGGCGGCCCTGCCCGACGGCACGCTGCACGTCCAGGCCCTCGTCAACGGCGAGATCTGGGACCGCACCCGGGCGGCCAACGGCACCTGGAGCGGCTCCACGAAGATCGACGGCGGCGGCGCCGTCACCGACATCTCCTCCGCCGCCCTCCCCGACGGCACCCTGCACGTCCAGGCCCTCGTCAACGGCGAGATCTGGGACCGCACCCGCTCCGCCGACGGCACCTGGAGCGGCAGCACCCGCATCGACGCCGGAGGAGCCGTCAGGGACGTGGCCGCGAGCGCGCTGCCCGACGGGACCCTGCACGTCCAGGCGCTGGTCAGCGGCGAGGTCTGGGACCGCACCCGCGCGGCGAACGGCACCTGGAGCGGCTCCACGAAGATCGACGCGGGGGGCGCGGTGGCGCAGATCTCCTCCGCCGGTCTGCCCAACGGCGACCTGCACGTCGAGGCGCTGGTGAAGGGCGAGGTGTGGGACCGCGTCCGCAAGGGCACCACCGGCGCCTGGAGCGGCAGCGGCAAGATCGACGCCAACGGCGCCATCTTCGGCACCTACGCCACCGCCACCCCCGACGGCACCCTGCACGTCGGCACCAACGCCTGACCGTCCGTCCGGGCGGGGGCCGGACGGGGTGTCACGCGCTCGCCAGGGACAGCTTCACCGCGAACCCGAGGAACAGGGCACCCGCCGCCGACGTGGCCGTGGCCGAGAGGCGTTTGCGGCGGCGGAAGGCCGCGGCGAGGCGGGTGCCGCCGAATATCAGCGCGCTGAGGTAGAGACAGCTGGCCACCTGCGCGAAGGTGCCGAGGACGACGAAGGAGAGGGCCGGGTAGGCGTAGCCCGGGTCCACGAACTGGACGAAGAAGGCGACGAAGAACAGGATCGCCTTGGGGTTGAAGAGGCTGACGACGAGGGCCCGGCGGAAGGGGCGCTCGTCGGCGGCCCGCACGGACTCCGTCTCCTCGGCGGCCGGCTCGTGACGGGTCCGCCACATCCGCCCCGCGGCCCGCAGCATCCCTATCGCCAGCCAGGACAGATACCCGGCGCCCGCGTACTTCACGATCCCGAACAGCAGGTCGTTGGCCTGGAGCAGGGAGGCCACCCCGGCGGCGGACAGGGTCATCAGCACGGTGTCGCCGCACCACACGCCGGCGGCCGCGGTGTACCCCGCCCGTACGCCGCGGCGGGCGGCGACGGACAGGACGTAGAGGGAGTTGGGGCCGGGCAGCAGGACGATCAGGATCAGGCCCGCGAGGTACGTGGGGAGGTCGATGACACCGAACATGGGGGGAGTGTCGCACGCGGGTACGACAGCGGGACCCGCGCGGTCCGGCCCTACGGGACCCGGGACGCCGGGGCACGCGCCTCAGAACGCGTCCGACGGCACGTGGCTCCCCCAGACCTCCCGCAGCGCCCCGCACACCTCCCCCACCGTCGCCCGGGCCCGCAGCGCCTCCTTCATCGGGTACAGGACGTTGGCCTCCCCGCCGTTCCCCTCGGCCGCCTCCCGCAGCGCGGCCAGCGCCGCGGCCACCGCGCGCCGGTCCCGTCCGGCCCGCAGCCGGGCCAGGCGCTCGGCCTGCCGGGCCTCGATCGCCGGGTCCACCCGCAGGGGCGCGTACGGCTCCTCCTCGTCGAGCCGGAACCGGTTGACGCCGACGACCACCCGCTCGCCGGACTCGGTCTCCCGCGCGATCCGGTACGCGTTCCGCTCGATCTCGGCCTTCTGGAAGCCCCGCTCGATCGCGGCGGCCGCACCGCCCAGGTCCTCCACCCGGCGCATCAGGTCCAGCGCGGCCTCCTCCAGGCCGTCCGTCATCCGCTCGATGGCGTAGGAGCCCGCGAAGGGGTCGACCGTCGCCGGCACGTCCGTCTCGTGGGCCAGCACCTGCTGGGTGCGCAGCGCGAGCCGCGCGCTCTTCTCCGTGGGCAGCGCGATCGCCTCGTCGAAGGAGTTGGCGTGCAGCGACTGGGTGCCGTCGAACACGGCCGCCAGCGCCTGGACGGCGACCCTGACCAGGTTCACCTCCGGCTGCTGGGCCGTCAGCTGGACCCCGGCCGTCTGGGCGTGGAACCGCAGCATCCACGACCGGGGGTTTCGCGCGCCGAACTCCTCGCGCATCACCCGCGCCCACATCCGGCGCGCCGCGCGGAACTTGGCGACCTCCTCCAGCAGCGTCGTACGGGCCACGAAGAAGAAGGACAGGCGCGGCGCGAAGTCGTCCACCGCCATGCCGGCCGCCACCGCCGTGCGGACGTACTCGACGGCGTCGGCGAGGGTGAAGGCGATCTCCTGCGCGGGGGACGCGCCCGCCTCGGCCATGTGGTAGCCGGAGACCGAGATCGTGTTCCACTTCGGGATCTCGCCGGCGCAGTAGCGGAAGACGTCGGCCGTCAGCCTGAGGGACGGCTTCGGCGGGAAGATGTACGTGCCGCGCGCGATGTACTCCTTCAGCACGTCGTTCTGGACCGTGCCGGTGAGCCGGTCCGCGCCGACGCCCTGTTCCTCGGCGACCAATTGGTACAGGAGCAGCAGCGGGGCCGCCGGGGCGTTGATCGTCATGGACGTGGAGACCCGGTCCAGCGGGATGCCGTCGAACAGCGCCCGCATGTCCTCCACCGAGTCGACGGCCACCCCCACCCTGCCGACCTCGCCGTGCGCCAGGGGCGCGTCGGAGTCGTGGCCCATCTGGGTGGGCAGGTCGAAGGCGACGGACAGGCCGGTGGTGCCGTGGGCGATCAGCTGCCGGTAGCGGACGTTGGACTCGGCCGCCGCGCCGAAACCGGCGTACTGGCGCACGGTCCAGGGGCGGCCGGTGTACATGGTCGGGTACACCCCCCGGGTGAACGGGTACGCGCCCGGTTCGCCCAGTTTCCGTTCCGGGCCCCAGCCGGCCAGGTCGGCCGGCCCGTAGACCGGCTCGATGGGCAGTCCGGATTCCGACTCGCGTGCCATGGCCGCCTCCGCGCTACGCCGCGTACCCCTCCACCATGCCCCGCCGCCCGGCGCCGGTCACGCGGGACCGCCGGCCGGTCCCGGCCGCGCGGGCCGACGGCACCGCGCGGGAGGCGGGGTGCGGCGGCAGTCGCCCGGAACACGCCGTTCGGCGGGCGGTCGCGCGGGGAAACATCCCCGGCATGAGGATCACGGGGAGACCCGCCACCCTGCTCGCGTCGGCCGCCGCGGCTGCCGCGCTCGCCACCCTCTGCGGCTGCACCATGCAGCCGCAGGGCCCCGACGCCAAGCGCGGCCTGCCCGTGCATGCCGACTCGCCCTCCGGCCCCGCTCCCGCACCCACCGGGATGGCGGCCACCAGACCCTCCCCACCGCCCCCGCGGGCCGCCGCGCCCACGCCGGTCCCCCGCACCGCCCCGGCCACCCCCACGCCGAAGGCACCGCCCGCGCCCCCGGCGCGCGTGCTGTGGGCGCGCGGGGACAGCGGACCGGCCGTACGGGAACTCCAGGCACGGCTGCGCCAGGTGGCCTGGCTGTCCGCCGCGCCGACGGGGACGTACGGTCCGCGGACCGAGCGGGCCGTCATGGGCTTCCAGGCCAGGCGCGGGCTCCCGCCGACCGGCAGGCTGGACACCGTCACCTGGCGGCGGCTGCGCTCGATGACGCACCAGCCGGCCCACCGGGAGCTGTACGTGACGGTTGCCCAGCCGGCCGCCGCGCCCGACGCGCGCTGTCTGACCGGCCGGGTGCTGTGCATCGACAAGACCAGCCGGACGCTGCGCTGGATGATCGACGGGCGCACGGTCGACACGCTGTCCGTCCGGTTCGGCACGCAGTACACACCCACCCGGGAAGGTGTGTTCAAGGTCTACTGGAAGTCACGGCACCATGTGTCGACGCTCTACCACTCCCCGATGCCGTACGCGATGTTCTTCAGCGGCGGCCAGGCGGTGCACTACTCCGCCGACTTCGCGGCGCGCGGCTACGCGGGCGGTTCGCACGGCTGCGTCAACGTGCGGGACGAGGCGGGGATCGCGCGGCTGTTCGCCCAGGTGAAGGTCGGCGACAAGGTCGTCGTGTCCGGGTGAGGCTGCGGGGGGGGGGGGGGGGGGGGGGGGGGGGGGGGGGGGGGGGGGGGGGGGGGGGGGGGGGGGGGGGGGGGGGGGGGGGGGGGGGGGGGGGGGGGG
>NZ_JBVHXT010000064.1:0-35582 GCF_055569255.1 Streptomyces sp. NPDC029296
CGGGATCGTGGCCGAGGCCATGGTCGCGCTGGTGCTGGCGGACGCGGTGGCGGAGAAGTTCGGCGGGGACAGCGTCACCGAGACCCGCCGCAACGTGCGCTCCTACCTCGACGGGCTGGCGATCAGGTGAGCGCCGTGCCGGCGATCGTCCTGGTCGGCCCGATGGGGGTGGGCAAGTCCACGGTGGGCCGGATGCTCGCCGAGCACCTCGGCGTGGGCTACCGGGACACCGACGACGACATCGTGGCCGCCGAGGGCCGCACCATCGCCGAGATCTTCGTGGACGAGGGCGAGAGCGCCTTCCGCGCGCTGGAGAAGGCGGCGGTGCGGGCGGCCCTCGCCGAGCACGACGGGGTCGTGGCGCTCGGCGGCGGGGCCGTCCTCGACCCCGGGACGCGGGCGCTGCTGGCCGGGCACCGGGTGGTCTACCTCTCGATGGAGGTCGAGGAGGCCGTCCACCGCACCGGTCTGAACGTGGCCCGCCCGCTGCTCGCGGTCAACCCGCGCAAGCAGTGGCGCGAGCTGATGGAAGCGCGCCGGCACCTGTACGAGGAGGTCGCCGCCGCGGTGGTGGCGACGGACGGCCGCACCCCCGAAGAGGTCACGCAGAGCGTGCTGGAGGCACTGGAGTTGAAGCAGCGATGAGCGAGGCAGTCACCCGGATCCAGGTCGGGGCCACGGCCGGCACGGACGCGTACGAGGTGCTGGTCGGCCGGCAGTTGCTGGGCGAGCTGGCCGGACTGATCGGCGAGCGGGCCAAGCGGGTCGCGGTGATCCACCCCGAGGCCCTCGCCGAGACCGGCGAGGCGTTGCGCGCCGACCTGGCCGCGCAGGGCTACGAGGCGGTCGCCGTCCAGGTGCCGAACGCGGAGGAGGCCAAGACCGCCGAGGTCGCCGCCTACTGCTGGAAGGCGCTGGGCCAGTGCGGCTTCACCCGCACCGACGTCATCGTCGGCGTCGGCGGCGGCTCCACCACGGACCTGGCCGGGTTCGTCGCGGCGACCTGGCTGCGCGGGGTGCGCTGGGTGGCGATCCCCACCACGGTGCTGGCGATGGTGGACGCGGCGGTCGGCGGCAAGACCGGCATCAACACCGCCGAGGGCAAGAACCTGGTCGGCGCCTTCCACCCGCCGGCCGGTGTGCTGTGCGACCTGGCGGCGCTGGACTCGCTGCCGGTGCACGACTACGTCTCCGGTCTGGCCGAGGTCATCAAAGCGGGGTTCATCGCCGACCCGGTGATCCTGGACCTGATCGAGGCCGACCCCGAGGCCGCCCGCACCCCGGCCGGCCCGCACGCCGCCGAGCTGATCGAGCGGTCCATCCGGGTCAAGGCCGAGGTGGTCTCCGCGGACCTGAAGGAGTCCGGGCTGCGGGAGATCCTCAACTACGGCCACACGCTCGGCCACGCGATCGAGAAGAACGAGCGGTACAAGTGGCGGCACGGCGCCGCGGTCTCGGTCGGCATGCACTTCGCCGCCGAACTCGGCCGCCTGGCGGGCCGCCTGGACGACGCGACCGCCGACCGGCACCGCACCATCCTGGAGGCCGTCGGCCTGCCGCTGCACTACCGCTACGACCAGTGGCCCAAGCTGCTGGAGACGATGAAGGTCGACAAGAAGTCCCGCGGCGACCTGCTCCGCTTCATCGTCCTGGACGGCCTGGCCAGGCCGACCGTCCTGGAGGGCCCGGACCCGGCCGTCCTCCTCGCCGCGTACGGCGAGGTCGGGCAGTAGGTCCCGGACTGCTCCCTCCCGTCCGATTCCCTTCCCGGGCCGGGCACTTCGGACCGCCCCCGGCCGTTTCACCGGACGACGGCCGGGGACGGTACCGTTCGGTAGGCGGTCGGGGCGCGCCCCCGCCGCCGGCAGCACAGTGCCTGTACGAGACGGAGTGGCAACGGATGCAGCACGCAGTGGGTTCTCCGCTGCCGCCGCCCCACCAGCCGGGGCAGGGGCCGCACGCCGGCTGGGCATCGGCTTCCTACCGGCCGGCGCCCCACCAGGCGGTTCCTCACCTGTCGGCCGCCCACCCCCAGGGCCCGCCCCCGGGAGCCTCCCGGCAGCCCGCGCCCCCGCCGCCCCCGGGCTTCCCGGCCCCGCCGGGAGCCGTCCCGCCGGCCCCGCCGCGGCCTCCGGCCTCCCCTCCGGCTCCCGCGCCGCGACAGAGTCCGGCCCCGCCGCGGCCCCCGGCCCCCGCGGGCCCGCCGCCCGCGCGGCACCCCGCGGCACCGCCGGCCCCCGACGCCACCGGGCACGTGCCGCTGCCGCCCGGCGGCCCGGTCGGCACCCCCGCGGCACCGCCCGCCCCGGCCCCGGACCCGACGGCCGCCACCCTCGCCGTCCTCCTCATCGGCCCGGCCGGCGCGGGCAAGACCAGCGTCGCCAGGTACTGGGCGGACCACCGGCGCGTGCCCACGGCCCACATCAGCCTGGACGACGTACGCGAATGGGTCCGCTCCGGCTTCGCCGACCCCCAGTCCGGCTGGAGCGAGAACGCGGAGGCCCAGTACCGGCTGGCCCGCCGCACCTGCGGCTTCGCCGCCCGGAACTTCCTGGCCAACGGCATCTCCTGCATCCTGGACGACGCCGTCTTCCCGGACCGCCCGATCGTCGGCCTCGGCGGCTGGAAGCGGCACGTGGGCCCCGGCCTGCTCCCGGTGGTCCTGCTCCCGGGCCTGGACATCGTCCTGGAGCGCAACGCCGAACGCACCGGCAACCGCCGCCTCACCGACGAGGAGGTGGCCCGCATCCACGGCCGCATGGCCGGCTGGTACGGCTCGGGCCTCCCGATCATCGACAACTCCCAGCTGGACGTCCCCGGGACGGCCCGCGTACTGGACGAGGTCCTGGCGCGGGCGATAGCGAGTCCGCCGAGCTGGTAGGCGGGACAACCCCACTCGGCCCCTCCCAATCGGCACAACTCAGACAAAACTCCTACGCTCATCTCATGTCAGAGGTGTACGCGAACCGCCGATCCCGGCTGAGGGACCACGTCAACGCGGCCGGCATCGGGGCGGCGCTCGTCACCCGCCCGGCCAACGTCCGCTACCTCGCCGCCGCGGCCCCGCAGGGCTCCGTCCTGCTGCTCGGCAGGCGCGAGGACCTCCTGGTGTGCGCCGGCCCGCCGGACGACCGGCCCTGCGAAGGCAGGCCGGACGAGCACCTGCGCCTGCACGTCCTCCCGGCGGGCGGCGGCGACACCGGCGTGGCGGCGGCCGGCCTCGCCGTGGGCCAGGGGGCCGACTCCCTGGCCGTCGAGGAACACCACCTCACCGTGGCCCGCCACCGCGCCCTCGCCTCGGTCGCCCCGGCCCTCCGCCTCGCCGACCTGGGCGGCGCGGTCGAGCAGCTGAGGGTGGTCAAGGACGAGGAGGAGATCTCCTGCCTCCGCATCGGCGCCGAGATCACCGACCAGGCCCTCGGTGAGCTGCTGGAGTCCATCCTGGTCGGCCGCACCGAACGGCACCTCGCGCTGGAGCTGGAGCGGCGCCTGGTCGACCACGGGGCCGACGGCCCGGCCTTCCCCACCTCGGTGGCGACCGGGCCGCACGCGGGCCGGCGCGGCCACCGCCCCACCGACCGGCGGGTGGAGGAGGGCGACTTCCTCTCCGTCTGCCTGGGCGCCACCTACCGCGGCTACCGCTGCGAGATCGGCCGCACCTTCGTCATCGGCACCTCGCCCGCCGACTGGCAGATCGAGCTGTACGACCTCGTCTTCGCCGCCCAGAGAGCCGGCCGGGAGTTCCTCGCACCCGGAGCAGCCTGCCGCGATGTCGACCGCGCGGCACGCCAGGTGCTGGACTCGGCGGGCTATGCGGAAGCGCTGCCACCGATGACCGGGCACGGTGTGGGGCTCGAAATCGAGGAGGACCCGCAGCTCGCCCCCTCGGCCATGGGTAAACTGGACGCTTGCGTGCCGGTCACCGTCGAACCGGGGGTCCACCTCCCGGGCCGGGGCGGAGTCCGGATCGATGACACGCTCGTCGTGCGCCCCGAGGCGGACGGCGGACCCGAGCTACTCACCATCACGACCAAGGAGCTGCTCGCGCTGTAGCGCGTGACCCGGGGTCGTACGTCAGTCCAGGAGATTCCGCAACCGTGGCTTCCACGAACGACCTCAAGAACGGCCTGGTGCTCAAGCTCGAAGGCGGCCAGCTCTGGTCCGTCGTCGAGTTCCAGCACGTCAAGCCCGGCAAGGGCCCGGCCTTCGTGCGCACCAAGCTCAAGAACGTGCTCTCCGGCAAGGTCGTGGACAAGACCTTCAACGCCGGCGTCAAGGTCGAGACGGCCACTGTCGACAAGCGCGACATGCAGTTCTCGTACATGGACGGCGACTACTTCGTCTTCATGGACATGGAGACCTACGACCAGCTGATGGTCGACCGCAAGGCCGTCGGCGACGCCGCCAACTTCCTCATCGAGGGCTTCACCGCCACCGTCGCCCAGCACGAGGGCGAGGTGCTCTTCGTCGAGCTGCCGGCCGCCGTCGAGCTGACCGTCTCGGAGACCGAGCCGGGCGTCCAGGGCGACCGCTCCACCGGTGGCACCAAGCCCGCCACCCTGGAGACCGGCCACCAGATCCAGGTCCCGCTCTTCATCACCACCGGTGAGAAGATCAAGGTCGACACCCGCACCAGCGACTACCTCGGCCGGGTGAACAGCTAACCGTGGCTGCCCGCAACACGGCCCGCAAGCGCGCCTTCCAGATCCTCTTCGAGGGCGACCAGCGCGACGCCGACGTCCTGACGGTCCTCGCGGACTGGGTCCGGCTCTCCCGGTCCGACACCCGGCAGCCGCCGGTCAGCGAGTACACGATGCAGCTGGTCGAGGGCTACGCCGAGTACGCGCACCGGATCGACGAGCTGATCGCCCAGTACGCGGTGGGGTGGACGCTCGACCGGATGCCGGTCGTGGACCGCAACATCCTGCGGCTGGGCGCGTACGAGCTGATCTGGGTCGACGAGACCCCGGACGCCGTCGTCCTGGACGAGATGGTGCAGCTGGCGAAGGAGTTCTCCACCGACGAGTCGCCGTCCTTCGTCAACGGCCTGCTGGGCCGGCTGAAGGAACTCAAGCCGACGCTGCGTCGCGCTTAGCCGACAGCGACAAGGGGCGCCGCGGGACCGCGGCGGCCGGACGGCCTCAGGGCCGCTCCCGGCCGCTCACGTGGTCCCCGCGCCCCTTTCGGCGCGGGCGCCCGCCCCGGGCCCTCGGCGTTCCGGGCGGTCGCCCCGCGCCCGCACCGACCCGAACGGTCGGGAAAACGCCGCCGGGGTGGCCGGAACCGTATGGTTCCGGCCACCCCGGCGGCACGTTTCTGCTTATGTATGGCTGGTGGGTTACGCCTCTTCGTGCGTGGCCACCGCGCGCCGCGCGTCCGCGTCCAGCACGCCCCAGCTGATCAGCTGCTCGGTGAGGACCGAGGGCGACTGGTCGTAGATGACGGCGAGTGTGCGCAGATCGTCCTGGCGGATGGAGAGCACCTTGCCGTTGTAGTCACCGCGCTGGGACTGGATCGTCGCCGCGTAGCGCTGCAGGGGGCCCGCCTTCTCGGCCGGCACCGTGGCGAGCCGCTCCAGGTCCAGGACCAGCTTCGGCGGCGGCTCGGCGGCGCCGCCCGGCGTGGTGCCCGGCAGGAGCTCCTGCACCGGAACGCCATAGAAATCGGCCAGCTCGGCGAGGCGCTGCACGGTCACGGCACGGTCGCCGCGCTCGTACGAACCCACCACCACGGCCTTCCAGCGACCCTGGGACTTCTCCTCGACACCGTGGAGGGAAAGGCCCTGCTGGGTGCGGATGGCCCGGAGCTTGGCCCCGAGCTGTTTGGCGTATTCGCTGGACATATAGCTCCCCGGACACTGTGTCGACGCGACCGGACTGTCTTCCCGCCGCGCGGCTGGTAACTCACTGTGAGGTTACGCAGCGTGACTCTCCTGCGTCAAGCCGAATGGTCCACACCGATGCTTCCGTGGTAGCGGCGGTGGATTAGGCCAAGGGGGTGACGGAAGACCTCCGGACGACCTGCTACGGTGGATGGCGCAATTCCGACGTCCTTTAAGGTCCGTCCCGTGAGGCGGAGAAGGAGGTCCGTTTCGTATGGACACGCACGACATGCCCGTGCACCCGCAAGCGTCCGATGCCCGGCCCGTGCTCGAAGGCCCCGACATCGCGCGGGTGCTGACCCGTATCGCCCACGAGATCGTCGAACGCGCCAAGGGTGCCGACGACGTGGTGCTCCTCGGCATTCCGACCCGGGGCGTCTTCCTCGCCCGGCGGCTCGCCGACAAGCTGGCGCAGATCACCGACCGCGCGATCCCGGTCGGCTCCCTCGACATCACCATGTACCGCGACGACCTGCGCATGCACCCGCCGCGTGCGCTGGCCCGCACCGAGATCCCCGGTGACGGCATCGACGGCAGGCTGGTCGTCCTCGTGGACGACGTGCTCTTCTCCGGCCGCACCATCCGCGCCGCCCTGGACGCCCTGAACGACATCGGGCGCCCCCGCGCGGTGCAGCTCGCGGTCCTGGTCGACCGCGGCCACCGCGAACTGCCGATCCGCGCCGACTACGTCGGCAAGAACCTCCCCACGTCGCTGCGGGAGACGGTCAAGGTCCAGCTCGCCGAGGAGGACGGTCGCGACACCGTGCTGCTCGGTGCGAAGCCGGACGCTCGGTAGCGCACCAGGCGTACGGCCGCTCCGGCGTGCCCCCGCGTGCGCCTGCCTGCCCGAAATCTCCCGAATGAACTGCCTTACGGAGCCTGTCAGATGCAGCGTCATCTCATCTCGGCCGCCGATCTCACCCGCGACGACGCCGTCCTGATCCTCGACACCGCCGAGGAGATGGCCCGGGTCGGCGACCGGCCGATCAAGAAGCTGCCGACCCTGCGCGGCCGGACGGTCGTCAACCTCTTCTTCGAGGACTCCACGCGGACGCGTATCTCCTTCGAGGCCGCCGAGAAGCGGCTCTCCGCGGACGTCATCAACTTCTCCGCCAAGGGCTCCTCGGTGTCCAAGGGCGAGTCCCTGAAGGACACCGCCCAGACCCTGGAGGCCATGGGGGTCGACGCCGTGGTCATCCGGCACGGCGCCTCCGGGGCCCCCTACCGGCTCGCCAACTCCGGCTGGATCGACGCGGCCGTCATCAACGCCGGCGACGGTACCCACCAGCACCCCACCCAGGCCCTGCTGGACGCCTTCACCCTGCGCCGCCGGCTGGTCGGCCGCGACGCCGGTCTCGGCCAGGACCTGTCCGGCAAGCGGATCACCATCGTCGGCGACGTCCTGCACAGCCGGGTCGCCCGCTCCAACGTGGACCTGCTGCACACCCTCGGCGCCGAGGTCACCCTGGTCGCCCCGCCCACCCTGGTCCCGGTCGGCGTCGACTCCTGGCCGTGCGCGGTCTCCTACGACCTCGACAGCACGCTGCCCAAGTGCGACGCCGTGATGATGCTCCGCGTCCAGCGCGAGCGCATGAACGCGGCCTTCTTCCCCACCGAGCGCGAGTACTCCCGGCGCTACGGCCTCGACGGCGACCGCATGGCCAGGCTGCCGGAGCACGCCATCGTGATGCACCCCGGCCCGATGGTCCGGGGCATGGAGATCACCGCCGAGGTCGCCGACTCCGGCCGCTGCACCGCCGTCGAGCAGGTCGCCAACGGCGTCTCCATCCGGATGGCCGTCCTCTACCTGCTGCTCGGTGGCAACGAGCCCGCCGTCACCCACTCTCGTACCGAGGAGAAGTAAGACCATGAGCAAGATCCTGATCCGTGGTGCGAAGGTGCTCGGCGGCGAGCCGCAGGACGTGCTGATCGACGGCGAGACCATCGCCGAGGTGGGCACGGGCCTCGCCGCCGAGGGCGCCGAGGTGGTCGAGGCCGGCGGCAAGGTGCTGCTGCCGGGCCTGGTCGACCTGCACACCCACCTGCGCGAGCCGGGCCGCGAGGACTCCGAGACCGTGCTGACCGGCACCCGCGCGGCGGCGAGCGGCGGCTACACCGCGGTGTTCGCCATGGCCAACACCTTCCCGGTCGCCGACACCGCCGGCGTCGTCGAGCAGGTGTGGCGGCTCGGCCGTGAGCACGGCTACTGCGACGTCCGGCCCATCGGCGCCGTCACCGTCGGCCTGGAGGGCAGGAAGCTCGCCGAGCTGGGCGCCATGCACGAGTCCGCCGCCGGGGTCACCGTCTTCTCCGACGACGGCAAGTGCGTGGACGACGCGGTGATCATGCGCCGCGCGCTGGAGTACGTGAAGGCCTTCGGCGGCGTCGTCGCCCAGCACGCGCAGGAGCCGCGGCTGACCGAGGGCGCCCAGATGAACGAGGGCGTCGTCTCCGCCGAGCTGGGCCTGGGCGGCTGGCCGGCCGTCGCCGAGGAGTCGATCATCGCCCGGGACGTGCTGCTCGCCGAGCACGTCGGCTCCCGCGTCCACATCTGCCACCTGTCGACCGCCGGCAGCGTCGAGATCGTCCGCTGGGCCAAGTCCCGCGGCATCCGGGTCACCGCCGAGGTCACCCCGCACCACCTCCTCCTCACCGACGAGCTGGTGCGCACCTACAACCCCGTCTACAAGGTCAACCCGCCGCTGCGCACCGAGCGCGACGTCATGGCCCTGCGCGAGGCGCTCGCCGACGGCACGATCGACATCGTCGCCACCGACCACGCCCCGCACCCGCACGAGGACAAGGACTGCGAGTGGGCCGCCGCCGCCATGGGCATGGTGGGCCTGGAGACCGCGTTGTCGGTGGTCCAGGAGACCATGGTGGACACGGGCCTGCTGGACTGGGCCGGCGTCGCCGACCGCATGTCCGTCAACCCGGCCCGGATCGGCCAGGCCACCGGGCACGGCCGCCCCGTCTCGGCTGGTGAGCCCGCCAACCTCACCCTCATCGACACGGCATACCGTGGCCGGGTGGACCCCGCGGGCTTCGCCTCGCGCAGCCGCAACACCCCCTACGAGGGCCGCGAGCTGCCGGGCCGTGTGACGCACACGTGGCTGCGGGGCAAGGCCACGCTCGTCGACGGGAAGCTCACGTGACACCTGTAATCCTGCTGGCCGAGGCCAAGAAATCGGCCGAGGTCACCGACTGGGGGGCCCGGATCGGCTGGCTCGTCGGCCTGGCCCTGTTCATCGCGCTGGTCTACTGGCTGATGCGCGAGGGCTGGAAGTGGCGCGGCACCCTCCAGGCGGGCCTGCCGCCGCTGCCCGCCGCGCCCGAGGAGACCGGCCCGGCCACACTGAGCATGAGCGGCCGCTACCACGGCTCCACCACCGCCGGGCAGTGGCTGGACCGGATCGTGGCGCACGGCCTGGGCACCCGCAGCCGGGCCGAGCTCACCCTGACCGACGCGGGCCTGGAGGTCGAGCGCCCCGGCGCCACCGACTTCTTCGTCCCGCGGGCCGCCCTGCGCGGCGCCCGCCTGGACAAGGGCATCGCCGGCAAGGTCCTCACCGAGGGCGGACTGCTGGTGGTGACCTGGCGGCACGGCGACAAACTGATCGACTCCGGATTCCGCTCGGACCGCTCGGCCGAGCACGCCGAGTGGGCCGACACCCTGAACAAGATGACCAACGACACGGAAGGCGCACGATGACGACCTCCACCAGGGGAGCCGCCAGGGTTCCCGCCGTACTCGTCCTGGAGGACGGCCGCACCTTCCGCGGCCGCGCCTACGGGGCCGTGGGGGAGACCTTCGGCGAGGCCGTGTTCTCCACCGGCATGACCGGCTACCAGGAGACCCTCACCGACCCGTCGTACGACCGCCAGATCGTCGTCGCGACCGCCCCGCAGATCGGCAACACCGGCTGGAACGACGAGGACGACGAGTCGGGCCGCATCTGGGTCTCCGGCTACGTCGTGCGCGACCCCGCGCGCGTGCCGTCCAGCTGGCGGGCCAAGCGCTCCCTGGACGACGAGCTGGAGCGCCAGGGCGTGGTCGGCATCTCCGGCATCGACACCCGCGCCCTCACCCGCCACCTGCGCGAGCGCGGCTCGATGCGGGCCGGGATCTTCTCCGGCGAGGCCGTCGCCCCCGAGGCGGACCTGCTGGCGCGCGTGCAGGCCCAGCCGCACATGAAGGGCGCGAGCCTCTACGAGGAGGTCGCGACCAAGGAGGCGTACGTCGTCCCGGCCGTCGGTGAGAAGCGCTTCACCGTCGCCGCCATCGACCTCGGCATCAAGGGCATGACCCCGCACCGCATGGCCGAGCGCGGCATCGAGGTGCACGTCCTGCCCGCCACCGCCACCGCCGACGACGTCTACGCCGTCGGCCCGGACGGCGTGTTCTTCTCCAACGGCCCCGGCGACCCGGCGACCGCCGACGGCCCGGTCGCGCTGATGACCGCCGTCCTGGAGCGGGGCACGCCCCTGTTCGGCATCTGCTTCGGCAACCAGATCCTCGGCCGCGCCCTCGGCTTCGGCACCTACAAGCTGAAGTACGGCCACCGCGGCATCAACCAGCCGGTCCAGGACCGCACGACCGGCAAGGTCGAGGTCACCGCGCACAACCACGGCTTCGCCGTGGACGCGCCGCTCGACAAGGTCAGCGAGACGCGGTTCGGCCGCGCCGAGGTCTCGCACGTCTGCCTGAACGACAACGTCGTGGAGGGGCTCCAGCTGCTCGACCAGCCCGCCTTCTCCGTCCAGTACCACCCCGAAGCGGCAGCCGGACCGCACGACGCCGCCTACCTGTTCGACCGCTTCGTTTCCCTGATGGAGGGCCAGCGTGCCTAAGCGCACCGATATCCAGTCCGTCCTGGTCATCGGCTCCGGCCCGATCGTCATCGGCCAGGCCGCCGAGTTCGACTACTCCGGCACCCAGGCGTGCCGCGTGCTCAAGGCCGAGGGCCTGCGCGTGATCCTGGTCAACTCCAACCCGGCGACGATCATGACCGACCCGGAGATCGCCGACGCCACCTACGTCGAACCGATCACCCCCGAGTTCGTCGAGAAGATCATCGCCAAGGAGCGCCCGGACGCCCTGCTCCCCACCCTGGGCGGCCAGACGGCCCTGAACACCGCCATCTCCCTGCACGAGAACGGCGTCCTCGCCAAGTACGGCGTGGAGCTGATCGGCGCCAAGCCCGAGGCGATCCACAAGGGCGAGGACCGCGACCTGTTCAAGGTGGTCGTGGAGGAGGTCCGCAAGAAGATCGGCCACGGCGAGTCCGCCCGCTCGGTCATCTGCCACTCCATGGACGACGTCCTCAAGGGCGTCGAGACCCTCGGCGGCTACCCGGTCGTCGTCCGCCCGTCCTTCACCATGGGCGGCGCCGGCTCCGGCTTCGCGCACGACGAGGAGGAGCTGCGCCGCATCGCCGGCCAGGGCCTCACGCTCTCCCCGACCACCGAGGTACTCCTGGAGGAGTCCATCCTCGGCTGGAAGGAGTACGAGCTGGAGCTGATGCGCGACAAGAACGACAACGTCGTGGTCGTCTGCTCCATCGAGAACTTCGACCCGATGGGCGTGCACACCGGTGACTCCATCACCGTCGCGCCCGCGATGACGCTGACCGACCGCGAGTACCAGATCCTGCGCGACGTCGGCATCGCCGTGATCCGCGAGGTCGGCGTCGACACCGGCGGCTGCAACATCCAGTTCGCGGTCAACCCCGAGGACGGCCGCGTGATCGTCATCGAGATGAACCCGCGCGTGTCGCGTTCCTCGGCGCTCGCCTCCAAGGCCACCGGCTTCCCGATCGCCAAGATCGCCGCCAAGCTGGCCGTCGGCTACACCCTGGACGAGATCCCGAACGACATCACCGCCGAGACCCCGGCCTCCTTCGAGCCGACCCTCGACTACGTGGTCGTCAAGGCCCCGCGGTTCGCCTTCGAGAAGTTCCCGCAGGCCGACTCCTCGCTGACCACCACCATGAAGTCGGTCGGCGAGGCCATGGCCATCGGCCGCAACTTCCCCGAGGCCTTCCAGAAGGCGCTGCGCTCCCTGGAGAAGAAGGGCAGCCAGTTCACCTTCGTCGGCGACCCCGGCGACAAGGACACCCTGCTGCGCGAGGCCGTACGGCCCACCGACGGCCGGATCAACACCGTCATGCAGGCCATCCGCGCCGGCGCCACGCCCGAGGAGGTCTTCGAGTACACGAAGATCGACCCCTGGTTCGTGGACCAGCTCTTCCTCATCAAGGAGATCGCGGACGAGCTGGCCGAGGCCCCCGAGCTGACCGCCGGCCTGCTCGCCGAGGCCAAGCGGCACGGCTTCTCCGACCAGCAGATCGGCGAGATCCGCGGCCTGCGCGAGGACGTCGTCCGCGAGGTCCGGCACGCCCTCGGCGTCCGCCCGGTCTACAAGACGGTCGACACCTGCGCCGCCGAGTTCGCCGCGAAGACGCCGTACTTCTACTCGGCCTACGACGAGGAGAGCGAGGTCGCCCCCCGGCAGAAGCCGGCCGTGATCATCCTCGGCTCCGGCCCCAACCGCATCGGCCAGGGCATCGAGTTCGACTACTCCTGTGTCCACGCCTCCTTCGCGCTGGCCGACGCCGGGTACGAGACGGTGATGGTCAACTGCAACCCGGAGACCGTCTCCACGGACTACGACACCTCCGACCGCCTGTACTTCGAGCCGCTGACGCTGGAAGACGTGCTGGAGATCGTCCACGCCGAGCAGCAGGCCGGCCCGGTCGCGGGCGTCATCGTCCAGCTCGGCGGCCAGACCCCGCTGGGCCTGTCGCAGGCCCTGAAGGACAACGGCGTGCCGGTCGTGGGCACCCCCCCGGAGGCCATCCACGCGGCCGAGGACCGCGGCGCCTTCGGCCGCGTCCTCGCCGAGGCGGGCCTGCCGGCCCCCAAGCACGGCACGGCCACCACCTTCGCGGAGGCCAAGGCCATCGCCGACGAGATCGGCTACCCGGTCCTGGTCCGGCCGTCGTACGTGCTCGGCGGGCGCGGAATGGAGATCGTCTACGACGAGACCCGCCTCGCCTCCTACATCGCCGAGTCGACCGAGATCAGCCCCTCCCGGCCGGTCCTCGTCGACCGCTTCCTGGACGACGCCATCGAGATCGACGTCGACGCGCTCTACGACGGCGAGGAGCTGTACCTCGGCGGTGTGATGGAGCACATCGAGGAGGCCGGCATCCACTCCGGCGACTCCGCGTGCGCCCTGCCCCCGATCACCCTGGGCGGCTTCGACATCAAGCGGCTGCGCGCCTCCACCGAGGCCATCGCCAAGGGCGTCGGCGTGCGCGGCCTGATCAACATCCAGTTCGCGATGGCCGGCGACATCCTCTACGTCCTGGAGGCCAACCCGCGCGCCTCCCGCACGGTGCCCTTCACCTCCAAGGCGACCGCGGTGCCGCTCGCCAAGGCCGCCGCCCGCATCTCGCTGGGCGCGACCATCGCCGAGCTGCGCGCCGAGGGCCTGCTGCCGAAGAACGGCGACGGCGGCGAGCTGCCGCTGGACGCGCCGATCTCCGTCAAGGAGGCCGTCCTGCCGTGGTCGCGCTTCCGTGACATCCACGGCCGCGGCGTCGACACCGTCCTCGGCCCGGAGATGCGCTCCACGGGCGAGGTCATGGGCATCGACTCCGTCTTCGGCACGGCGTACGCCAAGTCGCAGGCGGGCGCGTACGGGCCGCTGCCCACCAAGGGCCGCGCGTTCATCTCGGTCGCCAACCGCGACAAGCGCTCGATGATCTTCCCCGCGCGCGAGCTGGTCGCCCACGGCTTCGAGCTGCTCGCCACCTCCGGCACCGCCGAGGTCCTCAAGCGCAACGGCATCAACGCCACGGTCGTGCGCAAGCAGTCCGAGGGCACCGGCCCGAACGGCGAGCGGACCATCGTCCAGCTCATCCACGACGGCGAGGTCGACCTCATCGTCAACACGCCGTACGGCACCGGCGGCCGCCTCGACGGCTACGACATCCGTACGGCCGCGGTGGCCCGCTCCGTGCCGTGCCTGACCACCGTCCAGGCCCTCGCGGCGGCCGTCCAGGGCATCGACGCCCTCAACCACGGGGACGTGGGCGTCCGCTCCCTCCAGGAACACGCCGAACGCCTGACCGCGGCCCGCGACTAGCAGCCACGAGGGGGACACCGGAAACGGTGTCCCCCTCTTCACGAGGACACCATGTACAAGATCTTTTTCAGGTTGGTCTTCCGGCGCATGGACCCGGAGCAGGCCCACCACCTGGCCTTCCGCTGGATCCGCCTGGCCGCCCGCATCCCCGTGCTGCGCACCTTCGCCGCCGCCGTGCTCGCGCCCCGCCACAAGGAGCTGCGCACCGAGGCGTTCGGGCTGCGGATGCACGGCCCGTTCGGCCTGGCCGCCGGCTTCGACAAGAACGCCGTCGCGATCGACGGGATGTCGATGCTGGGCTTCGACCACGTCGAGATCGGCACGGTGACGGGGGAGCCCCAGCCCGGCAACCCCAAGAAGCGGCTGTTCCGGCTCGTCGCCGACCGCGCGCTGATCAACCGCATGGGCTTCAACAACGACGGCTCGCTGGCCGTGGCCGCCCGGCTCGCCACCCGCGAACCGGTCTTCAAGACCGTCGTCGGCGTCAACATCGGCAAGACCAAGGTCGTCCCCGAGGCGGAGGCCGTCGCCGACTACGTCAAGTCCGCCGAGCGGCTCGCGCCGTACGCGGACTACCTGGTCGTCAACGTCTCCTCGCCCAACACGCCCGGCCTGCGCGACCTCCAGGCGGTGGACCACCTGCGTCCGCTGCTCACCGCCGTACGCGAGGCCGCCGACCGCACCGTGGCGAACCGGCGCGTCCCGCTGCTGGTGAAGATCGCCCCCGACCTCGCCGACGAGGACGTCGACGCCGTCGCCGACCTCGCCGTGGAGCTGGGCCTGGACGGCATCATCGCCACCAACACCACCATCGCGCGCGAGGGCCTCGGCCTGCGCTCCGCGCCCGCGCTGGTGCGGGAGACCGGCGGCCTGTCCGGGGCTCCCCTCAAGGCGCGCTCCCTGGAGGTCCTGCGCCGCCTGTACGCGCGCGTGGGCGACCGGATCACCCTGGTGGGCGTCGGCGGCATCGAGACGGCCGAGGACGCCTGGCAGCGCATCCTGGCCGGTGCCACGCTGGTCCAGGGCTACAGCGCCTTCATCTACGAGGGTCCCTTCTGGTGCCGCTCGATCCACAAGGGCCTCGCCGCCCGCCTGCGCACCAGCCCGTACGCCACCCTCGCCGACGCGGTCGGCGCCGACGTGAGGAAGCCCGCATGACCTCCCTGGAGCCCTTCGGCGCCCGGCTGCGCCGCGCCATGGACGAGCGCGGTCCGCTGTGCGTCGGCATCGACCCGCACGCCTCCCTGCTCGCCGAGTGGGGCCTGGCCGACGACATCGCCGGCCTGGAGCGGTTCAGCCGCACGGTCGTCGAGGCCACGGCCGACCGGGTGGCCGTCCTGAAGCCGCAGAGCGCCTTCTTCGAGCGGTTCGGCTCGCGCGGCCTCGCCGTGCTGGAGAAGTCGGTCCAGGAGGCGCGCGCGGCCGGTGCCCTGGTCGTCATGGACGCCAAGCGCGGCGACATCGGCTCCACCATGGCCGCCTACGCCGAGGCGTTCCTGCGCCCGGACGCCCCGCTGTTCTCCGACGCCCTGACCGTCTCGCCGTACCTCGGCTACGGCTCGCTCTCCCCGGCCGTGGCGCTGGCCCGGCAGAGCGGCGCCGGCCTGTTCGTGCTGGCGCTGACGTCGAACCCGGAGGGCGGCGAGGTGCAGCACGCGGCGCGCGCCGACGGCCGCACCGTCGGGGCGACCATGCTGGCCCACCTGGCGGCCGAGAACGCGGGGGAGGAGCCGCTGGGCTCCTTCGGCGCGGTCGTCGGCGCCACGCTCGGCGACCTGTCCTCCTACGACCTGGACATGGGCGGCCCGCTGCTCGCCCCCGGCATCGGCGCCCAGGGCGCGACCCCGGCCGACCTCCCCCGGGTCTTCGGGGCGGCCGTCCGCAATGTCGTGCCCAACGTCAGCCGGGGTGTGCTGCGGCACGGCCCCGACGCCGGCGCGCTGCGCGGGGCGGCCGAGCGGTTCGCGGCCCAGATCAGGGAGGCCGTCGCCGCGGGCTGAGCCGCGGGTCCGGCGCCCGGTGGAGCGGGATCACGCCGACTTGAGTGTGAATACATCCTCAAATCGAGGGCAATTTGTCTGAAATGCCAGACCTGACGGAGGCTGACCAGGACTTTTCCGCTGTTCTCGCTGACTCTGGCGGACTTGCCCGCTAGTCTCCGAGGCAGTGGGGACACCTCCCGTGCCCCTCAAGGCAGTGGGGGAGGTCGGGCAGCGTGTTGCTCGCAGGTCCCCAGGTGTGGGGCGACTAGGTTCCTCACCGGTCCGTATCCGACAGTTCGACATCCGAGGTGACGTAGGCGTGGCTCTTCCGCCCCTTACCCCTGAACAGCGCGCAGCCGCGCTCGAAAAGGCCGCCGCGGCTCGCCGGGAGCGGGCCGAGGTCAAGAATCGACTCAAGCACTCCGGCGCCTCCCTGCACGAGGTCATCAAGCAGGGCCAGGAGAACGACGTCATCGGCAAGATGAAGGTCTCCGCCCTGCTGGAGTCCCTGCCGGGCGTGGGCAAGGTCCGCGCCAAGCAGATCATGGAGCGTCTGGGCATCTCCGAGAGCCGCCGTGTGCGCGGTCTCGGTTCCAACCAGATCGCCTCCCTGGAGCGTGAGTTCGGCAGCACCGGCTCCTGAGTCCGCCTCCCGGGCGGACCGGGAGTCCCGGGCACCCCGGGATTGCTGGAATAATCGCTGCATGAGTGAACGTCCGCGGCTGACCGTGCTCTCCGGCCCCTCGGGGGTCGGCAAGAGCACGGTCGTCGCCCATATGCGCAAGGAACACCCCGAGGTCTGGCTCTCGGTGTCGGCGACCACCCGCAAGCCGCGCCCCGGCGAGCAGCACGGAGTCCACTACTTCTTCGTCACCGACGAGGAGATGGACAAGCTGATCGCCAACGGCGAGCTGCTGGAGTGGGCCGAGTTCGCCGGCAACCGCTACGGCACGCCCCGCGCGGCCGTGCTGGAGCGGCTGGAGAACGGCGAGCCCGTGCTGCTGGAGATCGACCTCCAGGGGGCCCGGCAGGTCCGCGAGTCCCTGTCCGACGCCCAGCTGGTGTTCCTGGCTCCCCCCTCCTGGGAGGAGCTGGTGCGCAGGCTGACCGGCCGGGGGACCGAGTCGCCCGAGGTCGTCGAGCGTCGCCTGCAGGCGGCGCGGACCGAGCTGGCGGCCGAGCCGGAGTTCGATGTGACCTTGGTCAACACCTCCGTCGAGGACGTGGCCCGCGAGCTGCTAGCCTTGATGGACGTTGTGTGATCGTGACTGTGATCACGATGTCTGATTCTTTTCCATCCATCGGAAGGTAGAGCGTGTCCTCTTCCATCACCGCGCCCGAGGGCATCATCAACCCGCCGATCGACGAGCTCCTCGAGGCGACCGACTCGAAGTACAGCCTCGTGATCTACGCGGCCAAGCGCGCGCGCCAGATCAACGCGTACTACTCGCAGCTCGGTGAAGGCCTCCTTGAGTACGTCGGTCCGCTCGTCGACACCCACGTGCACGAGAAGCCGCTCTCGATCGCCCTGCGCGAGATCAACGCGGGTCTGCTGACCTCCGAGGCCATCGACGGCCCGGCGCAGTAGTACTTTCAGATTGCGACTGACTTATCCACAGGCCCGGCAGTCCTCCTGCCGGGCCTGTGGTGTGTCATGGGTGGTGCAGATTCCCGAATGCGAGGAGCCATGGTGGACAAGCCGAAGGTCGTCCTGGGGGTCAGTGGCGGCATCGCCGCCTACAAGGCCTGTGAGCTGCTGAGGAGGTTCACCGAGTCGGGCCACGACGTCCGCGTGGTGCCCACCGCCTCCGCGCTGCACTTCGTCGGCGCCGCCACCTGGTCCGCGCTGTCCGGCAACCCGGTCTCCACCGAGGTCTGGGACGACGTCCACGAGGTCCCGCACGTCCGCATCGGCCAGCACGCCGATCTCGTGGTGGTGGCCCCCGCCACCGCCGACATGCTCGCCAAGGCCGCCCACGGCCTCGCCGACGACCTGCTGACCAACACCCTGCTCACCGCCCGCTGCCCGGTGGTCTTCGCACCCGCGATGCACACCGAGATGTGGGAGCACCCGGCCACCCAGGAGAACGTGGCGACCCTGCGCCGCCGCGGCGCCGTCGTCGTCGAGCCCGCCGTCGGCCGCCTCACCGGCGTGGACACCGGCAAGGGCCGGCTGCCCGACCCGGCCGAGATCTTCGAGGTCTGCCGTCGGGTGCTGACCCGCGGCGCCGCCGCTCCCGACCTCGAGGGACGGCACGTCGTCGTCTCCGCCGGCGGCACCCGCGAACCCCTCGACCCGGTCCGCTTCCTCGGCAACCGCTCCTCCGGCAAGCAGGGCTACGCCCTCGCCCGCACCGCCGCGGCCCGCGGTGCCCGGGTCACGCTGGTCGCGGCCAACACCGGGCTGCCCGACCCGGCGGGCGTGGACGTCGTCCGGGTCGGCACCGCCGTGCAGCTGCGCGAGGCCGTCCTGAAGGCCGCGGCCGACGCCGACGCCGTGGTCATGGCCGCCGCCGTGGCCGATTTCCGACCGGCCGCCTATGCCGCCGGGAAGATCAAGAAGAAGGACGGCCAGGAGCCCGACCCGATCGTCCTCGTGCGCAATCCGGACGTCCTCGCGGAGATATCCGCCAACCGGGCCCGGCCCGGACAGGTGATCGTCGGCTTCGCCGCCGAGACCGACGACGTCCTCGCCAACGGCCGCACCAAGCTCGCCCGCAAGGGCTGTGACCTGCTCGTGGTCAACGAGGTGGGGGAGCGCAAGACCTTCGGTGCCGAGGAGAACGAGGCCGTGGTGCTGGGCGCCGACGGCAGCGAGACCCCGGTGCCGTACGGCCCCAAGGAGGACCTCGCCGACACCGTCTGGGACCTCGTCGTCCGGCGACTGGGCTGACCCGCGGCGCCGGCCGGGCGCCCGCACGTCATGTTCACGCCACGATCGAATTGGGCGTGGCGACCCTGGCCAACGCGGCTCGGCATTGGGCAGAATGCCCGTGCCGCAGGTCACAGCGCTCCCGAGAGGCGAGACGGGTGGCCCGTCGGCGGAGTGCGACCGATAAACTGTTCACGGTCGACGCCGGGCGCAGCCCCGCGTCGACCGCAAATGATCAGCCAGCAGCCGCTGCAACCACAGGGAGCGTTGTGTCCCGTCGCCTGTTCACCTCGGAGTCCGTGACCGAGGGTCACCCCGACAAGATCGCTGACCAGATCAGCGACACCATTCTCGACGCGCTTCTGCGTGAGGACCCGACCTCCCGGGTCGCCGTGGAGACGCTCATCACCACCGGCCTGGTGCACGTGGCCGGCGAGGTGACGACCAAGGCCTACGCGGACATCGCGACCCTCGTCCGCAACAAGATCCTGGACATCGGCTACGACTCCTCCAAGAAGGGCTTCGACGGCGCCTCCTGCGGTGTGTCGGTGTCCATCGGCGCGCAGTCCCCGGACATCGCCCAGGGTGTCGACGCCGCGTACGAGGCCCGGGTCGAGGGCGACGACGACGAGCTGGACCGGCAGGGCGCGGGCGACCAGGGCCTGATGTTCGGCTACGCCTCCGACGAGACGCCGACCCTCATGCCGCTGCCGATCTTCCTGGCGCACCGCCTGTCCAAGCGCCTGTCCGAGGTCCGCAAGAACGGCACCATCCCCTACCTGCGCCCGGACGGCAAGACCCAGGTCACCATCGAGTACGACGGCGACAAGGCGGTCCGTCTGGACACGGTGGTGGTCTCCTCCCAGCACGCCTCCGACATCGACCTGGAGTCGCTGCTCGCTCCCGACATCCGCGAGTTCGTCGTGGAGCCGGAGCTGAAGGCGCTGCTGGACGAGGGCATCAAGCTGGACACCGAGGGCTACCGTCTGCTGGTCAACCCGACCGGCCGCTTCGAGATCGGCGGCCCGATGGGCGACGCCGGCCTGACCGGCCGCAAGATCATCATCGACACGTACGGCGGCATGGCCCGTCACGGTGGCGGCGCCTTCTCCGGCAAGGACCCGTCCAAGGTGGACCGCTCGGCCGCGTACGCGATGCGCTGGGTCGCCAAGAACGTCGTGGCGGCCCACCTGGCCTCCCGCTGCGAGGTCCAGGTCGCCTACGCCATCGGCAAGGCCGAGCCCGTCGGTCTGTTCGTGGAGACCTTCGGCACCCACAAGATCGACCCCGAGAAGATCGAGAAGGCGATCGACGAGGTCTTCGACCTCCGCCCCGCCGCGATCATCCGCGACCTCGACCTGCTCCGCCCGATCTACGGCCAGACCGCCGCGTACGGCCACTTCGGCCGCGAGCTGCCCGAGTTCACCTGGGAGCGCACCGACCGCGTCGACGCCCTGCGCGCCGCGGCCGGCCTGTAACCCCCGATCCCACCCGCCGGGACCCGGCCCCCTTCCAGGGGGCCGGGTCCCGGCGCGTTCCGGGGGCGGCCGGCGGGCGCCGGCCGGCCGGGCATTGTCGGTGGGGTTTGGTAAGAATGCAGGCGTGAGCAGCGAGAACGGGGCGGGCCGGGGTGAGGGGGGCGGCGGGGCCGAAGGGGCGCCGCCGGAGCAGCTCGCGCTGATCCGGGAGAGCGTGCGCAAGGCCAAGGTGCCGCGGGCCAAGCCGCGGACCTGGCGAGGGGCCGCGCTCGCGCCGGAGCTGCCCGTCGCCCGGGTGCTGGTCGACAAGGGCGTCCTCCACCTCGACCGGTACTTCGACTACGCGGTGCCCGCCGAGCTGGACGCCCAGGCCCGGCCCGGGGTGCGGGTGCGGGTGCGGTTCGGGGCCGGGCGGCACCGGGTGCGCGACGGGCGCCGGGAGGGCGGCGGCCTCGTCGACGGCTTCCTGATCGAGCGGCGGGCCGAGTCCGACTACTCCGGACCGCTGGCCGCGCTCGCCCAGGTCGTCTCGCCCGAACCGGTGCTCGGCGAGGAGTTGCTCGGCCTCGCCCGGGCCGTCGCCGACCGGTACGCGGGCAGCCTCGCCGACGTGCTGCAACTGGCCGTACCGCCGCGCAACGCCCGCGCCGAACAGCGGCCCTCCCCCGAGCCGCTGCCCCCGCCCGGGGCGCCCGACGCCGGTTCCTGGGCCCGGTACGAGCACGGGGGCGCCTTCCTCGACGCGCTGGCCTCCGGCGGGGCACCCCGGGCCGTGTGGAACGCGCTGCCCGGACCCCTGTGGAGCGAGGAACTGGCCCGGGCCGTCGCCGCCACGCTCGCCTCCGGGCGGGGCGCCCTGGTCGTCGTACCGGACGGGCGGGCGGCCGCGCGCGTCGACGCCGCGCTGACCGCGCTGCTCGGCCCCGGCCGGCACGCGCTGCTCACCGCCGACGCCGGTCCCGAGAAGCGGTACGCGCGGTGGCTGGCGGTGCGGCGCGGCTCCGTGCGCGCCGTCGTCGGGACCCGGGCGGCGATGTTCGCGCCCGTGCGGGACCTCGGGCTCGTCGCCGTCTGGGACGACGGCGACGACAGCCACAGCGAGCCGCACGCCCCGCAGCCGCACGCCCGCGATGTGCTGCTGCTGCGCGCCGCGCTGGACCGGTGCGCCTTCCTGCTGGGCGGCTGGGGCTGCACCGTGGAGGCCGCCCAGCTGGTCGAGAGCGGCTGGGCCCGGCCGCTGGTCGCCGGGCGCGAGCAGGTGCGCCGGTCCGCCCCCCTCGTCCGGACCGTCGGCGACGAGGACCTCGCGCGCGACGAGGCCGCCCGCGCCGCCCGGCTGCCCACCCTCGCCTGGCAGGCGGCGCGCGAGGGGCTGCGGCACGGGCCGGTGCTCGTCCAGGTGCCCCGGCGCGGTTACACCCCCCGCATGGCCTGTGCCCGCTGCCGGGCGCCCGCCCGGTGCCGGCACTGCTCCGGGCCGCTGGAGGGACAGGACGGCGGTGTGCTGCGGTGCGGTTGGTGCGGGCGCGAGGAGGGCGCCTGGCACTGCCCGGAGTGCGGCGGCTTCCGGCTCCGCGCCCAGATCGTCGGCGCACGCCGTACCGCCGAGGAACTGGGGCGGGCCTTTCCCGCCGTACCCGTGCGCACCTCGGGGCGCGAGCATGTGCTGGACACCGTGCCGGACACGCCCGCGCTCGTGGTCAGCACGCCGGGCGCCGAACCGGTGGCCGAGGGCGGCTACGCGGCGGCCCTGCTCCTGGACGGCTGGGCCATGCTCGGGCGCCCCGACCTGCGGGCCGGCGAGGACGCGCTGCGCCGGTGGATCGCGGCCGGCGCGCTGGTGCGGCCGCAGGGGGAGGGCGGCACCGTGGTCGTCGTCGCCGAACCCACGCTGCGGCCCGTGCAGGCGCTCGTGCGGTGGGACCCCGTCGGACATGCCGTGCGGGAACTGGCCGAGCGGGCGGAGCTGGGTTTCCCGCCGGTGTCCCGGATGGCCGCCGTGTCCGGACCGCCCGCGGCCGTCGCGGAGTTCCTGGCGGCCGTCGAGCTGCCGCCGGACGCGGAGGTGCTGGGCCCCGTGCCGCTGCCGCCCCCGCCGCCCGGCCGCCCGCGCAGACCCGGCGCGCCCCCGCCCGGCGAACACTGGGAGCGTGCCCTCGTCCGTGTCCCGCCGGGCAGCGGCGCCACCCTGGCCACGGCCCTGAAGACCGCCCAGGCCGCCCGCATGGCCCGCGGCACCGCCGAACAGGTACGGGTCCGCGTCGACCCGCCGGACATCGGCTGAGCGGCCGGGCGGGGGTCCCGGGCGCACGCCCCGCGGCCGCGGCGGCCGTCGCCCCGAGCGCCGCCCCCCGTCGGCCCTGCGTCTGTCCCCGCCGGCCGCGCCATGCGTCCGCCTCCCCGGAGGGTTCCGGAACGGCAGGGGGAGGGGCGGTGGGGTCAGCCGTTGCGGGGGCTGGGGAAGGGGGTGGGGGCGGGGCGGGCGTCGTCGCGCAGGGCCGGGGCGGTCGCCGTCGGCTGGGTGGGCATGGATCGGGCCGCGGGGACCGTCGGCACGGTGGGCAGCCCGGTGGTCACGTTGATCGTGCGGGTGCCGGACGGCTCCGCCGCCCGCTCGGTCTCGGCCGCCGCCTGGGCCGCGGCACGCCGCGCGCCGTACCGGCGGTGCACCGCCTGTTTGGTGACCCCGAGCGCCGAGCCCACCGCGTCCCACGAGAAACCGAGTGAGCGGTCGAAGTCCACCGCGGCCGTGACCAGGGTCTCGACACTGTCGCGGAGTTCCTGGGCGAGGCGGACCGTCGGGGCGGGGGCGCGTCCGTAGACGACGAAGCCCGTGGAGGGGCCGGAGCGGCGCGGGCGGTAGACGTTGCCCAACTGGGCGGTGAGCGTGCGCAGCGCGTCCACCTGCCGGCGGACCCGCTCGATGTCCCGCACCAGCAAGTGCAGGCTGGCCCGGGCCTGGGCGTCGTGGGTTGCGTGGTCGGCCATGAACAAGCCTCTCGAACCGGCGTTGAAAGGAATTGGGCCGCGAAAGGGGCCCGATGTGGTCAACTCTTTCTTGACCAACGCGCCGGCCCTCCGCTGGTCACGGGCTGGGGGCGTACAGGCATATGCGTACGCCGGTCGCCCTCCCGCGCGCCGCCCGTGGTCCTAGACTGGTGCGCTGCCCGCCCGACCCCCGCCCGAGAGGCCCGATCCCGCCCATGAAGCTCGTCTTCGCCGGTACCCCCGAGGTCGCCGTTCCCGCACTCGACGCCCTGCTCGCCTCCGGGCGGCACGAGGTGGCCGCCGTCGTCACGCGCCCCGACGCACCGGCCGGGCGCGGGCGCAGGCTGGTCGCCTCGCCCGTGGCCGAGCGGGCGGAGGAGGCCGGGATCGAGGTGCTGAAGCCGGCCAAGCCCCGGGACCCGGAGTTCCTGGAGCGGCTGCGGCAGATCGCCCCGGACTGCTGCCCGGTCGTCGCCTACGGCGCCCTGCTGCCCCGGGCCGCCCTGGACATCCCCGCCCACGGCTGGGTCAACCTGCACTTCTCGCTGCTGCCCGCCTGGCGCGGCGCCGCGCCCGTGCAGCACGCCGTCATGGCGGGCGACGAGATCACCGGCGCGTCCACCTTCCTCATCGAGGAGGGCCTGGACTCCGGCCCCGTCTACGGCACCGTCACCGAGGAGGTCCGCCCCACCGACACCAGCGGCGACCTGCTGACCCGGCTCGCCTTCGCGGGCGCCGGGCTGCTCGCCGCCACCATGGACGGCATCGAGGACGGCACCCTGAAGGCCGTACCGCAGCCCGCCGAGGGCATCACCCTCGCGCCGAAGATCACGGTCGAGGACGCCCAGGTGGACTGGGCGGCGCCCGCGCTGCGCGTGGACCGGGTGGTGCGCGGCTGCACCCCGGCGCCCGGCGCCTGGACCACCTTCCGCGGCGAGCGGCTCAAGCTCGTCCAGGTCGCCCCGGTGCCCGAGCGGACCGACCTCGCGCCGGGCCGGCTCGCGGTGGGCAAGAACAGCGTGCACGCGGGCACCGGTTCGTACGCCGTCGAGCTGCTCTGGGTGCAGGCCCAGGGCAAGAAGCCGATGCGCGCCGCCGACTGGGCCCGCGGGGTGCGCATCGCGGAGGGCGAGACGCTCGGCGGCTGACGCCCCGGACGGCAGCGCGGGGGACGCGCCGACGTAGGCTGGAGGCGCATCCCCTTCTATCTCCGGAGCACCTTTTTCGTGAGCGAGCAGTCCCGGCGGCCCCGCAGGCCCGCCAAGCCCTACCGCCGTCCCCAGAAGGACCCCGTCCGCATCCTGGCCTTCGAGGCGCTGCGCGCGGTGGACGAGCGGGACGCCTACGCCAACCTCGTGCTGCCCCCGCTGCTGCGCAAGGCCCGCGAGAAGGGCGACTTCGACGCCCGGGACGCCGCGCTCGCCACCGAGCTGGTGTACGGCACGCTGCGCCGGCAGGGCACCTACGACGCCGTCATCGCCGCCTGTGTCGACCGGCCGCTGCGCGAGGTCGACCCGCCGGTGCTGGACGTGCTGAGCCTCGGCGCGCACCAGCTGCTCGGCACCCGGATCCCGACGCACGCCGCCGTCTCCGCCTCCGTGGAGCTGGCCCGCGTGGTGCTCGGCGACGGCCGGGCCAAGTTCGTCAACGCCGTGCTCCGCAAGATCGCGCAGGACGACCTCGACGGCTGGACCGAGAAGGTCGCGCCGCCGTACGACGAGGACCCCGAGGACCACCTCGCCGTCGTGCACTCGCACCCGCGCTGGGTCGTCTCCGCGCTCTGGGACTCCCTCGGCGGCGGCCGGACCGGCATCGAGCGGCTGCTGGCGGCCGACAACGAGCGGCCCGAGGTGACCCTCGTCGCCCGGCCCGGACGGGCCACCACCGAGGAACTGCTGCGCGAGGAGGCCGCCGTACCGGGCCGCTGGTCGCCGTACGCCGTACGGCTCGCGGAGGGCGGCGAGCCGGGCGCGGTCGAGGCCGTGCGCGAGGGACGGGCCGGCGTGCAGGACGAGGGCAGCCAGCTGGTGGCCCTCGCGCTCGCGAGCGCCCCGCTCGACGGGCCCGACGAGAAGTGGCTCGACGGCTGCGCCGGACCCGGCGGCAAGGCCGCGCTGCTCGGCGCCCTCGCCGCCGAGCGCGGTGCCGTGCTGCTCGCCTCCGAGAAGCAGCCGCACCGGGCCGGCCTGGTCGCCAAGGCGCTGCACGGCAATCCGGGCCCGTACCAGGTCATCGCCGCCGACGGCACCCGCCCGCCGTGGCGCCCCGGCACCTTCGACCGGGTGCTGGTGGACGTGCCGTGCACCGGTCTCGGCGCCCTGCGCCGCCGCCCCGAGGCCCGCTGGCGCCGCCGCCCCGAGGACCTGGACACCTTCGCCCCGCTCCAGCGCGCCCTGCTGCGCACCGCCCTGGACTCCGTACGCGTCGGCGGGGTCGTCGGCTACGCCACCTGCTCCCCGCACCTCGCGGAGACCCGGGCGGTGGTCGCCGACATCCTCAAGCAGCACCCCCACACCGACCTGATCGACGCCCGTCCCCTCCTTCCCGGCCTCCCCGACCTGGGCGAGGGCCCGGACATCCAGCTCTGGCCCCATCTGCACGGCACGGACGCGATGTACCTGGCCCTGATCCGCAGGACCGCGTAACACCGGCCGCCCCGGGGCCTGACCGGGCCTCCCCGGCAGGGCATAGGCTGGGGGGCATGCCCGTGCAGATCAACCCCAGCATCCTGTCCGCCGACTTCGCCCGCCTCGCGGACGAGGCCGAGGCGGTCCGCGGCGCCGACTGGCTCCATGTCGACGTCATGGACAACCACTTCGTCCCGAACCTCACCCTCGGCGTGCCGGTGGTGGAGTCCCTGGCCCGGGCGACGGACACCCCGCTGGACTGCCATCTGATGATCGAGGACCCCGACCGGTGGGCGCCCCGGTACGTCGAGGCGGGGGCGTCGTCGGTCACCTTCCACGTGGAGGCCGCCGCCGCTCCGGTGCGGCTGGCCCGGGAGATCCGCGCGAAGGGGGCCCGGGCCTCGATGGCGCTGAAGCCCGCGACGCCCATCGAGCCGTTCGAGGACCTGCTGCCGGAACTCGACATGCTGCTGATCATGACGGTGGAGCCCGGCTTCGGGGGCCAGGCGTTCCTCGACATCATGCTGCCGAAGATCCGCCGCACCCGTGAGCTGATCAAGAAGCACGGCCTGGAGCTGTGGCTGCAGGTCGACGGCGGTGTCTCGGCCGCCACCATCGAGCGGTGCGCCGACGCGGGAGCGGACGTGTTCGTCGCCGGTTCGGCCGTGTACGGCGCCGAGGACCCCGCCGAGGCCGTGCGCGCGCTGCGCGCCCGGGCGGAGTCGGCCGCCGCCGGGGCGTCGTGGGCATGCGACCACTGAGCCACGGCCAAGTGAACGGTTGAATGAAGGCCGCCCATCAGGGCGGATCAGTCGCCCCGAATCTGCGAGGATGAACGGCGAATCCAGAGTGTGAACAGCAGTGAGGAGATCGCCGTGTCGGGTATGTCGGCGGGCCGGTCAGCCATGCGGATGGGACCCGCTGAGCTGGTGCAGGCGGCGGCCATGGCCCGCCGCTTCTACCTCGAGGGCAAGTCCAAGATCCAGATCGCGGAGGAGTTCGGCGTCAGCCGCTTCAAGGTGGCCCGGGTCCTGGAGACGGCCCTCGAACGGGACCTCGTACGCATCGAGATCCGCGTGCCGGCCGAACTGGACGCCGAGCGCTCCGACGCGCTCCGCGCCCGCTACGGCCTGAGGCACGCCGTCGTGGTCGAGTCCCCGGCCGAGGCGGAGGAGACCCCGGACCCCGAGAACCTCGGGGAGGTCGCCGCCGACCTGCTCGGCGAACTCGTCAACGAGGGCGACGTCCTGGGGCTGGCCTGGGGCCGGTCCACCATCCACATGGCGGCGGCCCTCGACCGGCTGCCGCCGTGCACGGTCGTGCAGTTGACGGGTGTGTACGACGCCGGGACCGCCGAGCGCGGCTCGGTGGAGGCCGTCCGCCGGGCCGCCCAGGTCTCGGGCGGCGACGCGCACCCCATCTACGCGCCGATGTTGCTGCCCGACGAGGCCACCGCGGCGGCGCTGCGCCACCAGACCGGGATCGCCCGGGCCTTCGAGTACTTCGACAAGGTCACGGTCGCCTGCGTCTCCATCGGCTCCTGGGAGCCGGGCATCTCGACCGTGCACGACATGCTCAGCGACGAGGAGCGTGCGCACTACGCCTCGCTCGGGGTCGCCGCCGAGATGTCGGCGCACCTCTTCGACGCCGACGGGCGGCGGATCGGCCGGGACCTGGGGGAGCGGTGCATCACGGTCAAGGCCGACCAGCTGCGCCGCATCCCGGAGGTGGTGGCGATCGCGGGCGGCCAGCGCAAGGCCGCCGCGATCGACGCGGTGCTGCGCTCCGGGCTGGTCACCAGCCTGGTGACCGACACGTCGGCCGCCGACTACCTGATGACGGCGGGCCCGGCGCCGAAGCCGGCGCTCGGCCGTCAGGACCCCGACGGAGTCTGACACCGGGTCCCGGCGGGCCCGTGCGGGACGGCCGTGGCAGCATCGTCCGCATGCTGCCGCGGTTCGTCCCCCGTCTCCTGGCCGGCTTGCTGGTCTGTCTCGCCGTTCTCCTGGCCGGGTGCTCCGGCGGCGCGTCCCCGCCGGACGCGTCCGCTCCGTCCTGGGCCCACGGCATGGCCACCGTCCCCGAGTCGCGGCTGCCCGCCGAGGCCCGCCGGACGCTGGCCCTCGTCGACCAGGGCGGCCCCTTCCCGCACGCCCAGGACGGGACCGTCTTCGGGAACTTCGAGGGGCATCTGCCCCAGCAGCGGCGCGGCTACTACCACGAGTACACCGTGCGGACCCCCGGCTCCCGCGACCGGGGCGCCCGGCGCCTGGTCACCGGGCGGGGCGGGGAGGTCTACTACACCGATGACCACTACGAATCGTTCCGGGCGGTACTGAGATGAGCGAAGACCTGACCGGCCGTCACGTGGTCGCGCTCGACCTCGACGGCGTCACGGACAAGGCGGGCCTGATGGACCGCGCGGCCCGGGCCCTGGCGCTGCCCGAGTGGTTCGGCCGCAACTGGGACGCGCTGGCCGACTCCCTGTCCGATCCCACGGTCTGGCCCGAAGGCGCCGCGGAACGGGGCCTGCTGATCGTCGTACGCGGCTGGCGGCCGTACGCCGGGGCCCGGCCCGAGGAGTGGCGGATCGCCGAGGAGGTCCTTACCGAGGCCGCCGGCCGGGCGCCCGCCCTCACCGTCGCCCTCGCCCTTGGAGGATCCTCCCAGCCGGCCGGCGGCGACCCTGGATGTTCTGTCAGGGCATGACGGGCACCCTGACATGGGACAATGAAGTACGTGCTCTTTCCCCCTGGCGCACCCGTCGGGGGGTCACCTCTGATCGACTGGGATGTGCAGCACGTGCGTTTCCTCAATGACATCCAGCCCGCGTACGACCTGACGTACGACGACGTGTTCATGGTGCCGCGCCGCTCCGCGGTGGGCTCGCGTCAGGGCGTGGACCTCGCCTCGCCGGACGGGACGGGCACCACCATCCCGCTCGTCGTCGCGAACATGACCGCCATCGCCGGCCGCCGCATGGCCGAGACGGTGGCCCGCCGCGGCGGGCTCGTGGTCATCCCGCAGGACATCCCCATCGATGTCGTCACCGATGTGATCTCCTGGGTGAAGAGCCGGCACCTGGTGCTGGACACCCCGATCGTGCTGGCCCCGCACCAGACCGTCGCCGACGCCCTGGCGCTGCTGCCCAAGCGGGCGCACAACGCCGGTGTCGTCGTGGACGAGAACCAGCGGCCCGTCGGTGTCGTCACCGACGCGGACCTCTCCGGCGTCGACCGCTTCACCCAGCTCGAAGTCGTCATGTCCAGGGACCTGCTCCTGCTGGACGCCGACATCGACCCGCGCGAGGCCTTCAACACCCTCGACCAGCACAACCGCCGCTACGCCCCGGCCGTCGACAAGGACGGCAGGCTCGCCGGCATCCTCACCCGCAAGGGCGCCCTGCGCGCCACGCTGTACACCCCCGCCGTGGACGCCCGGGGCAGGCTGCGGATCGCCGCCGCCGTCGGCATCAACGGCGACGTGGCGGGCAAGGCCAAGCAGCTGCTCGACGCGGGCGTGGACACGCTCGTCATCGACACCGCGCACGGCCACCAGGAGTCGATGATCAGCGCCGTCAGGACGGTGCGCGCCCTCGACCCGCAGGTGCCGATCGCGGCCGGCAACATCGTCTCCGCCGAAGGCGTGAAGGACCTGATCGACGCGGGCGCCGACATCATCAAGGTCGGTGTCGGCCCGGGTGCCATGTGCACCACCCGCATGATGACCGGCGTGGGCCGCCCGCAGTTCTCCGCCGTCCTGGAGTGCGCCGCCGAGGCCGGGAAGTACGGCAAGCACGTGTGGGCCGACGGCGGTGTCCGCCACCCGCGTGACGTCGCCATGGCCCTCGCGGCCGGCGCGTCCAACGTGATGATCGGCTCCTGGTTCGCCGGCACCTACGAGTCGCCGGGCGACCTCCAGCACGACGCCCAGGGCCGTGCCTACAAGGAGTCCTTCGGCATGGCCTCCGCGCGTGCCGTGCGCAACCGCACCTCGGAGGAGTCGGCCTACGACCGGGCCCGCAAGGCGCTGTTCGAGGAGGGCATCTCCACCTCGCGGATGTTCCTCGACCCGGCCCGCCCGGGCGTCGAGGACCTGATCGACTCGATCATCGCGGGCGTCCGTTCCTCCTGCACCTACGCCGGCGCCGGCTCGCTGGAGGAGTTCGCCGAGAAGGCGATCGTCGGCATCCAGAGCGCGGCCGGCTACGCCGAGGGCAAGCCGCTGCACGCCAGCTGGAGCTGACCGGCCCTTCCGCCGCCCGCACGACGGCCCCCGCCCCTCCCGCACCCGGGAGGGCCGGGGGCCGTCGGCGTATCCCGCCGAGGCGGGGAAAAAGCGCCCGTCAGGGCCTTGTGCAACGGTCGACAGCTCGCGCGCAACGATTTGTCATTCCGGCCGGGGGAACGCAATGATTCTGCGGGGATGCGCAAGGTTGCTGCATTACGCCCGTGAAGGCCCGCCTCATAGGGTGCTGCGCTAGTACGTGCGTGGCGGGGACCCCGCTCGGTGGGTTCCTGCCCTTCGCAGGCCCACCGGTCCCCGTCCACGAGGACCGGCCCTCCCGCCGGTCCGCGTCCGCACCACACCGGCAGCGATAAGGAGCCAGCGCGTGCTCGACCAAGGCGCACCCCCGCAGAACCAGATACCGGCCGCCCCCGCGTCCCCGGGCGTCGCCGCGCGCCTGATGCGTCGCAAGCCCGTGGAACGCCTGGTCGCGGAAGGCGGCCAGGGCGAGGGAGGGCAGCTTCGGCGCTCCCTCGGGCTGTGGCAGCTGACCACGATCAGCATCGGTGCCACCCTCGGCACCGGCATCTTCGTCGTCCTCGGCGACGCCGTGCCGGAGGCCGGCCCCGCCATCACCCTGTCCTTCGTGATCGCCGGCCTCACCGCGCTGTTCTCGGCCCTGTCCTACGCCGAACTGGCCGGCAGCATCCCGGTCGCCGGCTCCTCCTACTCGTACGCATACGCAACGCTGGGCGAGCTGGTCGCCTGGGTCTGCGGCTGGTGCCTCATCCTGGAGTACGGCGTCTCGGTGGCCGCCGTCGCCGTCGGCTGGGGCGAGTACCTGAACGAGCTGCTGGACGGCACCATCGGCGTCACCATCCCCGACGTGCTGTCCTCGGCACCCGGCGAGGGCGGTGTCATCAACCTGCCCGCCCTGGTCGTCGTCCTGCTGGCGATGGTGTTCCTGCTCGGCGGCGCACGGGAGTCCGCCCGCGCCAACACGATCATGGTCTGCGTGAAGATCGTCGCCCTCGTGCTGTTCTGCGCGGTCGGCATCATGGGCTTCAAGTCCGGCAACTACGCCGACTTCATGCCGCTCGGCATGAGCGGCGTCAGCGCCGCGGGCGCCACGCTGTTCTTCTCGTACATCGGCTTCGACGCCGCCTCCACCGCCGGTGAGGAGGCGAAGGACCCCAAGCGGGACCTGCCGCGGGCGATCATGCTGTCGCTGATCATCGTCACCGCGCTGTACGTGCTCGTCGCCGGTGTCGCCGTCGGCGCCTGGAACTGGAAGAAGTTCGACGGCTCCGAGGCCTCCCTCGCCGCGATCATGAACGACGTCAGCGGCCAGACCTTCTGGGGCACGCTGCTCGCGCTGGGCGCGGTCATCTCCATCGCGAGCGTGGTCCTCACCGTGCTCTACGGCCAGACCCGCATCCTCTTCGCGATGTCCCGCGACGGACTGGTGCCCAAGGCGCTCGGCAAGGTGCACCGCAAGACCGGCGCCCCCCGCCTCAACACGCTGATCGTCTCCCTGTTCTGCGGGGCGCTCGCCGCGCTCATCCCGCTCGGCAAGCTCGTCGACGCCACCAGCATCGGCACGCTGTTCGCCTTCGGCCTGGTCAACATCGCGGTCATCGTGCTGCGCTACAAGCGGCCCAACCTCGAGCGCACCTTCAGGGTGCCGTTCGGGCCGCTGCTGCCGGTGCTGGGCTTCCTGTTCTGCGCCTACAACATGTTCAGCCTCGACACCGTGACCTGGGTCGTCTTCGGATGCTGGATGGCCGCCGGGCTCGTGTTCTACTTCCTGTACGGCTATCGCCGTTCCCGTCTCGCGACCGACGACGACCTCGCGGTGACGGCAGTGAAGTGACCGAACCGAAGAAGTGAACGACCCCCTGTGCTGAACGATCTCGACGAACGCATCGTGCACGCCCTCGCCGAGGACGCCCGCCGCTCCTACGCGGACATCGGGCAGCTGATCGGTCTGTCCGCGCCCGCGGTGAAGCGGCGCGTGGACCGGCTGCGGGCCACCGGAGCCATCACCGGGTTCACCGTCCGGGTGGACCCGGCGGCCCTCGGCTGGGAGACCGAGGGGTACATCGAGATCTACTGCCGGAGCAACACCTCTCCGGAGACCATCCAGCGGGGCCTTGAGCGCTACCAGGAGGTCGTGGCCGCGTCGACCGTCACCGGCGACGCGGACGCGATCGCCCAGGTCTTCGCCTCCGACATGCGGCACTTCGAACGGGTCCTGGAGCGGATCGCGGGCGAGCCGTTCGTGGAGCGCACGAAGTCCGTCCTGGTCCTGTCACCGCTGCTGCGCCGCTTCTCCTCCGGGGCACCGGGATAGGAGCGGACATCGGCTCGGGGCGCCTTGTCGCACGCCGGCCGCCGGTCGGCGCCCCTCCAGGGGCGCGGGGAACCGCGCGAGCACCCCCCACGACCCGCGCCCGGCGTGCGACAAGGCGCCCCGTTTCCGTTTCCGGGGGCGTGCGGCCGGGTCACGCAACGAATCGCCGCCCACCCCCCATGCGGCGCAACGAACTCCGCACGCGCGCGCAACGGCTCCTTCTTGTCCGGCCGAGCGCACCGCCCGTACCGTCTTCCTGACCCCCGACCCCCCGTTCCGGTGAGGACCCCGCATGCGCACCGCCCTGCTCCAGAGCTCCGGCCGTCCCGGCTCGATCGCCGAGAACCTCGAGGTCCTCGACGAGGCCGCGGGCCGCGCCGCCGCCGCGGGCGCCGGGCTGCTGGCCGCACCGGAGATGTTCCTCACCGGGTACGCCATCGGCGACGACATCGCGCGCCTCGCCGAGCCCGCCGACGGCGACTGGGCCGACGCGGTCGCGGAGATCGCCACCCGGCACGGTCTGGCCCTCGTCTACGGCTACCCGGAACGCGACGGCGACACCGTCTTCAACTCCGCGCAGCTGATCTCCGCCGACGGCACCCGGCTCGCCAACTACCGCAAGACCCACCTCTTCGGCTGCTTCGAGCGCGACCACTTCACACCGGGCGGGCACCAGGTCGTCCAGGCCGAGCTGAACGGCCTCACCGTGGGCCTGCTGATCTGCTACGACGTCGAGTTCCCGGAGAACGTCCGGGCCCACGCCCTGGCCGGCACCGACCTCCTCGTCGTGCCGACCGCGCAGATGCACCCCTTCCAGTTCGTCGCCGAGTCGGTGATCCCGGTGCGCGCCTTCGAGAACCAGATGTACGTCGCGTACGTCAACCGGGTCGGTGCGGAAGGGGAGTTCGAGTTCGTCGGCCTCTCCGTCCTCGCCGGTCCCGACGGTGTCGCCCGCACCCGCGCCGGCCGCGGCGAGCAGCTGGTGCTCGCCGACGCCGACCCCGCCTTCCTGGCCGCCTCCCGGGAGAACAACCCGTACCTGGCGGACCGCCGCCCCGGTCTGTACGGGTCCCTGGTCTGAGCCGCGCGGACACCGCGAAGCAAAGCCGCGGCGCGGCGGCCCCACCCGGCCTCACCCTGTTCCACCACGCAAGGAGTCCGTACCCCATGACGTCCACGGTGCCCAACGCCGTCGAGCACACCGACGAGCAGCAGCCGCCGATCACCATGTTCGGCCCGGACTTCCCCTACGCCTACGACGACTTCCTCGCCCACCCGGCGGGTCTCGGCCAGATCCCGGCGACCGAGCACGGCACCGAGGTCGCGGTCATCGGCGGCGGCCTGTCCGGCATCGTCGCCGCCTACGAGCTGATGAAGATGGGCCTCAAGCCCGTCGTCTACGAGGCCGACCAGCTCGGCGGCCGGCTCCGCACCGTCGGCTTCGACGGCTGTGACGAGTCGCTGAACTGCGAGCTGGGCGCGATGCGCTTCCCGCCGTCCTCCACCGCCCTCCAGCACTACATCGACCTGGTCGGCCTGGAGACCAGGCCGTTCCCGAACCCGCTGGCCGAGGCCACCCCCTCGACCGTGGTCGACCTCAAGGGCGAGTCGCACTACGCCGTCACCATCGACGACCTGCCCCAGGTGTACCGGGACGTCGCCGAGGCCTGGAACAAGTGCCTGGAGGAGGGCGCCGACTTCTCCGACATGAACCGCGCGATGCGCGAGCGGGACGTGCCGCGCATCCGGGAGATCTGGGCGAAGCTGGTCGAGAAGCTCGACAACCAGACCTTCTACGGCTTCCTCTGCGACTCCGAGGCGTTCAAGTCCTTCCGGCACCGCGAGATCTTCGGCCAGGTCGGCTTCGGCACCGGTGGCTGGGACACCGACTTCCCGAACTCCATCCTGGAGATCCTGCGCGTCGTCTACACCGAGGCCGACGACCACCACCGCGGCATCGTCGGCGGCTCCCAGCAGCTGCCGCTGCGCCTGTGGGAGCGCGAGCCGGAGAAGATCGTGCACTGGCCGCACGGCACCTCGCTGAAGTCCCTGCACACCAGCGGCGAACCGCGCCCGGCCGTGACCCGGCTGCACCGCACCGCGGGCAACCGGATCACCGTGACCGACGCGGACGGCGACATCCGCACCTACCAGGCGGCGGTCTTCACCGCCCAGTCCTGGATGCTGCTGTCCAAGATCGCCTGCGACGACTCGCTCTTCCCGATCGACCACTGGACCGCGATCGAGCGCACCCACTACATGGAGTCCAGCAAGCTCTTCGTGCCCGTGGACCGGCCGTTCTGGCTGGACAAGGACGAGGAGACGGGCCGGGACGTCATGTCGATGACGCTCACCGACCGCATGACGCGCGGGACCTACCTGCTCGACAACGGCCCCGACCGGCCCGCTGTGATCTGCCTGTCGTACACCTGGTGCGACGACAGCCTGAAGTGGCTGCCGCTGTCCGCGAACGAGCGGATGGAGGTCATGCTGAAGTCGCTCGGCGAGATCTACCCGAAGGTCGACATCCGCAAGCACATCATCGGCAACCCGGTGACGGTCTCCTGGGAGAACGAGCCCTACTTCATGGGCGCGTTCAAGGCCAACCTGCCGGGCCACTACCGCTACCAGCGGCGCCTGTTCACCCACTTCATGCAGGACCGGCTGCCCGAGGACAAGCGGGGCATCTTCCTCGCCGGCGACGACATCTCCTGGACGGCCGGCTGGGCCGAGGGCGCCGTGCAGACCGCGCTGAACGCGGTGTGGGGCGTGATGCACCACTTCGGCGGCACGACCGACCCGTCGAACCCGGGCCCGGGTGACGTCTACGACGAGATCGCGCCGGTGGAGCTTGTCGAGGACTGACCCGGGACACGGACCAGGGCGTGGGGGGGGGGGGGCGGGGTCCGCCCCCCCCCCCCCCCCCCCGCCCCCCCCCCTCCTCCTGCTCCCCCCCCCCGGGACCCTTCCCTTCTGAGGAGGGGGCAACAACATCCTTCCCCCGAAACCCACCCCCGCCTCC
>NZ_JBVHXT010000065.1:0-34594 GCF_055569255.1 Streptomyces sp. NPDC029296
GACCCGGTTCGCCGCAGGCATCGCAGCCCTCTACTCGAGCGTCCCCACAAGCTTTTGCTCCATTGGGACGCCCTTATCTACGGATTAGGTTCGCCTGGTTCAGGCTGCGGTTTCGAGAGGGCGTCCGCCCCAGCGGATGCCTTTCTCGCTGCGGATGCGGGCGCGTTCCTTGCGTTCGGCGGCCAGGACGTCGCGGTGGCGGGCGTTGGCGTTGCGCCAGCGCAGGTAGGCGTGCAGGGCCCGGGTCTGCATGGTGTGGTCGGGGTGGTTGGAGTTGGTGATGGTGAACTGCCTCAGCGGTCCGAAGTGGGCCTCGATGGGGTTCGCCCAGGAGGCGGAGGTCGGGGTGAAGCCCAGCTCGACCTTGTTCTCCTTCGCCCAGCGGCGTATTTCGGTGCCCTTGTGGGCGGACAGGTTGTCCAGGATCACGTAGATGGGGGCGCCGTCGGGCCGGGCGGCGCGGATCGTCTTCAGTGCGGCCAGTGTGTTGGCGGCACCCTTTCTGCGGCGGTTGACGCCCCACAGGCGGTCGTCGGCCACCGAGTAGCAGCCGTGGAAGTTCCGCACCCCGTGCGTGCGGTGGTAGGTGGCCGGCAGTCGGTCGGGGTGTTTGCGTGCGGCCCACCCCGAGCCGGCGGTGGGCCTGATCCCGAGCGGGCCGAACTCGTCGAAGGCGAACACCCTGCCCGGGAAGCGGTCCAAGACCTCCTCGATCCGGTCCAGCTTCGTCTCGCGGTCGGGGTCCGGGAACTCCTTCCACGTCTTGATTCGCGGAAGGTGATGCCGCGGCGGGCGCGCAGGCCACGTAAAGTCTCGCGGCCGATGAGAATCGGTGTTCCCAGAGCGGGCGCCGACGCAGATCCTGCGGCGGTTCGGGGCAGGGGTCGAGTCGCCGGTCGATCCCTTCAACCGTCCCCGGCACCGGGGCGAATACGGCTTGCGGATCCCGCCCCCGAAGCAGACGATGACAGAGTTCTTCGCCTCCTGACGCGAGGCTCTGCCGGCGGCCCCCAAATATCTGGTGGCCGTGCGACTACTGCATGGCGAAGATTGCCTACATCTCCGGCGTCCGGGCCACCGAGCTGTGCCCGGACGCGCTAACCCTGGAGCTTCTCACCGACTGGCTCCGCGAACGCTACGAGCGCTGGCCCCACAGCACCAACCCGCATCTGTTCGTCACACGGGTCACCGCCCTCGCCCAGAAAGTCCACCGGTCGCCAAATACGGCGTCCAGCCGATCCTCACTCAACTTGGCCTTCAGCTCCAGAAGGGTGCACGCCTCGATCTCGGCCTTGCATCACTGCCGGACCCCCTCATCCTGCTCGGGATCACGACAATTCTCTTGCGGTCAAGGGCGGTGATCGCCCTACGGTTGCTCCCCGTGACCATTGAGATGCCCTACCAGCCACTTCCGATCGACCAATCGGACGTGCGCTACGTCCACGGACCCGATTCCGCTCTACAGCCGGGCGTGCCCGCCGGCGAGACGGTCGCGTTCGAGTGGAGGAGCAGCGAGGTCTACCCGGGAACCTTCCGGAAGTTCTGGGTGCACGTGCCCGCACAGTACGACTCAGCGGAACCGGCATCCTTGATGGTGTTCCAGGACGGATGGTGGTACTTGGACCCCGCTGGGGAGGTACGCGGCGCGATCGTCCTGGACAACCTCATTCACCGCGGCGACATCCCCGTCACCATCGGCGTGTTCGTCGATCCTGGGATCTTCCCCGACGCGGAGAACCCGAAGAACCGCAACAACGAGTACGACGCCTTCGATGACCAGTACGTCACCTTCCTCCTCACCGAGATCATCCCGCAGGTTACAGAGCGCTATACCATCGCCCGGGCGCCCGAAAGGTGGGGCATCTGCGGCGGGAGCAGCGGCGGCAACTGCGCCTTTACCGCTGCATGGCTGCGTCCGGACAAGTTCCGCCGCGTCATCGGATACCTGTCCAGCTTCGCGCAGATGCCGGACGGCAACCCCTACCCAGACCTCATCCCCCGTGTCCCCCGCAAGCCGCTGCGCATCTTCATGCAGGGCGGCCACCGTGACCTGCACTGGAATGAGCCCCGGTGGAACTGGCTCGCCGAAAACCTGCGGGTGGCAGCCGCTCTCGCTGAAGCGGGCTACGACTTCCGCCTTGTCCTGGGAGACGGCGGGCACAGCCCCAACCACGGCGGCGTCCTGCTTCCGGACGCTCTGCGCTGGCTGTGGCGGCCCAACGCAGGTTGATCGTGGTCACTGTCGGCTGCCCGACCTCATCGCCGCTGGAGGGTTCGGCGAGGTATGGCGGGCGCACGACGAGCGCTTGAATGCCCTGGTGGCGATCAAACGCATCAAGATCGACCCGCACGGCTCCGCAACCGAGCGGGGAGAGCTCATCACCAGGGCGAAGCGCGAGGCGCGCAACGCCGCAGCACCACGAACGAACCGAACGTCGTAACACAGCACCCACGACGCCGTCGGGCTGCGCTCCGCGAACGGGGCCTCCACCGTCACACCGCCGACCACGTCGAAGAAGCCATGCGGAGTGCCATCAGCTGAGCCGTCCCGCGCCTCGGGAACCCGGCCGAGGAGCTGACGACAGTACGCCGGCCTCCGGCACGACGAGCCGGAGGCCAGCACCGCGTTACTGCCTCCCCGCTGCCCGGTGCCCTCATCTCCAGCCGAGGCTGGAGATGCCCGGGTGCGGCGGGGACCCGGTCAGCGGACTTCCGTGAGCCTGCCCGTGGCCACGTCGAAGACGAAACCGCGGACGCGGTCCTTGTGGACGACGAACGGGTCGGCCTTGATGCGCGCGACGGACTGCCGTACGTCCTCCTCCAGGTCGGAAAACGCCTCCGCTGCCCAGGGCGGACGGATTCCGGTGTCCTTCTGGACCGCGTCCTTGAACCCGTCGTCGGTGAAGGTCAGCATGCCGCAGTCGGTGTGGTGGATGAGGATGATCTCCTCGGTGCCAAGAAGGCGTTGGCTGATGGCGAGCGAGCGGATCTCGTCCTGGGTCACCACCCCGCCGGCGTTGCGGATGACGTGAGCCTCGCCGTCGTTCAGGCCGAGGATCGCGTAGACGTTCAGCCGGGCGTCCATGCAGGCCACAACAGCCAGTCGGCGGGAGGGCGGCAGCGGGAGCGGACCGGAGAAGGTCTCGGCGTAGCGGGCGTTGTTGGCGAGCAGTTCATCGGTGACGGACATGACGGACCTCGGTTCTCTCGTACGGGGAAGGGCACGGACGGGGTGATGGCGCGGAGCGGGATCACGAGGCCCGGCTACAGAAACCGTCGAAGAGATACACACGACGCGAGGGCCAGAAGCCCGTCAACGTCGCGACCAAGGTCGGCATCACACCAGTGAACTCCTCAACGCCGGGCCAGGCAAGAGAATGCATGTTCGGCGCCGGGGCGGCGACGGCCGTCGGACCGTCGGAAGATCCGACAGATCAACCCCACGGCGGCGAGCCTGTCCGTACTGCTGCCCAGCCCAGCGGAGAACTGGTCAGTGGCCTGCTCCAACGCCAGTGCGGCGGCCGGTGCCGACGGGCGACATGCCGCCCTCTGCGGCGATGTCCTGACCGAGGCTGCAGCAGCCATGCACGATGTGCGCCGCGCCGATGGAACTCAGCACGGGGCGCAGGGCGTAGCTGTCAGTCGCCACGGCACCGTGTCGTAGAAGTCGCACAGCTCGATGACCGGCTTCGTGAGCTTCCCCAGCGTCGCGTCGGCGACGAGGACGGCGCCCCGTCACCCGGCCGCGTGAGCCGACGGACGGGCCCCGAGGGCGGCGGAGCGCCTCGGGACCCGTCCGTTCACCGGCGGGCCGGCGGTCCTGCCGGCCCTGCCGTTGTCACAGCCCCAGTTCGGCGGCGAACTCGCCCGCCTCCAGGACCTGTTTGACCGAGGTCAGGTAGCGGGCCGCGTCGGCGCCGTCCACCAGACGGTGGTCGTAGGAGAGCGTCACGAAGGTCATGTCACGCACGGCGATGGTGTCGCCCAGTGCCGGGTCGGAGAGGACGACCGGGCGTTTGACCGTGGCGCCGACGCCCAGGATGGCGACTTGGCCGGGCGGGACGATGACCGTGTCGAAGAGCGCACCGCGCGAACCCGTGTTGGAGATCGTGAAGGTGGCGCCGGCCAGATCGTCCGGGGTGATCCTGCCGGTGCGGACCTTGTCGGCCAGTTCCGCCGTCCTCCTGGCGATGCCCGCGATGTTCAGCTCACCCACGCCCTTGATGACCGGGGTCATCAGCCCCTTCGCCGAGTCGACGGCGATGCCGACGTTCTCGTGGTCGAAGTAGGTGATCGTGCCCTCGTCGTAGTCGAGGCGGGCGTTGACGACCGGGTGGGCCTTCAGCGCCTGGACGGCGGCCTTGACGAAGAACGGCATCGGGGAGAGCTTGACGCCCTCGCGGGCGGCGAAGCCGTCCTTGGCCTCGGCACGGAGCCTCATCAGCTTCGTGGTGTCGACCTCGACGACCGAGGACAGCTGGGCCTGCTCCTGCAACGCCCTGTGCATGTTGTCCGCGATGGCCTTGCGGATGCGCGTGAGCTTGACCGTCCGGCCGCGCAGCGCGGACGCCTCCGGGGGCGGTGCCGTCGGGGCGGCGGCCGGAGCCGGGGCCGCCGCGGCGGTCCTGGCGGCCTCGGCGGCGGCGATGACGTCCTGCTTGCGGACGCGGCCGCCGACGCCGCTGCCCTGGACGGTCGCCAGGTCCACGCCGCTCTCGGCGGCGAGCCGGCGCACCAGCGGGGTCACGTAGGCGCCGCCGTCCACGCCGGTCGCACCGGCGGGGGCGGTCGGGGCCGGAACGGCCGGAGCGGGGGCGGCCGGGGCCGGAACGGCCGGAGCGGGGGCGGTCGGGGCCGGAACGGCGAGGGCCGGAGCGGGCGGGGCAGGGTCGGCGGGGGCCGGAGCGGGCGCGGGCGGCGGCGTCACGGTGGTGCCGGGCGCACCGATCACGGCGAGTTCGGCGCCCACCCGGGCGGTCTCGTCCTCACCGACGGTGATCTCCAGGATCACACCGGCGGCGGGAGAAGGGATCTCGGTGTCGACCTTGTCCGTGGAGACCTCCAGGAGCGGCTCGTCCTGAGCGACCTCCTCGCCGACCTCCTTCAGCCAGCGGGTGACGATCCCCTCGGTGACGCTCTCCCCGAGGGCTGGCAGGGTGACAGAGACGGACACGGCGTTCATTCCTTTCCGGCCAGGCCGTAGCGCCGGGCGGCGGCGTCGGGCACGTCCGGCTTCACGTCGCCGCGGGCGGCGAGCGTGCGCAGGGCGTGTACGACGATGGACTCGGCGTCGACACCGAAGTGGCGGCGCACGTTGGCCCGGTTGTCGGAGAGGCCGAAGCCGTCGGTGCCCATGGAGGTCCACTGCTGCGGCACCCAGGGGGCGATCTGGTCGGGAACGGCGCGCATCCAGTCGGACACCGCGAGCACCGGACCCGGCGTGCCGGCCAGCGCCTCGGTGACGTACGGGGTGCGGCCTTGGGCCTCGGCCTCCATCGCGTCGCGGCGCAGCAGCGTCCAGGAGGGGGCGGACCACACGTCGGCGGCCACGTTCCAGTCGGCGGCCAGCAGCTCCTGGGCCTGGAGGATCCAGTGGATGGCCGTCCCGGAGGCGAGCAGTTGCAGGCGCGGGGCGTCCGCGGCGGCGGTGCCGGCCGGCCGGTAGCGGTACAGACCGCGCAGGATCCCCTGCTCGATCCCCTCCACCTGCGGCATCGACGGCTGGAGTTTGGTCTCGTTGTAGACGGTGAGGTAGTAGAAGACGTCCTCGGGGCTCTCGCCGTACATGCGCCGCAGCCCCTCGCGGACGATCACGCCGACCTCGTAGGCGAAGGCGGGGTCGTAGGGGAGGCATGCGGGGTTGGTGGAGGCGATGAGGTGCGAGTGGCCGTCCGCGTGCTGGAGGCCCTCGCCGGTCATGGTGGTGCGTCCCGCGGTGGCGCCGATGACGAAGCCCCGGCCCAGCTGGTCGGCCAGCGCCCAGAACTGGTCGGCCGTCCGCTGCCATCCGAACATCGAGTAGAAGATGTAGAAGGGGATCATCGGCTCGCCGTGCGTCGCGTACGACGTCGCGGCGGCGGTGAAGGAGGCGAGGGAACCGGCCTCGGTGATGCCCTCGTTGAGGATCTGGCCGGTGGTGGACTCCTTGTAGTAGAGGAGCTGGTCGCGGTCGACGGGCTCGTAGGTCTGCCCCTTGGGGGAGTAGATCCCGGCGGACGGGAACAGCGACTCCATGCCGAAGGTGCGGGCCTCGTCCGGGACGACGGGTACCCAGCGCGCGCCGGTCTCCTTCTCCCGCATCAGGTCCTTGACCAGGCGGACGAAGGCCATGGTGGTGGCGATCTCCTGGTTGCCCGAGCCCTTGGCCAGCGCCGCGAACGGCTTGTCGGCGGGGGCGGGCAGCGGGCGGGCGACGACCCGGCGGGCGGGAGCGGGGCCACCGAGCGCACGGCGGCGCTCCTGGAGGTAGGCGATCTCCTCGGAGTCCGCCCCGGGGTGCGCGTAGGGAACCAGGCCCTCGCCCAGCCGGGAGTCGGGGATGGGCAGCTCCAGGAGGTCGCGCATCGCGCGGAACTCCTTGCCGGACAGCTTCTTCATCTGGTGGTTGGCGTTGCGCGACTCGAAGCCGGGGCCGAGCGTCCAGCCCTTGACCGTCTGCAGCAGGACGACCGTCGGCGCGCCGCGGTGGTCGAGGGCCGCCCGGTAGGCGGCGTGGACCTTGCGGGGTTCGTGCCCGCCGCGCGAGGTGCCGACGATCCGGGCGAGGTCCTCGTCGCTGTAGGGGCGGGCGAGGTCGGCGAGGGCACCGGTGAACAGGCGCTCGCGGATGTACGCGCCGTCGCGGGCGGCGAATGTCTGCAACTGGCCGTCGGGCAGGGTGTCGAGGGCGTCGAGGAGCGAGCCGTCGGAGTCCGCGGCCAGCAGACCGTCCCACTCCACGCCCCAGGGGACCTTGACAACGTTCCAGCCGGCCGCGCGGAATTGCGCCTCCAGCTCCTGCATGATCTTGAAGTTGCCGCGCACCGGGCCGTCCAGGCGCTGCAGGTTGCAGTTGATGACGAACGTGAGATTGTCGAGTTCCTCGCGGGCGGCGAGGGCGAGGGCCGCGGTGGACTCCGGCTCGTCCATCTCGCCGTCGCCGAGGAAGGCCCAGACGTGGCTGTGGCTGGTGTCCTTGATCCCGCGGTGGTGCAGATAGCGGTTGAAACGGGCCTGGTAGATCGCCGAGAGCGGGCCGAGCCCCATGGACACGGTCGGGAACTCCCACAGCCAGGGCAGTCGCCGAGGGTGCGGGTAGGAGGGCAGACCGCCACCGCCGGCCTCCATCCGGAAGCGGTCCAGCTCGGCCTCGCTCAGCCGGCCCTCGAGGAAGGCGCGGGCGTACACGCCGGGCGAGGCGTGGCCCTGGATGTAGAGCTGGTCACCGCTGCCGTCGGCGTCCTTGCCCTTGAAGAAGTGCTGGAAGCCGACCTCGTAGAGCCATGCGGCCGAGGCGTAGGTGGCCATGTGCCCGCCAAGGCCACCTCGTTCGTTTCCGCGGGTCACCATGGCGGCGGCGTTCCACCTGTTCCACGCCGTGATCCGCGCCTCCATCGCCTCGTCGCCGGGGTAGGCCGGTTCGGCGGCGGTCGGGATGGTGTTGACGTACGGGGTCACGGACGGCGGCGGCAGCGGCACCCCCGCCCGGCGGGCGTGATCGACGACCCGTCGCAGCAGCCGTGCGGTGCGCTGTGGCCCGACGGCGCCGACCGCACCGTCCACGGAGGCGAGCCATTCGGCCACCTCCTGCGGATCGGGTTCCGGCAGCTGGTCCAGCTGGTGGATCGGGGACATGGGATCGCCCTTCTGTGACGCGGGCCAGACCGGAACCGGGTAGGCCACTTGGCGGCGGCCGGTTGTGTGGGTGAAACCGGCCGACTGGTTGTCGAAACCCTCGCGACTATTTACTTCCGCATAATGGAAGATCGATTCCTCATAACAGAAACTACGTGCCGTCAGGTCGCGTGGTCAATTGCTACCGGCCAGTAAGTTTCAATGATCGATCAAAGCTGGGCGAGAGTCAGGAGGCCTCGGCCAGGTCGGCGGCGGTGCGCAGGACGGTCTCCCACGCGGTGGGATCGTCCCGGGTGACCTCGGGGAAGCCGGTTCCGTAGGCGCCGTGCCAGGTCGCCTCGACGCCGGGGTTGGCCCATTCGCTGCCGTCGGAGGCGAACACGTGCGGACTGCACCGCACTTGGTGACGGCGGGCGCACTGGAAGTCGAGGGTCACCAGGCGGCGGGCCCGGCCGTCGTCCAGCCCCGCGGCGATCAGGTCGTCGCGCACCCCCGGCGTCTCGCGGGCAAGGGCGATGATCTCCGAACGGGCGCCGATGGGCCGGCTGTGCGCCCAGAACGCCTGCCGTATGGCCAGGTCGAGCGCCTCGGCGGCCTCGGGTCCCTGCTCCTTGGCCAGCTGCACGGCCTCCAGCGCGAACAGCGAGGTGGACGGGAACTTCCAGTCCGGCGAGCGCCACATCTGCCACCCGGCGTCCGGCTCGATGTGCGCGATCCCCCCGACCTCGGAGTCGGTGCCCCGGCGCGGGCTCGGTCCGTCGTTGAACATCTCCAGGGGGAAGGCGCGGTGGTCGATCCGCACCCGTTCGGTCAGTCCCAGCCGCTCCCGCGTGCTGTGCAGGCGGTACAGGGCGACGTGCGCGAACGAGCACCAGATGTCGGAGAAGACCGTCAGGGTGCCGGGTGGCGTGGTGGTGCGGGGGTCGGCGAGCCGCGCGACGTCGTGCGGTGGCAGGTCGTCCACGGGGTGCAGGGGATCGGCCGTCGGCATCAGGCGTTCCTCGATTCGTGTGCGTAGTCCATGATGTGCAGCTCCATCAGGCGTCCCAGGTGCGGATCGCCCCGGCGCAGGCCCTCGACGATCTCCTCGTGGTCCTCCGCGTTGTCGTGCAGCTCGGTGCGCAGCCACCGCAGGGAGAGGCGGGTCCAGGCCTCGACGCCGAGCCAGTCCCAGTGCCGGATCAGTACCGGGTTCCCGCAGGCGTAGACGATGGCGCGGTGGAAGGCCACGCCGTGCAGGGCCTGGTCGTCGACGTCCCCGCCGGTCGCGGCCCGGCGCATGGCGAGCAGGTGCCGCTCGAGCGCGGCGACGTTCCCGGCCAGACGGGGGGCGGCCAGCATCACCGCGCGCCGTTCGAGGGAGGCACGCACAAGGTACACGTCGCGCAGCTGGTCCAGGGTCAGCTCCCGTACCCGCACGCCTTTGTTGGGCGTGGAGGTCACGAGTTCCATGGTCTCCAGCTCGCGCAGCGCCTCGCGCACCGGCGCCTGGCTGACGCCCAGTTCGAGCGCGATGCGGCGCTCCACGATCCGGTCCCCGGGCTCCCAGCGGCCGGCCACCAGGCCTTCGAGGACGAAGATCCGCACGCGTTCGTGCAGGGGGACCCGCTCCAGGGTGGCGCCCGACCTGGCGGCTCTGGGGGGCGGGGAGGACGCGGGCGCCGCGGGGTTCGTGGGGTTCGTGGGAAGAGACAACTCGGTTCTCCTCGGCTCAGACCATTTGAGCAATGATCGATCATCCGTTACGGTACTCGAACGACAAACCGCGTCCGTGGCAAGCCTCTATTGTCGCGTATCGGATGCGCCGGGTGTGGGCCCGGCCTCGCGAACTGTCGATTTCTCACCAGCGCCGCAGCGCGCTTTTCCATCACTCGCCTCGCCGGATCGGCCCTTGGACGCCCTGTCATCGGACAGCGGTGCATCCGACGGCCGGCCGGCATCGCCCAGGGAGAAGCATGACCGAGCAGCTGCTCGACCTAACTCAGCACGAGATCCAGGCCCTGCAGACCCGGCACAACCTCGCGGACGCACACACCCACCAGGAGCAGTCGCCGACCCAGCGGGACATCGTCGCGAACCTGCCCGAGCTGTGGTACGAAGCCGAGAAGTCCCGCCAGATCGACCTGGAGAACCAGTTCAAAGAGGCGTTCTTCCGCCTCCACGGCCAGGACAGCGTCCGCAGGGACACGACCATGCTCTCCTACGCCGCGTCCATCTCCACCCTCGTCGCCGGCATGTACCTGAGCCGCAACGACATATCCATCTCGCTGATCGAGCCGTGCTTCGACAACCTGCCCGACGTGCTGAAGAACGTCGGTGTCAGCCCGCGGCCGATCCCGGAGAGCGTCCTGCACGACGCCGACCGGATCTACGACGAACTCGTCCGGCACGTGGAGACCGACGCCCTGTTCCTCGTCGACCCGAACAACCCGACCGGGTTCACGCTCCTCCAGCACGGCCGCAAGGGCTTCGAGGAGGTCGTCCGCTACTGCGTCGACCACGACAAACTCTTCGTCGTCGACCTGTGCTTCGCCGCCTTCGCCCTGGCCGACCCGCGCTTCGGCCGATTCGACCTGTACAAACTGCTCGACGAGTCGGGCGTGCGGTACATCGCGCTCGAGGACACCGGCAAGACCTGGCCGCTGCAGGACGCCAAGTGCGCCATGCTCACCTGCAGCGCCGACCTCTACGAGGAGGTCTACAACATCCACACGAGCGTCCTGCTGGACGTCTCCCCGTTCATCCTCAACTTCCTCACCCGCTACGTCGAGGACTCCATCGCCGACAACATGAAGTCGATCCGCGACGTCGTCACGACGAACCGTGAGACCGCGCAGAAGGTCCTCGCCGGCAGCCTGCTCGAACACATCGACCCGGCCGTCAACGTCAGCGTCGCCTGGTTCCGGATCACCGACGAGAACCTGAAGGCCACGGACCTCCAGCGAAAGCTCACCGAGCACGACGTCTACGTCCTGCCGGGCACCTACTTCTTCTGGCACACCCCGGAGAAGGGCGAGCGCTACGTCCGCATGGCGCTGGCCCGGGACGCCGCGGAGTTCGAGGAGGCCGTGGTCACGCTGCGCGAGGTGGTGGATTCCCTTGCCGGCTGACCCGCGTACCGAGACGTACATCGACGCGTCCCTCTTCATGGGGATGCACGCCGCCGAACCGGACGTCCGGCAGGCCTGCGCCGCCTTCTTCGCCCGGCACCTGCACGACCGGGTGTGGATGACGTACGAGGAGGTGGGGCGCTGCGACGACGTCGTCTGGGGCCTGCCGCGCGAGACGCAGGACGCCTACTACCCGTTCATGGACGTCCTGCACAGCACCATGCCGATCAAGCGGACTCCCTACACGGAGGACGTCTGGAAGGTCGCCGCCGACCTGCCCGAGACGGCCGGCCTGTCGCTGCGCGAGAAGCTCCTGCTGGCCTCCGCCGTCACCGCCGGCGCCCGGCTGGTCACGGTGAACCCCCGCCTGCTGAGGCTGGCCGACAACGGCCTGGCCGTCGGCGCCCCCGACCAGGCGGCCGCCGGGAGCTTCCCGGAACCGCTGGCCGGTCTGTACCGCACGTCACTCGTCCTGGAGGTCGACCATGCCCGTGTCTGATCGGAAGGCGCGAAACGTGGCGCGCCTGCGCGAGCTGAGAGGGGTGATCGTCCCCCTCGTCACGCCCGTCGACGAGAACGGCAAGGTGGACGAGGCGTCCGTGGCCCGCCTGCTGGACACCCTGCACGGCAGCGTGGACGGGTTCATGCCGGCGCTCAGCTCCGGCGAGGGATGGAAGCTGTCCCTCACGCAGTGGATGGACATGGTCGGCTACACCGTGCGCCACGCCCGCGGCCTGCCGGTGCTGGCGGGCGCGGAACTCGGCTTCGCCCCGCTGATCGTCGGCCGCGGCGAACTGGCGGCCTCCCTCGGCGCCGACGCGGTCGTCGTGCCGCCGCCGTTCAGCAAGACGGAGAGCAACCAGCTCGGCTTCGTCGAGCACGTCCGCGCCGTCGAACGCGACAGCGACCTGCCGATCTTCCTCTACTGCGAGAACGAGGTGTCGGGGTGGTCGCTGAACGCGGCCGAACTCGCCCAGGCCTGCGCGCTGCCGAGCGTGATCGGCGTCAAGGAGTCCAGCGCCGACGAGGAGTTCACCCGGCGGGTCCTGGCCTCCGACCCGGGCGTGCCCGTGTTCCAGGGCTGGGAGCACCTGATCACCAAGGTGACGGGAACCGCCGGGTTCATCGGTTCGCTGGCGAACCTGGAGCCGGAGGCGTGCCGGGCCGCCCTCGCGGACCCCGACGGGGTGCGGCAGGCGCGCGTCGACGAACTGAGCAGGCGCTACAAGCTCGACGCCGAGGACTGGTACGTGCACATCAAGAAGGAACTCGCGGCCCGGGGTGTCATCGGCACCGGCCTGCCCGTCGACTGACCTCGCGAAGGAGGAGACACCCATGACCATCACCGCGACCCCCGCGGCCACCGGCCGGCTCACTCCCCAGGCCCGTCTTTTCGCACTCAACCGTTCCATCCCGACGCCTGATGAACTGCGTGAGCTGATCGCCCTCGAAGAGGATCAGATAGCCCGGCGCGCGGCCCGTATCGAGGCCTCGGCCCCGCCCATGGCGGACCGGGCCGACCTGATGCGCCTGATCAAGGAGCGCCTGGCGCAGGAGGAGGCCGACCCGCCCGAGTGCGAGCGCGTTCTGGCCGAGGACCTGACCCGCAACCAATTCCGCGAGGTCGTGGCGCAGTTCGCGGTGGACGGCCTGACGGAGTCGGAGTCCTTCCTGCCTATCGTCTGGCGGCTGCCCAGGCGGGCCAAGATGGCCATCTTCCGCGTCCTGGTCGACGAGTTCGGCTGTGGGAACCTGGACCAGGCCCACTTCAACATCTACCGGGAGCTCGCCGGGGAACTCGGCCTGTCGCAGGACGAGCGGGACTACCTGCACAGCACCAACGCGGAGACGTTCGACTACGTCAACATGTTCTTCTGGGCGGCGACGCGGGCGCCCCGCCCCGAGTACTTCCTCGGATGCCTGTGCTACCTGGAGTCCAGCATCCTCTACGCGTTCAAGTGCTTCGCCGACGGCGCGACCCGGCTCGGCCTGGAAGGCGCGCGGTACTACACCGAGCACCTGCACATCGACAACTTCCACGCGAAGGAACTCCAAAACGCGATCCGGGAGTTCGACGCGGAGGCGGACCTCCAGCCGGCGAAGGTGTGGACCGGTTTCATGCTGGCCAGCGAGATCCTGGGCGCGGCCACCGAAGCCGCGGTCGCCTCGGCGCAGCGGACGGCACCATGAAGCGCTCACCGGAGGTGATCATCGAGCAGACCGGTGACGACACGCTGAAGGTCACCGTCGGCGACAAGCAGTACGAGATCGAGGCGTTCTGCCCGCACCGCCGCGGACATCTGGCCCACGGGTACGTCAACACCCGTGCGCTGCGCATCACCTGTCCGCTGCACCACTCCAGCTACAGCCTGGAGACCGGTGCGCTCATGGCCGGCCCCAGCGGCCGCGCCCTGTGCTCCCGGCGGATCGACGAGGCGGCGGAACGGTCCTGAAGCGGGATCCCGCCCGGCACCGCCGGGCGGGATCCCGCTCGTTCCGGGTGACGGCGGGGTACCGGCCGCGAGCCGGGCGCGTCACGGACCCGCCCGGGACGCGGGCCGCCCCTGTGCCCGGTCGGCGTCGTCACGGCCTTCCACGCCCGCCGCGTCATCCTGCGGTTCGTCACTGCACGTTCACTCCGCGCCGGCGAGGCGGCACCGGCGGCCAGGCGGTACGGTACGCCGGCGAGTGGGACCTGCCGCTGCGGCCGATGATCTACCGGGGCTTCGACCTCTATGTGAAGCAGCGCGGACGCTGAACCGCACACGCGGTTACGCCAGCGCGGCGGCGGCTTCGTCGAGGCGCGCCCCGCGGGAAGCCCTGGCCGGCACCACATTCCCGGACCAGCAGTCCTTGCGCGGCAGGTCCGACAGCAGCCCCAGCACCAAGTCCCTCACCCAATGCCGGGGCTCCACCGCAGGAACCGGCCCGCTATCCGGCCCATCAGGACCTCGAACGCCTCCTGCTGGCGGGCAGGGCCAACGCTGTGACCTACGGCCGCGCCACGATCGTTCGTCTTCACACACCGCTGATCAGCGGTGGCCGCAGCCTTCCCGCAGCCGGTCCGCCAGCAAGATCACGGTCTACCGCTGCGGTACCAAGTCTCGCTGATACCAGGGGGCTGACGTACCACCGAGGTCGGCCGGGTCCACCAGGACAAACCCAGCCTTGATCAGCACCCTCTGGGACGCGACATTCTCGCGGGAGGTGCCCGCCCGCAGGGTGCGCAGTCCGTGCCGCGCCACCGCAAGCCGGCACAGCTCCCGGACGGCCTCGGTCGCCACGCCGCGTCCGGCGACGTGCTGCGCGACGCGGTAACCGAGCTCGGCAGTGCCGTTCTCGAGGTCGTACAGGTTGAACCGGCCCAGAACCGAGCCGTCCTCGGCAACGAGCAGGTAGAAGGCGCACATGCCGCCCTCCTGCTCGGCCAGCAGGGCGCCGTACCGGTCGGTGAACTCGTCGAAGAAGTCGTCGCCGCGGTCGGGGACCGAGGCGGCGAAGTAGGCGCGGTTCTCCAGCTCGAAGGCCAGGACCGCCGGGGCATGGCCAGCATGCAGCCGCTTCAGCTTGGGCACCGCCCGACCCTAACCGGATGGTGGGCTCAGATCATCCGAGTTTCCGGTAGCGGCACACAATGCCAAGACCAGGACACATGACATGTGCGGAGCCTTTGGACTCACCGACCTTACGAATGACCGGCGTAGGCTCCGCGCCGGAACAGTGGGACAGACGGAGCCCGCCACAGCGGGACCGGAGTTTCCGGCTCAGCTGTCGTGCACCGGTCCGACGGGCGCTCCGGGGGGTTCTTCGGCCTGCGCGGCCAGTCGGCGCCGGATGCGGTCCGCGTCGTCCTGTCGGTCCTGGGCCTCGTACCGGCGCAGCGCCTGCCGCCAGGCGGCAGAGGCCCGCCGGGGGTCGTCCAGCGAGGCGTGGACATCACCGAGGTGGTCCCAGGTGTCGGCCTCGTCGTAGGTGTTGCCTATCTCCTGCAGCAGGGTCAGTGCCTGCTGATAGTGCTCCAGTGCCTTGCGGTGCCGTCCTGTGTGCTGGGCGAGGTAGCCGAGGCTGTCTAGGGTGTTGGCCTCTCCGTCGCGGTGCCGGTGGTGGCGGAAGAGCGCCAGCGCGGCCTCACAGTGCTCCTGGGCTTCGGCGTACCGGCCGAGACGCGCCGCGTACCAGCCCATGTCGTTGAGCGAGTCGGCCTCGCGGACCGGGTCCTTCAGCGTCTGGTAGCCGCGCAGGGCGTTCTTGGCGTGGTGCAGGGCGCGGCGGTCATCCCCCTGTTGGCCCCAGGCCACGGCGAGTGCCTGGTGGGTGTGGGCCTCGGCGGACGGGTCACCGGACCGCTCGGCGAGGGCGAGGGCCTGCTGCAGGTGGTCGAGCGCGTCGTCCTGGCGCCCCGTACGAGCACACGCGTGACCGAGGACGCGGTGGGCCAGGGACTCGGCTACCGGGTCGTCCGCGCGGCGGGCGGCGGCCAGTCCGGACCGCCAGCAGGCCAACTGCTGGAGCAGGTCACCGCGTCGGTAGTGATAGGTGTCCATGCTCCAGGCGAACTGCCATACGAAGGCCGTCCAGCCCGATTCGAGAGCGTGGCGCTGAACCGCGAGCAGACACGGGTGTTCGGCGGTGAACCACCGCAGTGCCGCGTCCTGGTCGGCAAGGGGCAGGGGGGAGCAGCCGGCGGCCGGGGCGCCGATGTCTAGCGGTGGCCGGTGGGGAGCGAGGAGGCGCTCGGCGGCATAAGAGGTGTGCAGTAGGAAGCCGGCCAGCCGCTGTAGTACTGCGTGTCGGTCTGCTTGCGGCACCTTGTGCCGCGCCTGCTGGGCCGCGTAGAGCCGCACGAGGTCATGCATGCGCCACCTGCCGGTCGTGTGCTGGTGGATCAGTGACATGGCTTCCAGCTCGCGCAGCGCGGTACGCGCCTCGGGTCCGGGCCAAGCGGTCAGGGCGACGGCGCCGGTCAGCCCGATGTCCGGGCCGGGGGCGAGCCCGAGCAACGCGAACACCTCGGCGGCCCGGGCGGACAGCGCCCGGTGGGAGGAGGCGAAGACCGCACGCAGGCTGGTGCGCAGCTCGCCGGTGTCCAGGACGTCGAGTCCGTCGGCGCTGTGACGTACTTCGTCAGCCAGGTCGGCGAGCCGCATCCGGGGATCGAGGACGGCGCGGGCGGTGAGGATGCCCAAGGCCAGCGGCAGCCCCGAGCAGTGCGCGAGCAAGTCGGCCACCGCCTGCGGTTCGGCGGCCGGCCTGGCGGGCCCCAGGTGCCGGTCCAGCAGCTGGTGCGCCTCCGCCTCGCCCAGCACGTCCACCGGGACGGGCCGCGCCCCGTGGGCGGTGACCAACCCGGTGAGCCGGTGCCGGCTGGTCACCAACACGGTGCACGAGGGGCTGCCGGGCAGCAGGGGTTCGGCCTGCACGGCGTCGCGGACGTTGTCCAGTACGATCAGCAGCCGGCGGCCGGCCACCACGCTGCGGTAGAGGGCCACTTGGGTCTCCTGATCGGCCGGTACGGCCGAGGACGGCACACCCAGGGCATCGAGGAAGCCGCGCAGGGCGATGTACGGCGAGGTGGGCTGTTCGACGGGGTCGAACCCGCGCATGTTGACGAAGAGCTGCCCCTCGGGAAAGCGGTCCACGTTCCGGTACGCCCAGTGCAGCGCCAGCCAGGTCTTGCCGATCCCTCCTCCCCCGCTGATCGCGGCGATGCCTACCGTTTCTCCGGTGGCCGCGGCTTCCCCGAGAGCCGCGTCGAGGACCGCGAGTTCACCGGTACGGCCGGTGAACCGGGGCGGTGGGGCAGGCAGTTGGCGCGGTGTGACTCCCGGCTGCGGCGCTGACGCGCGCTCCGGCGGCACCCCGCGGGACGCACCGGACGTCTGCGAGGCAGCGGCTGCTTCCGCCGGGGCGGGCGTCAGCGCCGGGTCGGCGGCCAGCACCTGCTGGTGCAGTGCGGTCAGACCGGGACCGGGATCGACGCCCAGCTCTTCGGCGAGTTGGGAGCGCAGCCGCTGGTAGTGCTCCAGGGCATGGGCGGTGCGGCCACTGCGGTACAGTGCGAGCATCAGCTGGCCGCACAGCCGTTCGTCGAGCGGATACTGCGCGACCCGTCGGGACAGCAGGGGTACCAGTTCGGCGTGCAGGCCGGCACGGAGCTTGAGGTCGGCCAAGTCCAGTTCAGCGGCGTACCGCTCCCGCGTCAGACTTTCGCGTAACGTGTTCAGCCAGGGTGTGTCCAGGTGGGCGAAGGCGTCCTGGTCGCCCCACAGTCGCAGGGCCTGTTCCAGCAGCCTCCGGGCACCGGTGTCGTCAGGGGCCCTCCCGGCTTCGGCGAGCCAGTGCTGGAACCGGTGCAGGTCCACCGACATCGGATCGACCTGCAGGGCGTATCCGCCGCGCCGGCGTACGAGGTCGACACCGCCGATGGGTGCCAGTAGCTGTCGCAGTCGGGACAGATAGCTGTACAGCGTGTGACGGCCTCCGCCGGGCGGGCTGCTCCATGCCCGGTCCAGGATCTGCTCGGCCGTCAGATTGTCGCCGTCTCCCGCCAGCAGCACCGCCAGCACGCACCGCTGACGGGCATGGCCGACATCGACCGGGCGGCCGCCGACACGCACTTCCACTTCACCGAGCAGCCTGAACTCGACCGGCACTTCTTCCCCCGATGTTCTGTTGTCCCACTGTGTAGCCGGTGGGAAGCCCGCCGTTCAAGGTTCCTTCAAGACTCTCTCAAACCCGGCTCTACATCGTTGTCTGCGTAGGGGGCGCCGCCTACGACCACCGACTCAAGGAGCAACCATGAGGCTTCGTCATGCCGCCGCCGTCTCGGCGTCGGGCACTCTGCTCGTGCTGGGCGCTTTGACCGCTCCGGCCCAGGCCGTGCAGGCCGTCCATGCCGAAGGAAGCGCCGGTGCCACCGTGGCCGCGGCGAGCACCTGCCCCTACCAGGGCTACTGGTACACCGGCACGGCTACGACCAGTTATGGAGACACCGGAGCCAGGGTCAAGGAGGTGCAGTGCCTCCTATACTCCGCCGGGTACCTCTCCTCGAGCGGCGTGGACGGCGTCTTCGGCTCGGGCACCCGCTCCGCGGTGCGCAGCTTCCAGGCCATGTACCAGTCCGAGTGCAATCCCCTGGTGGCGGTCGACGGGATCGTCGGCGTCCGCACCTGGGCTGCGCTGCGCAGCGCGTGCCCTGCCTGACCCGTCAGCTCACCTGGCCCGTCAGGCGAGGGGCCACCGCACAGGACCGTCCCGTCCGTCCCGGCCGGATACCGGCATGCGCCGGAGCCGGCCACGGCACAGCGCGGCTGCGTTCGATCACAGTTCGTGAAAGGAAATCCCGTCCCATGAAGAGCACACAGTTCCTGGCCTCGGCTGCCCTGGCCACCTCGTTGATCGTCCTCGTGCCAGCCACGTCCGCGCACGCCGCCAGCAGAGTGGACATCGCGAAGTCGATCCTGCAGACCCGGGGCATCACCCTGGCCACCGTGCACGAGAGCAGGGTGAGCGACGGCGCCACCGCCAAGAAGAACATCCAGGACACCGCCAAGGGCAAGAAGGCCAAGCGCAGCAACTACGGGAACGCCCCCGGCGGGTCGGTCGCGCTCAACAAGACGATGCTGAACGCGATGCTCAAGCTGAGGACCTCGAAACGGTTCACCTTCAAGGTCACCGAGGTCGCCGGCGGCAGTCACTCGGTCGGCTCGAAACACTACAAGGGCAGGGCTTTCGACGTCGGCACCGTCAACGGCTCGAAGGTCAGCCTCAGCGGGTCGGGCTACACCAAGGCCAAGAAGTTCATGAGGGCCTGCAAGGCCTATGGGGCGGTGTTGGTACTCGGCCCGGGAGACGCGGGCCACTCCACGCACGTGCATTGTCAGTGGTGACATCCGGCTGCTCCGGAGCCCGGGCTGTTCAGCGACGGTGCTGACGGACCTTCCGCGGGCTTTGGCGCCCGGCCCCCGAGCGCGGTCCCGGCGGCCGACGCACGCGGTTCCCGCCGCCGGACAGTGTCGGGCTGACGCGCGGACCTGACGGAGGGGCGCTCGTCACCGCAGGGGACGGACCGGCAACGTGCAGTCCGTCCCCTGCACAACAACTGACGCGCCACGCGCACTCCAGGAGAGATCATGACCTTTCGGACAGTGTTCACCGCTGTGGCGACCAGCGCGGCCCTCGCAGGCGCGCTGACCGCCATGTCCACCGCTCCCGCCCCGGCGGCACCCACCACGTCGACGGCTGCCACCGGGACTTCTGAAGCGGGCACCGCGAACTCCGGGACGGCAGGGGCGGCAACCTGGTACACCACCACGTCGCGGGGCGGGCCGATCAGAGCGTGCTACAAGGAAAGCTGCGACTGGTACTACCGCACGTCCCCTGGGGACACACTGCTGTGGAGCCACAACGCCTATAACGAATTGGGGAACCTGTGGTACTACGTGGACAACGGGTTCACCCGCGGGTGGATCTACTGCGGGAACGTGACCGCGGGATGCTGAAATCGCTCCCTCCGCCGCGCAGGCGCTGCTCAGCGGGCTGACGTCCCCGTCCCTGTGGCAAGGGCAGGAGGCATACGGCCTCTCGGCCGGTGATGCTCCACCGCTGCCGCCGGGAGCGGGGACGCGAACGGCCCCTCCCCCTTCCGCCCTCTCCGCCGCCTATTACTGCGAGGCTGAGGACATATCCTTCAACGCCGACGGGAAAGAAGTCCGTCTCTCACAGAAGACCCCGCTGCATTCATACGGCCCGTACGGCGACTGCCCCGGCCCGAGCGTCCCCGCGGGAACAACAGTGACCTACGACTGCCACACGACGAACGTGTACGGCAACAAGTGGACACACATATCGGAGCCCTACATCGGGTGGATCTGGAACAGTTACCTGCCCGATGGCGGCAGTCGCGTCCACTGCTGAGGGCCCGCGGAGCCGCACTGTCGCAAGGGACCGCGTGATCGGGGTTCGGCCCGGCGAGGCCTCTGGCCGGGGGTCGGGGCACCGGCCGGAGGCGGAGGGCCAGAGGCCGGCGCCCTCGCCGCGGCAGCACCCGCTCGCCAGTTGCCGAAATCCTCCACGCCCGCGTGACGCGCCCTGCGGGTCCTCATCCCCGAGGACGAGCACTGGCGGCGCTGGGTGGAGGCCGCCGTCATCCACCGCCGGCTGCACGGCGACCTGGAGGCGCCCTTCACCTATCGGGTCTGAGGCGGCCGAGATCGAGCAACGGCGTGCCGAGGGTCTGCCGGTGGAGTCGTCGGCCGGGGCTCTGCCGGACGAGCGGCGCGAGCAGCCGGAGGACTGCGACCCCGCCTGGTGCCCGAGCCGGCCGGTGGAGTGGCAGCGCTGCTTCCACCTCGCCCGGCTCCACCTGGAGGCCGGCCACCCGCTGCCCACGTCGCCGGGCGACGTCGTGCACCAAGGCGAAGACTCGGACGGTGGGTACGCTCCGTTCGGCTCAGGTGGGACAACCTCACCACCGCGCAGCAGTGGCTGTGCGAGCACGTCCTCGGGATCAAACCCGCGGCCGAGGACGAGAAGCCGCCCCCGCGGCGTACGCAGGCCGACAAGTGGGCGATGAACTACCAGGCCGCCAAGCGGTTCTACGAACGCGAGGGACACCTCCGCGTGCCGCGCAAGCACATCGAACGAATCGCCGTCAGCGGCGGGAGCGGCAGAGGCGAGGTCCAAGAGGTCGGGAGCTTCGGCTCGGAGCATGGATCAGCAACCAGCGCAGCAGAGCCGCGACGCTGTCCCCGGAACGGGCAAAACAGTTCTCCGCCATCGGCATGCGCTGGGCGTGATGGACATCGTCGTCACCGGGGGCGTCGCGCTCGCGGCGGGCTCTCCGCCCGAGGCCTGCGGCATCGCCGAATATCACCCGAACAGCGGCTTGCTCCCGCGCCGGAATGAGCATCGTTCCCCCGCTCAGGGCAGGCTGGTCCAGGAGGTTCTGCCACCGTGTTTTCGTGACCGCTGTCGCCGAGAGGGTTCGGTCATGCGGTAGGTGGCGCTGAACGAGCGCATGCCGCCGTTGTGGTGAGAGGTGCGGGTGGGGTACTCCCAGACGTAGACGCGCGGTTCTTCGCGGCGCCGCTGCCGGCAGTGCGTCGGCTCGGGGGGAGTCGCGGTCCTGTTCGCCTTGGCCGTGGCAGGCGCGTAGCAGGACGCCGTTCCAGTCGCCGAGGCCGGGGCCGTCACCCATCACGCCGACGAGGAGGAACGCACCGTCCATAACGGTGTGCGTGATCAGCGGCCTCGTGTGGGAGCGCAGCCGTGACACCGATACGCACTAACGGGCCAGGCCCCGGCGTGGGAGCACGGCCGGATCACCGCGCGCTACGGCGACCTCGTCCACGCCGGACGCACGTGCGCCGAGATCCTCGTGCTCTCCCAAGGCCGCTGGCGCCACTGGAGCACATCCCTCGGCCAGCGGAGCGCCGCGGCCACGGTGGAGCGGCGCTCCGGGGCACGGTGAGTGGCGGGTGGCCGTGTCCAGGGGTAAAGCTGGAGGTGTCCGCCGGGCAACGGGAGAAGCCCGTGAGCGGCGTTCCTCTCGGTGCCTCGGGTCCGGCGCTCTTCTCGCGGCCGGGTCCACGCCCGGGAACGCCGGTGCGGTCGGGTGACTCGAAACCCGGGATCGGGGAACCGGAAGTGGTGCCGTGACCCATGAGGGGAGGACGGGTGCCCCGACGCCCGGCTTTCTCACCGGAAGAAGGACCATGATGGCGCACGAAGAGGACGACGGGCGTACCGACGGCGACGGCGTCACACGCCGCCGTCCGCTGCATGAGTGGCACGTCGACGAGACGGTCGAGGTCGCGGTGCCGGTCCGCACGGCCTACAACCAGTGGACGCAGTTCAAGACGTTCCCGCGCTTCTCGGCCGTGGTGCGCGACGTCGAGCAGGTCAGGCCCACCGTCACCACGTGGACCATCGGCTACGGCCTGCTGCGCCACCGTTTCCCGGTCGAGATCGTGGAGCAGGACCCCGACGCCTACCTGGCCTGGCGTGGTCTGGAGCAGCACCCCACCCACGAGGGCGAGGTCGAGTTCAGGCCCACGGGGTCCGGCGGCACCGCGATCACGGTCCGGATGCTCCTGCGGCCGCACGGGGCCGCGAAGGTCCTCACCCGCTCCCCCGGGGTCACGGGGCTGACCGCCCGGCTGGTGCGCGCCGAACTGGTCGACTTCAAACACTTCATCGAGGGGCTCGGTCAGGAGGGCGGTGCCTGGCGCGGCACCATCCGCAACGGCCGCGTCCAGCACGACACCCCGGAACCGCCCAGGAGCCGTGTCGCCCAGTGGCCCGTCGGCTGACCCGCCCACCCGCACACGGCAAGAGAAAGGCCAAGTGATGCAGAACCCGCCCGGTCAGGAGCCGGAGACCTCCCTCTCCGTGACACCGCCGAAGAAGTGGGCGGCCGGGGTCCCCGCCGTCGTGCACGCGCTGGAGTACTCCCTGGAGCAGACCTCCCCGCGCAAGACCGGGGTCGACCTGCTCACCATGAACCAGGTAGGCGGGATCGACTGCCCTGGCTGCGCGTGGGCCGACCCCGCCCCGGGCCGGCGCCATCGCAACGAGTACTGCGAGAACGGCGCCAAGCACATCAACGACGAGGCCACGACGCGCCGGATCACCGCCGACTTCTTCCGCGAGCACAGCGTGTCCGATCTGGCCGCCCGTTCCGACATGTGGCTCAATCAGCAGGGCCGGCTCACCGAGCCGATGATCAAACGGCCCGGATCGGACCACTACGAGCCCATCGGCTGGAACGACGCCCTCGGCGTCCTCGCGCAGGAACTCAAAGGGCTGGACTCGCCCGACGAGGCGGTCTTTTACACCTCCGGCCGGGCCAGCAACGAAGCCGCTTTCGTCTTCCAGCTCTTCGCCCGGGCCCTGGGCACCAACAACCTGCCCGACTGCAGCAACATGTGCCACGAGTCCAGCGGCTTCGCCCTGAGCGAGACGCTCGGTGTCGGCAAGGGCACCGTGAGTCTCGACGATCTCCACCACGCGGACCTGATCTTCCTGGTGGGGCAGAACCCGGGCAGCAACCACCCGCGGCAGCTCTCGGCCCTGGAGGAGGCCAAGCGCAACGGCGGCCGCATCGTGGCGGTCAACCCGTTGCCGGAGGCGGGGCTGCGGCGCTTCAAGAACCCGCAGAAGCCGAGCGGGATCGTGGGGCGGGGCACCCAGATCGCCGACCGCTTCCTGCACATCAAGCCGGGCGGGGACCTCGCCCTGTTCCAGGCACTGAACCGGCTGCTGCTGGAGGCGGAGGACGCGCGTCCCGGCACCGTCCTGGACCACGACTTCATCAACGCCCACACCTCCGGTTTCGAGGACTTCGCCCGGCACGCCCGCACCGTCGACTGGGACGACGTGCACGCGGCGACGGGACTGACCCGTCTGGAGATCGAGAAGGTCCGCGACGAGGTCCTGCGCAGCGAACGCGTCATCGTGTGCTGGGCGATGGGCATCACCCAGCACAAGCACGGCGTGCCCACCATCCGGGAGATCGTCAACTTCCTGATGCTGCGCGGCAACCTGGGGCGCGCGGGTACGGGCGCCTGCCCGGTGCGCGGCCACAGCAACGTCCAGGGCGACCGCACCATGGGCATCTGGGAGCAGATGCCGGACACCTTCCTGGACGCCCTGCAAAAGGAGTTCGGCTTCAACCCGCCGCGCCCGCACGGCCTCGACTCGGTGAACTCGATCAAGGCGATGCTGGAGGGCCGCATCAAGGTCTTCCTCGCCCTGGCCGGGAACTTCGTGCGCGCGGCGCCCGACAGCGAGGTCACCGAGAAGGCGATGCGTTCGTGCCGGCTGACCGCCCACATCTCCACCAAGCTCAACCGCTCGCACACCGTCTGCGGCGACACCGCCCTGATCCTGCCGACGCTGGGGCGCACCGAGCGAGACGTCCAGGCCGACGGCGAGCAGTTCGTCACCGTCGAGAACTCCATGAGCGAGGTACACACCTCCCGAGGGCGGCTCGAACCGGCCTCGCGCATGCTGCTGAGCGAGGTCGCCATCCTGTGCCGGCTCGCCCGGCTGACCGTCGACGGAGTGGGGGACATCCCCTGGGCCAGGTTCGAGGGCGACTACAACACCATCCGCGACAGCATCTCCCGGATCGTGCCGGGCTTCCACGACTTCAACGCCCGGGTGACCCGTCCGGGAGGCTTCCAGCTGCCCAACCCGGTCAACGAGGGCGTGTTCAGGACCGAGACCGGCAAGGCCCGGTTCAGCTGCAACGAGCGGGTCGTCCCCCTGGCCCCCCAGGGGCACCTGCTGCTGCAGACCCTGCGCTCGCACGACCAGTGGAACACCGTCCCGTACACCAACAACGACCGCTACCGCGGCATCCACGGCAGCCGCCACGTCGTCCTCGTCAACCCGGCCGACCTGTCCGAACTGGGCCTCGCCCGCGGCGACCGGGTGGACCTGGTGAGCGTCTGGGAGGACGGCACCGAGCGCCGGGCGGAGAACTTCGAGGTCGTGCCCTATCCGGCGGCCAAGGGGTCGGCCGCCGCCTACTACCCGGAGACGAACGTCCTGGTGCCGCTCGACAGCGTCGCCGACATGAGTAACCAGCCCACGTCGAAGGGCATCGTCGTCCGCCTGGAACCCACGGGCGACCGGTCCCGCCCGGCACCCGTCTGACCGGGACCGGGACGGCCGTACCCCGGGCGGGGCCCGCGGACTCACGGCCGTGACGTGCCGGCGACCGGAGTCAGGGGCGTTCGTACGGCTCAAGCAGGCCGCCTACGGACCAAGCGGCCGTCGGCGACGGGAAGGGGGGGCAGCGGTGAGGTCGGCGGCAGCGTGGAGCGTGACGCCGTCGATGTCCGCCAGGCGACGCCCTTGGCCGATGGCCGCGGCCTCGGGCGACCGGCCATAGGGCCCTCCCCGCGACCGACAGGGACACCGTTGACGAGACCCCGGCGGCGCGGGCGGGCTCCCGCCGCCGACGTAGAAGCGTACATACGCACTGCCCGCCCGACGCTCTACCTCGCGGAGGGCGTCCCCGCGCCGGCGGCGGCGTTCGTCGCCGCCGGCGACTGCGCGGCCCTGCCGCCCGGGGTGACGGATCTGCCACTCCCCCTCGGGGGCCGGCAGTCACACTCGCTCGTTCGGCAGGCTTTCTGTCACCAGTGCCGAAGAGCCGGAGTTCCCGGGCACCCCAGCGGTGCCGTGCCCGGGGCTGAGCCCTTCCACAGCGAGACGGAAGAGACGGCCGGCCTGGGCGGCGGGGTCCTCGTGATGCTCGGTGGCCAGGGCGATGCCGACAGCGAGGGTCAGCAGGTCATGGAAGGTGACATGCGGCGCGACCGCCTTGTCGCGAATGGCTCGCTGGAGCAGGGGATTCCCGGCCGCCTCGATTCTTTCGCCACAGGAGTGCGGGGAGGGTTCTTCGGTGGGGGGCTCGTAACTGAGGACGTTGGCGAATCCGCGGGCCGAGACGGCATAGAGAACGAGAGCGCGGAGCCACTCCAAGAGGGCGGTGCGGCTGTCCTCGGCCTCACTCAGCCGGTAGGCATGCTCGCACAGAACTTCGATGCGCTCCCGGAAGACGGCTTCAAGGAGGGCCCGACGGGTGGGGAAGTGGCGGCGTACGGTCGCCGATCCGACGCCTGCGGTCCGGGCGATCTGCTCCTGGGACGCGTCGGCACCGTGCGCGGCGACCTCGGCTTCGGCGACAGCGAGGATGAGCCGGTAATTGCGCCGGGCGTCTGAGCGTTGGCCGGTCATGATCTCCCTATTGCTAAACAGCGGACCCCGCCATATCGTAGCGGCAGGTAAACGGCGGGCCCCGCCGTTTTCTTCTCCGGTTCGTGAGGAGCAGCGGCCATGCCCGTCGTCAGCGATACCGTCCTGGTCACCGGAGCCACCGGACAGCAAGGCGGGGCCACGGCTCGCGCACTCCTGGCCGCCGGGATACCCGTACGTGCGCTCGTACGCGATCCGGAGTCGCAGCCCGCACGGGCGATCGAGGCGCTGGGCGCCGAGCTGGTGCGAGCGGACCTTTCCGACCGGGCCACCCTCGGCCCGGCCGTCAAAGGGGTCCGCGCCGTGTTCTCCGTGCAGATGCCGCCGATGACCGAGACCGGTGTGGACTTCGCGGGCGAGCTCACCCACGCCACCAACCTGGTGGACGCGGCGAAGGCCGAGGGAGTGCGACAGTTCGTGCAGTCCTCGACCAGTGGAGTCGGTGAGCACACCCAGGCCCCCGGTTGGGCCGAAGGCCGCTGGGCGGCGATGGCCGACTACTTCCACACCAAGCAGGCGATCATGGAGGCGGTACGCGATGCGGGCTTTGCCCGCTGGACGGTGATCAAGCCCGCCTTCTTCATGGAGAACCTGCCCCAGCTGGCGCCCCGGGGGCCCCGCGGGGGCCTGCTGACGGTACTGAAACCGGATACCGAACTGGCCCTGGTGGCCGTACGGGACATCGGCACGGCCGCGGCGCACGCCCTCCGAGACCCCGACCGGTTCCACCAGGTGGAACTGGAACTGGCCGGTGACCTACGCACGATGGAACAGATCGCGCAGACCTTGTCCGCCGCCTGGGGTGTACCTATGAGAGCGCCTTCCATGAGCCTGGAAGAGGCCCTCGACGCGGGCATGCCGAAGTGGGGAGCCGGACACGAGTGGAACAACGTGGTCCTCCAGCCCGCCCGGCCCGAATTCGCCCAGGAGTTGGGCATCCCGATCACCACCTTCGCCGAGTGGGCGGACGAGCATCTGACACCCGTGTCCGGCCATGGGCATCCGGCGCTGTGACCTTCGGCAGCGCCCACCGGGGCGGATGCCGGATCACCGGGCACCCACTGGCCCGCCTGCCATTCTGTACACGGAGACGGTGACGACCGACCACGGGTTCGTCCGCGCAACCGCTACCTGGTCGAAGCCGGCGGTGACAGCAAGCCTGCTTATGTGACATGGCCGCAGCCTCGGACGTCTCCGCTGTGGACAGAGTCCGCGTTCGTGCAGGTCACGGCGGGTGACGCTGGGCGGCGGTGTCTACGGTGGGGGCATGCTGACACCTCCTCCGCCCGCCCCTGAGCAGGCCCGGATGCCGGTGCGGGGCCTCCTGTCCGGCGGCCAGGAGGCCGTCGCGCGGCTGCGGGCGCGCCGCCGGCTGCCCGACGGCCGGCGCTACGACGTGGGCATCCCCGTCTACGAGAACGGGCCCGGGGACAGCGTGGAGGCGGCCGAGTACCGGGTCTGGGTGCGGGCACGGAGCACGTGCCGTCCGTGGCCGGCGTCTCGTACGACCAGGTGCCCACCGAGTACCTGCCGAAGCCGTCGGTCGTGGACCAGGCCCTCGGGCCACGCCGCCCGCCGGGGCGGGCGACGGCGAAGGCCGGCGGCAGCGGTCCCCGGCCGGGGTGGCGTCGTGCACGCCGTCGACTGCGACGAAGCCCTGACCCGGACGCTGGTGCTGACGTTGGAGCAGTCCCTGGACGTGGCGCAGCAGCCGCCCGTCCGGCTCTGCTCACTGTGCGGCACGGTTGCCGAGCTGGACCCCGTCCTCAAGGGCTTCAGCGAGCAGTAAGTCGCGGGTCCACACGTCGCGGTTGAACCACTCGCGATGTCCGGCTGCGTCTCGGTGATGGTGCGCATCCGGGACTGCCAATGAATAAGCATGAGTTGAGCGTCGTCTTCGCCCCCGTCTGCTCGGTCGGATGTTTCTCTCCCGGTGACCGTCGGCAGGGTCGTTGTGGGGCAGGCCCGCAGGGCGGGGACGGAGCCACCGCACGCGGACGGAGCGGACGTGCAGCGCCGGGAGTGGTGTGTGCCGCCTGCTGGGGGGCCGGCCAGCGCCCGGAGATGGTCCGGTACGCGGCGATCAGGCCGACGGTGATCAGAGCTGAAGCGGGCGGGCCGGCCGAATTGTTGACGGCCGGGCGGATGTCTGCGGCCTACGACCGGCCCCCGCACACGTCCGCGGTGTTCGCCTGCGCACAACCGGGACAGCCAACCAGTGTTCGTTGGATCGGCGACTGCCGGGCGTAAGGGTTCGACGGGGTGTCGCTCAGGCAGTGGTCGACCGACCAGACCAATGGGCGAATGGCTGCGAATCAACGGGGACTCGGCGGTGGAGCTGGAGCGCCGGGGGCCGGGCTCGGCCCCCGGCGTCGCGCGCGGGGTGGCCGGGGCCGGGGATTCGTTCAGCGTGACGGACGGCCGAACCGGTCACTGAGTGCCTCAGCAGGCGCCCTCGTCCTGCCACGGCCCCCACTGCGAGGCGCCGGGCGTCTCGTTCTGGGTCCACCACTTGGCCTTCCAGTTGTGCTTGCCGTACGAGACCTCGGCACCGGCCGTGTACGCCGTCGCGGCGCTCCAGGCCGACTCGCAGGAGGCCGGGGTCGTCGGGGTCGGCGTGGGGGTGGGGGTGGGCGTGGTGGTCGGCGGGGTGACCCCGGCGAACTTCACGGAGTACTTGGCGAAGTCCCAGGCGTTCTGGGCCACGCTGGAGCAGGTGCCGGACGTGCGGCCGCCGTTGTCGGCCGGCGTACACTGCCGGTCGCGGTTCAGCGACCAGAACGTGAACCGGTCCATGTGGTGGTCGGTGGCGTAGTCGAGCACGGTCTGGAAGTCGGCCTGGGCGAAGTACTCACCGGTGTCGCTGCGGCCGTTCATGCCCGAGAAGCCCTCGTGGGCGTAGGCGGTGGCCTCGTCCCAGCCGAAGGTGGACCGGAGCACGCCGTTGAACTTGGTGAGCGCGGCGGTCTGGCTCGCCGCGCCGTTGAAGCCGCCGTCGAACGGCATGATGGAGAAGTTGTTCGGGGTGAACCCCTGCGCCTTGGCCTCCAGCAGCATCTGCTTGCCGAACCAGCCGGTGCCGTCCGCCGTGCCGGCCGTGGTCACGGACACGTACAGCCCGGGGTTGTTCTGCTGGAGGATCTTCGCGGCGCCGATCTCGTTCCTGATCGCCGCGGTGTTCTCGTACTCCGGCTCCTCCAGGTCGAAGTCGATGGCGCGCAGCCCGTACTTGGTGATGACCTGCTGGTAGGCCGCCGCCGTGGACGCCGGGTCCGCGCAGGCCTGGCCGAGCTTGGTGCCGCCGTAGCCGCCGATGGAGACCGAGACGTCCCCGCCCTTGGCCCGGATGGTGTCGATCACCGACCGGACGGCGGTGTCCGAGCCGACCGGCGCCGTGCCGTCCCAGGTGGGCGTGCAGCCGCCGCCGCTGGGCGCGAGGACGAAGGCGAGCTGGAACGCCTTCAGACCGGTGGCGTCCATGATGGCGGCCGGGTCCGGCGGGTCGTTGTCCAGCGGCATCAGATAAGGGGCGGCGGCGTACCAGCGGTTGTCGAGCGCGCTGGTCGCGCCCGAGGCGCTGCCGGCGACCAGCGCGGTGGCGCCGGCAGCGGCGAGGCCGACGGCCGCCGCCGCACCCAGGCATGCCCGAAGACGTCTCATGTGTGCCTCCAGAGGGAAGGGGGGACCCCAGAGCGGGGAGCCCCACCCTCCGGGAGCTGTTGCGGCCACGTCAATGATTTGGACTAGACCAACTTCCTCTTTGGACTAGACCATACGTTTCCTTTACCTCGCGCCTACCAGGCGCGGCGCGAAGGCCGCACGGCGGTTATCGGTGCCGCGGGCGCTGCACTTATCGACTGCGGTTCCAGGCGCTCGTGCTCCCCCGCACAGCGGCACGGGCGGCATTGTGCCGATTGTGGTGCCGGCCGGTTCCTCCCGGCAGCGCGCGGTCACCAGCAGCGCATAGTCCGTCGCCGCGCCGGGATCAGCATCGACAGAATGCCCTGCACCTGTCCGTCCCCGCGTACCAGGCCGTGGCCGGCCTGCACACGATCGCACGGGCCACCCGGAGGCGAGCGCCGCGCCGGCGATGACGACGAACGGCACCAGCAGCGGTTCTCGGGGGCCGACTGCCCCGGACGACCCCCTCGCCACCGATCTTCGGCGGCGCGGGGGCGGACCGGATCACCGACGCATCCGGCCCATCACGCCTCCCCAGTTGCCGCTGGATGCCCGATGTCCCCGTCTTCGGCCTGTGCGAGGTGCCGGACGAGGGCTCGGGCGACCTGGCGCGCGGCGGGCGCCGCCCAGCGCCGACGGTGCCGGGCCAGTCGTACGGGTACGTCGGCGAGGGGCGGCCCGGCGAGGGCGATCCGACGCAGCCGTTTGTCACGCAGGTGCTCGGCGACGGTCGTCGCCGGCAGCAGGGTCAGGCCCAGGCCCGCCGCGGCGCAGGAGCGGGCCGCGTCCACGCTGCCGAACCGGGTGACTCGCGGGCCCGCGCCGGGCGCGGAGCGCAGCCGCCGTTCGAAGGCATCGCTGTACGCACAACCCTCCTCGAGGAGGAAGAAGTGCTCCCCCGCCAGATCGCTCCAGGCCGCCGGGCGGTCACGGCCGGCCAGCGGATGGCCGGGGGCGGCGACGAGGGCGAGGGCCTCGCGGGCGACTGGTTCGGTGGCGATTTCGGGGGACTCGACGTCCTCGGCCATCAGCAGCGCCAAGTCGAGGCGGCCGGAACGCAGTCCCTGTACGCACTCTTCGGTGCCGGCCGCGTGCAGGTCGATGTCCACGCCGGGGTGTTCAGCGCGCAGGGCTGCGATCACGACCGGCAGCCGGGTGGCGCACAGCGATTCGGGCGTGCCGACCACCACCCGTCCCGCGAGGGGCCCGTCCTCGCCGGTCGCGGAGCGCAGCCGGGCCACGGCGTCGAGCACCATCTCGGCCTCCTGCAGAAGCCGCCGGCCGACCTCGGTGAGCGGGGCCCCGGAGGGCAGCCGGTCGAACAGCGGCACGCCGAGGTCGCGTTCGAGGGTACGGATGTGCACGGTGACCGTGGACTGCGCGAGGTGGAGCTCGGCCGCGGCGGCGGTGAAGCTGCCCGTGCGGGCGAGCGTGGTGAAGGTCGTCAGCAATCGTGTGTCCACCCTCCGCAGCCTATGCGGAAAGCCGATGGGATATATCACAAACCATCGTTGGACTCGATGGGAGGAGGGTGACAGGGTTTTCCTCATGACCGACGACACGATCGCCACCCGCACCGCCACCGCGACCATTGCCCCGTCCCACGGCGGCTCCGGCGCGGTCCCCGAGATCCTGCGCTACTCCGCGTTCACCCGCACCCCGGAGGGCGGCAACCCCGCCGGGGTCGTGCTCGACGCCACCGGGCTGGACGCGGCGGCCATGCTCGCCGTGGCCGCCGAGGTGGGGTATTCGGAAACCGCCTTCGTCACCGCCGCCGATCCGGACGCCCGGCGTTTCACGGTGCGCTACTTCAGCCCGCTGGCTGAGGTGGCCTTCTGCGGGCACGCGACGGTGGCCCTGGCCGTCGCCCTCGCCGACCGGCTGGGCCCCGGAGATCTTCTTCTGGACACCCCGGCGGGCGTCATCGCGGTGACGACCACCGCCGACGGCGCGGGAGCGGTGCGCGCAACGCTCACCAGCGTGCCGACCCGGTCCCGCCAGGCGTTCACCGCCGAGCTGGAGGCCGCCCTCTCAGCGCTCGGCTGGAGCGCGTCGGACCTCGATCCCGCGCTGCCGCCGCACGTCGCCTTCGGCGGCAACGACCACTTGGTGCTGGCCGCGGCCTCCCGCGAACGGCTGGCCGCGCTCGACTACGACTTCGACGCGCTCGCCGAAGTCATGCGCCGGCACGGCTGGACCACCATCGACCTCGTGTGGCGCGAGTCCCCCCGCCGCTTCCACGCCCGCAACCCGTTCCCCGTCGGCGGTGTCGTGGAGGACCCGGCGACGGGCGCGGCGGCAGCTGCGTTCGGCGGCTACCTCCGCACCCTGGGGCTGGTCACCGAGCCCGCGGACATCACAGTGCGGCAGGGGGAGGACATGGGCCGCCCGAGCGAGCTCGTCGTCGGCGTGACGCCCGAGGACGCCCGGGTCCGGGTCACCGGCACAGCCGTGCGTCTCCCCCACTGACGCCCCCCGGATACGGCGAGACGGAGTCGCGCCGCCACGACCGCGCCGGCATCTCCCGAGCCGAGCGCACTGTTGCATGTCGCCTCGGACCGTCCTGGGGTGGGCGGTGATCGGATCAAGAAGGGCCGCCAGCTGAACGTGCCCGCAGCGCGTTGGCCGCGGCGGCGGGCGCGCCGGCGCTGGTGCGGGCCTACGTTGCGGTGACGGAGGCGAGGACATGGGCGTACCACGGGGACGGCTCGCAGTCCCTGGCTGCGGTGGAGCGGGCGGAGCGGGCGCGTGCCGCGCTCGACGAGGACGGGCATGGGTCGGATCCGCGGTGGCTGGCGTGGCTGGACCACCCAGGGCTGGAGGGGCAGGCCGCGTGGGCACCGGCGATGGCCGGGCTGGCCGAGGCAGGCAACGAGGCTCTGACGGCTTCGCGGTAGGGCCCTCGGCGTTGGGCAGTCAGATCCCAAGCTCCGCCCCAGCACCCGGCCTGCGCACTGGAACGCGGCGGCTGGCTACGACCGGCACGCCTGCATGCGACAGGTCCTGACTGGGCGTCGCAAACATAGCGCCCGGAGGGAGGAAGAGCGCCTGGCTGACGAGAGGGAACGGGTGTTTGGCGTGTAAGCAGTAGCTGACCGTCCGTCCGTCTGGCAGGGCTCACCGGCTGGCGCAATCGCAACCTCACCCTGCCGCCAGCGGGCCGGACGTCGGCCAGGCCGGCTCCGTCTTCCTCTGTCTTCGGCGAGCGGGGCTTACGGCTGCACGGTCTCCGTCTGGTGCTGTCCTCCGGTGCGCGGCGGCGAGGTGCTGCGCAGCGACGGCCCATTCGCGGAGAGTTCTCACCTATGCCTGCATATGGAGGCTGCCCCACCCAGGGCTCGGCAGGAGCGAGGCCCGAGGCGTCGGCCGTTTCGTCGCCGCGGACCAGCAGCCTGTACGTCATGTGTCCTGCCCGTCCTCATCAGCTTCCTCTACCTCCTCACCGACGAACGGGGAGCGGCCGGGTCGACACCCGGCACAACACTTTTCCGGTTTTCCTCCCCGCGCGCGGCGGGGGCGCGGTTGGATGTCCTCATGACCTCCGCCGAGCACGCGCGGCTGATGCGCGCCAACCAGGCGAACTGGGACGCCCGCACTCCGGTCCACGTCAGCAGCCGGTTCTACGGCCTGGGCGAGGACCTGGATCCGGAGCGCTGGTTCGCCGCGTTCGAGTGGGAGGACCTCGGCGAGTTGTCCGGCCGTGACGTGCTGCACCTTCAGTGCCACCTCGGCACGGAGACGCTCGCCCTCGCCCGGCGTGGAGCCCGGGCGGTCGGCCTGGACTTCTCGGCGGCGTCCGTGACGGCCGCGCGGGGCCTCGCTGTGAAGTCGGGCCTCGACGTCACCTACGTCCAGGCCAACGTGTACGACGCCGTGGCGGCGCTCGAGGGCCGACGGTTCGACGTCGTCTACACCGGCAAGGGCGCCCTGTGCTATCTGCCCGACCTCGAACGGTGGGCGGATGTCGTGGCCAGGCTTCTGCGGCCGGGCGGGCGGTTGTACGTCGTGGAATTCCATCCGCTGCTCAACGCGCTCGGCACGAAACCGGGTCCGGGTGAGGGACCGGAGCTGCTGCTGCGCCACGACTACCTGGGGGGCTCCGGTCCGGTGCACCGGGATGCCACCTACACCTACACCGACGGCCCGGCCGTCGAGGGCGCCACGGACAGCTACGAGTGGATGCACGGAGTAGGAGAGGTCGTGAACGCGTTGACGGATGCGGGAATGGGCGTCCGGAGACTGCGGGAGAGCGACGAGCTCCCGTGGCCGCGCTGGCCGCGGATGGTCCGTACGGACTCTGGTTGGTGGCGGCTGCCCGAGCCGCGGATCCCCCTCTTGTACGGTCTGCTGGCCGTTCGTTGAGCCTCCTTACCCCGGCAGCGGTACAGTGCGAGCAGCACGCGTGCTTGCCCCGTTCGGGGTGCCGGTGCCATGTCCGTCGGCTGATCGGCACGTCACTTTCCGGTTCGAACACCGGCCGGACGATCGCCCCGCATCAACCGGCGACCGGTAACTGGACGCGATAAAGCCCGACCTCCACCTCCCGCCGTCGTGGTCGGCGACCAACGCGGAGGACGTGCGTCACCGAGGCGGCGCACGGCGCGCTCACGGACCGTGGGGCCGGGGGGCAACACGCCTGCCAGTACGCGCGTCGCGGGCGTCGTCGTGTCCGCCGTCGAGGAGGTCCTCGCGCGCGACAGGAGGTCGTCGCCCTCCGCGCCGAGGCGACGTCAATTCCCCACGTCGAGGCCAAGCTGATAGCCGCCCTGGAGGCCGCCAAGCGGCAGCCGCTCTTCCGCGTGCTGTGCGCGCTGGGCATCCGCGGCACCGGCCGCTCCATGTCCCGCCGCATCGCCCGGCACTTTGCCACGATGGACCTGATCAGCGCCGCGGACACGGAGGTGATGCAGCGGGTCGAGGGGAGCGGCGCGGAGAAGGCCCCGGTCATCGCCGCCGGCCTCGCCGAACTCGCCGAGCGGATCGACCGTCTCGCGGCGGCCGACGCGGGCCCGTCGGCCGGGATGGGCATCGTGGTCACCGGTGCGATGACCGGCCCTCTCGCGGACCTTTCCCGCGACCAGAGGAACGAGCTAATGCTCTGACCGCATAGACACCTCAGGCGCTCAACACGTCAAGCTGCGGGGGCGAGTTCGACGGGGAAGGCGGTGTGCTCGTCGAAGAGCTTGCGGTGCTGAAGGCAG
>NZ_JBVHXT010000066.1:0-2134 GCF_055569255.1 Streptomyces sp. NPDC029296
CCTTCGCCCCCGAGGTCCACGGCCAGGAAGGCCCCTTCACCATCCACACCCGGTGGATCGAGACCGAGTTCACCAACGACATCAAGCCCTTCACCGCTCCCGCGGACGCGGAGGAGGACGAGGCGGGCCGCGAGACGGTCGTCGTCGAGGTCGGCGGCAAACGCCTGGAGGTCTCCCTCCCGGCGTCCCTGGGCATGTCCCTCGCGCGTACGGGCCTCGCGGCCGGGGCCCGGCCCAAGCGCCGTGCGGCCAGGAAGTCCGGCCCGGCGGCCTCCGGTGACACCCTCGTGTCGCCGATGCAGGGCACCGTCGTGAAGATCGCAGTCGAGGAGGGCCAGCGGGTGGAGGAGGGCGACCTGATCGTCGTCCTGGAGGCCATGAAGATGGAACAGCCCCTCAACGCCCACCGGTCCGGCATCGTCAAGGGACTGTCGGCCGAGATCGGCGGCTCGCTGACGTCCGGCGCGGTCATCTGCGAGATCAAGGACTGATCCCTGCCTCGGCAGGAGGAACCGATGCACCACGAGCACGGTGAACCCGACGCCGGCGACCCCGCCCCGGAGCCGCACATCGTCCGGGGGGATCGATTAACGGCCGCCGGCTGACCGTGTCAGGTGAGCGGGTGTGAAGAATTCATACCCGCTCATGCCGGGCACACTGGTTCACCATACAACGATCCTGCGATGCTCATGTGCATGGAAATCGATGTTCTGGGACCACTTGGAGCACGAGTAAACGGCACATCCATCGTACCGACTGCCGGAAAACCCCGGCAGATTCTGGCGCTGCTCGCAATCCGCGCGGGCCGTGTCGTCTCGGTGGAGACACTGATCGAAGAGGTGTGGGGAGACGCCGTTCCGCGCAGTGCCGCCCCCACGTTGCAGACATACATCCTGCAACTACGCAAGAAGATCACCGATGCCCTGCCCGCCGACGGCGAACTGACGGCGAAGGACATCCTCGCCACCTCCTACGGGGGATACCAGCTCGCCCCGGTCGAGCCGATCCGCTGCGACCTCGTCGAGTTCCAGCGGCTGACGGCCCACGGCACCCGTGCCATGGCCGAGAACGCTCCGCACACCGCGAGCGAGAAACTGCGCGAGGGCCTCGGCCTGTGGCGCGGCAACGCCCTGGTCGACGTGCCACTGGGCGAGGTGCTGCGCATGGAGGTCATCGGGATGCAGGAGGCGCGCACCCGCGCCCTCGAACTGCGGATCGAGGCCGACCTGCAGCTGGGCCGGCACGCGGAACTCATCGGCGAGCTCCGCATGCTGGTCGCCCAGCAACCGCTGCACGAGAACCTGTGTGCCCAGCTGATGACCGCCCTCTACCGCGCCGGTCACCCCTGGCGGGCCCTGGAGGTCTTCCAGACCCTGCGCCAGTCCCTGGTCGACGAGCTGGGCGTGGAGCCCTCGCCCCGGTTGCAACGGCTGCACCGCGCGGTGCTCGCCAACGACGACCGGCTGGACCGGTTCACCCCGGCTCAGCGATTGCTCAGCGCCTGACCGATTGCTCAGCGCCTGAGCGGGCGGCCGGCCTACGGGCCGGCCGCCCGTGCGCACGCCGTGCCGACGACGTGGCCGGTGCCGAGCCGGTGAGTGGTGAACGTCCACTCCACCGGGCGCACCGGCTCGCCGGTGTCGTCGTGCAGCGCGGCGGCCGTGCCCTCCACCCGGAAACCGAACGTGCGGAAGGGCAGCCCCGTGCCCACACCGAGGGCCTTGGTGTAGGCCTCTTTCAGCGTCCACAAGCGCAGCACGGCATCGCCCCGCTCATGTGCGGGAAGGGCCCGGAGGTCCGCCAACTCCCGTGTGGTGCAGACGCGTCGCGCGAGCAGGGCACGGCATCCGGACCGGCCGAGCGCCTCCGCGTCCGCGCCGACCGGGCCGTGCAGGCTCAGGGCGAGCACCAGCAGGTCGCCGGTGTGGCTCAAGCTCAGACCGAGCCGGTCGCAGCCGCGCAGATACGGCCGGCCGCCCGGCCCCCGGGCGAGCTCCAGCTCGTCCGCCGGCACGTGCTGGACGGCTGCCGCGGCGTGCTTGATGAGCCGCCGCGAGGCGGCGAAGCGCGCGCGGGGGGGGGGGGGGGGGGGGGGGGGGGAGGGGCCGCCAGCCCCCCCCCCCAAGAGAACAAA
>NZ_JBVHXT010000066.1:2144-33189 GCF_055569255.1 Streptomyces sp. NPDC029296
GGCGTCTGCCGATTTTTTGTGGAAACCCACACCGCCCCCCACCCCCCCCCCCCGGCCCCCCCCCCCCCCCCCCCCCCCCCGGTACCGCTCGTACTCCCGGCCGAGCAGGACGCGGAGCCCGGGCCCGTCGGGAACGCTCCAGGAGCCGGCCGACGCGTACAGCACCACGGCGGTCCCGGCGTGCAGCGCCGACTCGGCGGCCGCGGTCCAGGCTCCGCCGGGTCCGTCCGCGTGCAGGTGTGCCACCGCGGGCGCGGTCACGCGCCCACCAGCCGACGCGTGCCGGTGGGTGCCGTGCGGGCCGGCGCCGCCGGCCGGCGGCAGTGCGCGACCGCCTCGTCGAACAGGGCGCCGCTCAACTCGGTGTCCGGGCCGACCGGTTCGAGGCCGAGGCGGATCGCGATCCGGGACAGTGCGGCCACCAGGCGGTCCCGGTCGGTGGTGATCCGCCGTCCCCGGCCGGTGCCGCGCCAGCCGTCCAGACAAGCGGCCGCCGCGGTCAGCAGCGCGTAGCGGTCGGCCAGGGCCCAGGTGCCGGCCGGGGCCGCCGTCGGCGCGAGGGCGCAGGCGGCGACCACGGCGCGGCGTTCCCGCTCCAGTTCGTCGAGCAGGGCGTGCAGGTCCAGCGGCAGCGCGGCAGGGCGTACCGAGGTGAGGGGCCGGGCCAGCCGGTCCTCCCCGGTGGGCGGCCCGTCCAGCCGTGCCGTCACGGCGTCGAGCCGCGCACGGTGGTCGGGGTGCCACATGGCCCGGTGCAGCCGCCGGGCGTGACCCCGGTACGCGGCGCCCGGCCCCGTGTTCCGCTGCGCCTGCGCGCCCAGCAGCACGGACAGGGCGTCGACGCTCTCCATGAGCAGCCGCGGCAGCAGGAACCTGGCCGTGGCCGAGTGATTGCCGCCGTCGGCGCGCAGCAGCCGGTCGCCCACCCACAGGTCCAGGTAGGCGGCTCCGGCCGCGGCCCGCCCGAGCCGCGAGGGCTCGGTGCCGGCCACGGCCGCCAGGGCGCCGCGCAGCGCCAGGTCGGCGTGGACCATGAGCTGGGCGGGGGACGGGGCGGCGGTGGTCCGCACGGCGTCAGACCAGCTGGTCGTAGCTCACCGCGCGGGAGCGCAGCAGGATCTCGCCGTCCGTCACCTCGATGACGTCGTGCACGACGGTGCTGGGCCACACCTCCGGCCGCTCGTTCGGCCGCACCCGCACGATCAGCGCGTACACGGTGGAACGGATGCTGCCGTCCTGCTGCGGCTCCAGGACCATCTGGTTGAAGAAGTGACGACGCTGCGTGGGGTCGTCCTGGTACTTCTTCAGGAACGACCGCAGCTCCTCGAGGATCGCGTCACGGCCGACGGCCGGGGCGATGTCCGGTGAGTGCTGGAAGCTGCCGTCCTTCGTGAACGTCTGCGTGTACTCCTCCAGCCGGCCCTCGTCGAGGGCCTGCATCTGGTGGGCGTAGAACTGCTGGACCTGGGTGTAGAGGTCACTGCTGACGGGCGCGGGCATGAGCGTTCCTCACGTGGGTCGTCGGACGGGAGGTGGCCGGGCCAGGATCGCCACCGGCGCTCGAATCGCTCTGGAGCACGGTCGGGGCGGCGCATGAGTGCGGCCGGTGCGCTTCCAGGGACCTTCCAGCACGGCACGAGGCGCGCCCAGCACGCTCGGTGGGCACCTGCCGTCACAGCGATTCGGGAGAACACATGTCACAGGCAGTCAAGCCGGTTGCCCTGGTCACGGGAGCCACCAGCGGGATCGGTCTCGAGATCGCCCGGCGCCTCGCCGGGCTCGGGGCCCGCGTCTACCTGTGTGCGCGCCAGGAGACTCAACTGGCCGACACCATCAAGGAGTTGACGGACGCCGGATACGAGGTCGACGGCACCACGTGTGACGTGTCCGACCCCGAGCAGATCAGGTCCTTCGTCCGCGCGGCCGTCGACCGCTTCGGGCCGGTCGACATCCTCGTCAACAACGCCGGGCGAAGCGGCGGCGGAGCCACCAACGAGATCGCGGACGACCTCTGGTTCGACGTCATCAACACGAACCTCAACAGCGTCTTCCTGATGACCAAGGAAGTCCTCAACACCGGCGGCATGCTGGCGAAGAAGTCCGGCCGGATCATCTCGATCGCCTCCACCGGCGGGAAGCAGGGCGTCGTGCACGCCGCGCCCTACTCGGCGTCCAAGCACGGCGTGGTCGGCTTCTCCAAGGCCCTCGGCCTGGAGCTGGCCCGCACCGGCATCACGGTCAACGCGGTGTGCCCCGGCTTCGTCGAGACCCCGATGGCGGAGCGGGTGCGCGAGCACTACGCCGGCATCTGGGGCGTGAGCGAGCAGGAGACCCACGACCGCATCACCACCCGCGTGCCGCTGGGCCGTTACGTGGAGACCCGTGAAGTGGCCGCCATGGTCGAGTACCTGGTGAGCGACGACGCGGCCGCGGTGACCGCGCAGGCCCTCAACGTGTGCGGCGGCCTGGGCAACTACTGATCCACCGCGCGTACGGCCATGACGCGGCCGCTCCTCCCCGGTGCGGGAGAGGAGCGGCCGCTCGCGTACGGGCCCGCGTTCAGGCCGCGGAGACCTGGCTGTCCTCGCCGGTGTGCGCGGCGGCGTGCGTCATCGTCGTCAGGCTGTTGCGGCCCAGCGCCTCGCGCACGAAGGCACGGGCGTCGGCGAGGGTGGCCTGCTCGCCGAGCACCTCGCGCACCGTCGCCGGGTTCAGGGCCACGGTGTGCCGGGCGGTGGCCACGGGCCCGTCCGGGCCGTCCGCGAACGTCCACAGACCGCTGTGCCCGGTCAGCAGCTTCGGCAGCACGTGCTGCTTGTAGGCGATCCACGACGGCTCGTGGCAGACGCGCACCGAGCGGGTGGTGTGCGCCGAGCCGTCCGCCGTGACGGTGTCCATCTCCAGGTCCTGCACGCCCGGCTGCTCCTCGGTGAGCCGCACCCGGCCGACGTGCGGCAGCCGCTCGGCCCACAGATCGGCCCGGTTGACGAAGTCGTACGCCGCCGCGGCGCCGCCGGTGATCGGGACGACGTCGGTGAAGGAGAACACCACGTCGGCCACCGGGTGGCCGAGCTCGGCGACCCGGGCGAGCGCCGCCAGTTCCTCGCCGCTGTTGCGGTCCAGCGCGGTCAGCAGCGCCTCGACGGCGGCGGGCGCGTCGTCCTCGACGCTGAAGCGGTGGCGCAGCACCACCTCGGTGCGGCCGTCGGGCAGCTCTCGCAGCAGCCAGCTGCCGGCCATCGAGGTGACCGGTGCGAAGCTGCGCTGCTGCCGGAAGCTCACGTAGCGGCGCGCGGGGTCGAGGACCCGCCGCGACGTCCAGCTGGTGACCTTCCCGTTGACCTGCGCCCAGATCTCGAAGACCTCGCTGCGCTCGTCGCGTTCGAGGTGGCGCACGTACACGCTGGGCCCGAACACCGCGGGCCACAGGGTGACATCGGCCACCAGGTCGTAGACGACCTGGGCGGGAGCGGACACGACGCGGGTGTGCTCGGTGCGGTGGATCACGGTTCGTTCCATGGCGGGTTCTCCTCGGCTCGGGGCGGTGGCGCGGACGGGGCCGGGGCCCGTATCCCAGCGGCAGCGGATACGGGCCCCGGAGGCATGCGGTCGGGCCCGGACGTCAGACGGCGGCCGACGCCGTGCCGGTGTTGACCAGGGCGAGGAGCGCGCGGGGCGTCTCCACGTCCGCGATGTCGTCGTCCGACAGGTCGATTCCGTACTCCTGCTTGATGCGCGCCGCGGACTCCATCAGGGCGAGCGAGTCGTAACCGAGGTCCTCGAACGTGCTGTCGAGGATGTCGCCGGTCAGGTCGAGGCTGTCGTCCTCGCCGGCGCAGGCGATGAGGATGCGTCGCAGATCTTCGATGGCGAGCTGAGCCATGAGGGCCTTCTCCTGTCAGGTGGGAACCGCCGGCGTACGGCAGCTCAGTGGTCGGTGTGGCGCGTGACGACGACGGCCGAGTTGAAGCCCCAGCGCCCGCGTGCGAGGACGAGGGCCGCCGACACCGGGCGGGTACGCGGTTCGCCGGTCACCAGGTCGATGCCGTAGGCGTCGGGGACACGGGCGGTGAAGCCGCTGGCCGGGACGACCCCGTCCCGGATCGAGAGCAGCGCGCTCACCAGGTCCGCGGGGCCGCCCCCCGCGTACATCCGGCCGGTCAGCGCCTTGGGCGCGGTCACCGGCACACCCCGCGGGCCGAAGACGGCGCGCAGCGCGTCCGCCTCGATCCGGTCGAGCTCGGGCAGGCCGGCCGCGTCGGCGAACACCACGTCGATGTCGGCGGGCGCCAGACCCGCGTCGGCCAGGGCCAGTTCGGCCGCCCGGCGCAGCCCGGGCTCGCGGCCGGAGCCCGGTTTGGGGTCGAACGTCGAGGCGTAGCCGGCGATCTCGCCGTAGATCCGGGGCGCGCCGCGCTCACGGGCGCTCGCGGCGTCCTCGGCGATGAGGATCGCGCCGCCCTCGCCGGGCACATAGCCGGCCGCCCGCTCGTCGAACGGCAGGTACGCCGCCTCCGGGTCGGTGGCGGTGGTGACCCGGCCGCCCGCCAGCTGGGAGGCCCAGCCCCAGGGATCGAACGCGGCGTCCACACCGCCGGACACCACGAGCTTGGTGCCGCGCCCCACGGTGCGCCGGGCGTGCCCGACGGCGTCCAGGCCGCCGGCCTGCTCGCCCACCAGCGCGGCGCTGGGACCGCGCAGCTTGTGCCGGATGGAGATCTGGCCGGTGTTGACCGCGTAGAACCAGGCGAAGGACTCGTAGACGGAGACGAACTCCGAGCCCTTCGACCAGAGTTTGTTGAACTCCTGGTGGGTGAACGCGAAACCGCCCAGGGCGTTCGAGGTGACCGTGCCCATGTCGTAGTCGGGCAGGGTGTTCTCGTCGACCCCCGCGTCCGCGAGGGCCCAGGCGGCGGCGGTCAGGGCGTAGCGGGTCGACACGTCGGTCTGCGGCAGCAGTCTGCTGGGCAGATGGGCCTTGGCGTCGTAGTCGACGATCTGCCCGGCCAGCCGCGAGGGGTACGCGGAGGTGTCGAAGCCGGTCAGCTCCCGGACACCGTTGGTGCCCGTCAGCGTCGCCTTCCAGAACGCCTCGGTGCCCAGGCCGTTGGGCGTGGCCGCCCCGATGCCCGTGATCACGGTGGTCATGCCGCGGCCACCTCCGGACGGTGCAGGATCATCGCGCTCTGGAAGCCGCCGAAGCCGGAGCCGACCGTGAGCACCGTGTCCACGCGTTGTTCCCGCGCGGTCAGCGGCACGTAGTCGAGGTCGCACTCGGGGTCGGGGGTGTGCAGGTTCGCCGTCGGCGGCACGACATTGTGCTCGATCGCCAGCAGCGACGCGGCGATCTCGACGGAGCCGATGGCACCCAGCGAGTGGCCGACCATCGACTTGATGGAGGAGACCGGCACGTCGTAGGCGTGCTGCCCCAGCGAACGCTTGAACGCGGCCGTCTCGTGACGGTCGTTCTGCTTGGTGCCCGAACCGTGCGCGTTGATGTAGTCGATCCTGGTGCCGTCCAGGCGTGCCTCGTCCAGTGAGACGCGGATGGCCTCGGCCATCTCGCGGCCGTCCTTGCGCAGGCCCGTCATGTGGTGGGCGTTGCATCGGGTGGCGTACCCGCCGACCTCCGCGTAGATGTGCGCACCGCGCTTCTTGGCCGCCTCGTACTCCTCCAGCACGAACATGGCGGCGCCCTCGGCGAGCACGAACCCGTTGCGCGTGCCGTCGAAGGGCCGCGAGGCGTGCGCCGGGTCGTCGTTGCGCGTCGTCGTCGCCTTGATGGCGTCGAAGCAGGCGACCACGATCGGCGAGATCGGGGTGTCCGCGGCGCCGGCGACGACGGTGTCGACCGTGCCCTCGCGGATGAGCTGCACGGCGTAGCCGACCGAGTCGAGCCCCGAGGTGCAGCCGTCGGACACCATGGTCACCGGGCCTTCCGCACCCACTTCCCAGGCCACCTCGGCCGGCATGACGCCGGGGGAGAGGTAGTCGAACATGTGCGGGGACAGGTAGGAGGGGTCGACCTCCCACTCCTTGCCCGCGTCCGACATCACGAGGTACTCGTTCTCCAGGCTGGTCGCCGAGGCGACCGCGCTGCCCAGACTGACCCCGACCCGGTGCGGATCGAGCGCGGACAGGTCCAGTCCGCTGTCCGCGACCGCCTCGCGGGTGCAGGCCACCGCGAACTGCGTGGCCCGGTCCATGCGGCGGATCTCGCGCGGGCCGAAGCCCTCGGCCGCCGCGTCGAAGTCGACCTCGCCGGCGATCCGCGAACGGAACGGCGACGCGTCGAAGAAGGAGATGCTCCGGGTGGCGGTGCGGCCGGCCGACAGCAGGTCCCAGAACGCCTTCGTTCCGTTGCCGCCGGGGGCGCGTACACCGACACCGGTGATCACGACGCGCCGGGTCATGTCCGGCCCGCGTTCGTAGACAACATCGCTGTGAGTCCTTTCGCCTCTGAAACAGCGGCAGTTACGTGGTGAAAGGCTGTGGTGACGGTCTAGAGCACCACTCGACCCCGCCTCGGGAGGGCGCGCGAGGTCACCGGGAGCGGGCGCACGCGGAGCCCGCACCGGCCGCCGTGCCGCGTGCGGCCCGGAGACGGGCGGGAGCACTCCCGGGCGGGCCGGCGCACCGGGGAAGCGCCCCTTGGTGGCCGCCGGCGTCAGCCGGGGCGTGGCAGCGGGGCGTGAGGCGAGGGGACCGGTCAAGTACCGGACGTACCGGCCGGGTTGTGCCGCCGGTAGTAGCGGGCGACCCGGGCCCGGTTGCCGCAGCGGGTGGGGGAGCACCAGCGGCGGCGGGGGTGTGACGGCAGGAAGAGCATCACACAGTCGCCCGCCTCGCACTCCTTGAGCCCGGCGATCGCCGGATCCGTCAGCAGGTCCGCCGTGGCCTCGGCCAGTGCGGCCGCCAGCCGGACGCCGAGCGGGCCGGAGCGGCGGGAGACGGCCGTGACGGCGGTGCCGTCCCAGCCCAGTTCGCGCACGGGGGGCGCGGCACGCTGGGCCTCGGTGAGCCCGCGCAGCGCGGACGCGGGAGGCACGGCCGCGTCCAGCAGCGCCCGGACGGCGGCTTCGGTGTGCTCGCGGACGGCGTGGACGGCAAGGAGGTCGTCCCGGGCCGGTGTGGCGGTCCGGACGTCCTCCGGAAGGCGATCGGCCTGCAGCGCCAGCCACCGGGACAGCTGCTGCGAGGTGGCGAGCAGGTCCGTGCGGCCGTCGGCGCCCCGTGGACGGGTGTTGACCAGGTCCAGGGCCAGGGGCTCGCCGGTGAGCGGTGCGCTGTCAGCCATGGACTAATGCTAAACCACGCGGTTGACGCATTAAACGAAGTGACGTAGGACTAATGCGACTTCACGCCTTGGAGGCATGTGACATGACGTACGCGAACACGCCCGGCATCGCCGTCCCGGCCCGGTCCGCCCACCGGTTCGCCGAGGTCGACGGAGTGGACGTCTTCTACCGGGAGTCCCTGCCCGAGCGCCCGGACGCCCCGGTGCTGCTGCTCCTGCACGGCTTCCCCTCCGCCTCGCACCAGTTCCGCCGCCTCATCGACACCCTCGGCCGTCACCACCGGCTCATCGCCCCGGACTATCCGGGCTTCGGACACACCCGCGCCCCGGACGGGTTCACGTACTCCTTCGACCGGCTCGCCGATGTCGTCGAGGGCTTCACCGAACGCCTGGGGCTGACCCGCTACGCGATGTACCTCTTCGACTTCGGCGCCCCCGTCGGCTTCCGCCTGGCGCTGCGCCGTCCGGAGCGGGTCGCCGGCCTGATCGTGCAGAACGGCAACGCGTACACCGAGGGCCTGTCGGACGCCGCCCGCGCGTTCACCGCCCTCACTCCCGACGTACCCGGCGCCGAGCAGGCCGTCCTCGGCCTGTTCACCCTGGACGCCACCCGCGCCCAGTACGAGACCGGGACCGTCGACCCCGAACTGATCGCCCCGGAAGGCTGGCTGCTGGACCAGCACTTCCTCGACCTGCCCGGCCGCAAGCAGGCACAGCGCGCGCTGGCCTACGACTACAAGACCAACATCGCCGCCTACCCGGCCTGGCAGGAATGGCTGCGTCTGCACCGGCCGCCGACCCTGATCACCTGGGGCACCCGCGACCCGTTCTTCCCCGAACCGGGCGCCCGCGCCTACCTCCGCGACGTGCCCGACGCCGAACTCCACCTGTTCGACACCGGCCACTTCGCCCTCGAGGACCGCCTGCCGGAGATCGCCCCGCTCATCGCCGGCTTCCTGACCCGCGCCTGGAACGGGGAGCGCCGCCCGTAGCCCCCACGCCGCCGGGCCGGGCCTGCTCAGGGGTGCGTCGTGGGCCGGGCGAGACGGGGGCGGAGGGTCCGGGCGACGTCCTCGGCGCGGGAGGACCGGGTCGCGCATCTGCTCCAGGGCGGAACCGGACGGCTTCATGCGCCGGATGACCACGAGGCGCCCGACGGCCGTCTCCGTGTGGGGACGGAACGCCGGATCGCGCGGCATGGCGGCCGTATGTCGGCGCGACGAAGAGGATGTTGCAGCGGACGGGCGACCAACACCGCCCGGTTGTCCCGGAGCCGGGGCTGCGGCTAGCGTGCCCGGCATGTGGCTTTCCCAGCGGCTCACCGTGCGGCGCGCCGTCGATCTGATGCGCGTCGCCACCGCGCTGTGTAGGTGACGCCGGGCGTCCCGGCGCGTCCCGGAGCGTTCGTACGGCCCCCGTTCGCCGGCCGCTCCCGTACGCGTACACGCCCGCGCCCGCCCGGAGCATTCACCCGCAGCAGTGTGCGAAGGAGACTTCCGTGAACCCGCGCAGAACCCGCCGCGCCGCCCGCCTCGCCCGCACCGCCCTGGTGACGGCGAGCGCCGCGGCCCTCGCCGCCACCGCGACCGTCACGTCCGCCACGGCAGGGGACCAGGGGCCGCGTCCGTCGGTGGCGCTCGACTGGTACGACACCACGGCCGCGTCCATCGCCGCCGCCGGCGCCCCCACCCAGGTCACCAACAGCCGCACCTGGGCCATCAGCTGGCTCGCGGCGGCCCGCGCCACCCGCACCGTGCCGCACGGCGTCGACCGGGCCGACTTCCAGGACGCGGCCCTCGCCTCCGCCGTCCACGACTCCCTGACCGCCCTGATCCCCGCCCGCGCCCGGCAGCTCGACGCCGCGCTCGCGACGACACTGGACCGCATCCCGGACGGTGCCGCCGAGACCCGGGGCGTCGAGGCCGGGGCCCGCCAGGCCAGGGTGGTGCTCGCCTCCCGGCAGGGGGACGGCCTCGACCCGGCCTCGGTCGACGCACCGTTCCCGGTGCCCGACGCCGCGCCCGGCGTATGGCAGCCGACACCGCCCGCCCACGCCCCGGCCACGCAGTACGGCAACCGGCTCGCCCGGCCCTTCCTGCTCGCGCGCGCCGACCAGTACCGGCTGCCCGCACCGCCCGCCCTCACCTCCGAGCGCTACCGGAACGATCTCGCCGAGGTCCGCGCGTACGGAGCCGCGAACAGCACCGTCCGCACCCCGCGGCAGACGGAGACCGCCACCTTCTGGTTCGGTCCCTCGCTGACGCTCTACACCGAGCCCCTGCGCGTCGCGCTGGCCCGGTCGCCGCGGTCGGCGGCCGGGCAGGCCCGACTGGTGGCGCTGTTCCACGTCGCCCTGGTGGACACGCAGATCGCCACCTCCGACAGCAAGTACACCTATCTGCGCTGGCGTCCGGTCACCGCGATCCGCACGGGCGCCATCGACCCCGACCCCGGCTGGACCCCGCTGCACACCACACCGGCGCACCCCGACTACCCCAGCGGCCACGGCACCTACGCCGGCGCGGCGCAGACCGTCCTGACCGCGCTCACCGGGCCGCGCACGGCGCCCTTCGAGCTGACCAGCCCCACCGCCCCCGGTGTCGTCCGCACCTACACCTCCTGGAGCCGGCTCTCGAAGGACAACGTGGACGCCCGCGTGTACTCCGGCATCCACACCCGCTCGGCCGACGAGGCGGGAGTCCTTCTGGGCGAGCGCGTCGCGGCCCACACGCTGCGCGCCGAGGAGCGGCTGTTCGGCGACCTCTGAGCGGCGGCCGGCGCCGGCCCGCGGACGTCCCGGCCGCCGCGCGGTGCGGAGTCTCAGTCACCGCCCCCGGCCGGCTCGTCCGTCACCGTGAGCAGGTCGTCCCGGGCGGCCAGGGCGTCGAGGGAGAGCGTGCGGTAGCCGACGTCGTCGAAGAGGGCGGTGATCCGGTCCCCGTCCTCGCTCAGCACCGTGCCCCGGCCCCACTGGTCGTGACGCACGGCGGCTCCGACCGGATAGGAGCCCGCGTCCGGGTGCGCCGGCCGCCGTCCGGCGGCCGTCCCGTCGTCTTCCGCGGCCTCCCGCTCGTCGCAGATGTCGCAGTTGCCGCACGGCGCCGGGTACTCCTCGCCGAAGTAGCCCAGCAGGAAACGCCGCCGGCAGCCGGTCGTCTCCGCGTACGCGCGGGCCATCTCGACCCTCGACCGGTCCATGCGCTTGTGGGCCTCGGCGTTGTCCTCGGCCCGCCGCACCGCCGTCGCCGGGGCGGTGCCCGCGACCGGCCGGACGGCACCCGAGGCGTCCGTCACCACGGCGTCGGCCTCCTCCAGCAGGTTCACGGCCGTGGTGACCCGGGCCCGCGACATGCCCGTCTCCCGGCGCAGCTCCTTCAGCCCCGCCGGATCGTCGCCGTGGTCGTGGACGGCTTCCACCACGGCCGCCACGGTGTCCCTGCTCGGCGGGCGGCCGCTGAAGTAGGCCCGCATGCCCGTGTCCTGCGCGCGGTAGTGCAGCACGGCGAGCGCGGGGCGCCCGTCCCGGCCGCACCGCCCGATCTCCTGGTAGTAGGCGTCCAGGGAACCGGGCAGCGACGCATGGAGGACGTACCGTACGTCCTCCTTGTCGATCCCCATCCCGAAGGCCGAGGTCGCCACCACCACGTCCGTGCCGCCCGTCAGGAAGTCCTCGTGGACCTGCCGGCGCTCGGCGGCGCGCAGACCGGCGTGGTACGCCCGCGCGGTGAGGCCGAGAGCGGTCAGCTCCGCCGCGTAGTACTCGGTGTCCTTCCGCGTCGCCGCGTAGACGATGCCGGGCTTGGGCCCGGCGGCGGCCTGCTCCACGACGACACGCCGTCGTTCGTCCTCCTCCAGGTGACGGTGCGCTTCGAGCCTGATCTCGGGGCGGTCGAACCCGGTGACGAGCTGCCGGGCGCCGTCCATGCCGAGCCGGTCGAGGATGTCCTGCCGGACCGGGGGAGCGGCGGTCGCGGTGAGCGCGAGCACGGGGGGCCGCCCCAGACGCCGTACCGCCTGGGCCAGGCGCAGGTAGTCGGGCCGGAAGTCGTGGCCCCAGGACGACACGCACTGGGCCTCGTCCACGACGAACAGGCCGGGATCCGCCTCGGCCAGCCGGTCGACCACCTCGTCCTTGGCCAGCTGCTCGGGCGACAGATAGACGAAACGCACCGCGCCGCGCCGTACGGCGTCCCAGGCGGCGTTCGTTTCGGCCGCGCTCAGGTCGGAGTTCACGGCGACGGCGCCCGGCTCGTGCTCACCGCCGGGCAGTCCCGCGATCTGGTCCCGCTGGAGCGCCAGCAGTGGTGACACGACGACCACCGGGCCGGACAGCAGCAGACCCGGCACCTGGTACACGGCGGACTTGCCGGACCCGGTCGGCATGACCACGAGCGCGTCTTCGCCCTCCAGCACCCATTCCATGGCCGTGAGCTGCTCGGGACGCAGCTCCTGCCAGCCGAAGACGTCGGCGGCCGTCTCCCGCAGACGCCTCGCCCGCCGTCCGCGCGAACCCTCGCCGGTCATGTCCCGCTCCCTCGCTCCGCCGCCGGAACGGCACCACATCCCGGCCCGGCACGGCTCCGGGTACCCCGCGGCGGGCCGGCGAAGCCCGCTGCCCCGATCACCCGCGCGACGCGAAGGCCACCGGTGCCGTCGTCGCCCGGGCCGCCCGCGAGGCCGTGCGCTCTCGGGCAAACGCCGGTGCGCTCACCAGAAACCGGGCCGGGACCGCCGGACCTAACGTGACGGCGAAGCAGCCGCGCCAGGGGCTCGCACGCGCCTCGCCGCATCCCGTCCGGATGCGGCGAGCCGCACCGGTGGCCCCCGGCTCCTTCCCTCCCCACCAGGCATACCGCCCGGACGGCCGTCCGGACCGTACCGACCCAGCACCGAAAGGCACCCTCATGGCCGACATCGCCCAGGTCACCGCTGCTCCCAGCCCGGACCTGCTCACCCCCGACAACTGCGCGGTGCTGTTCATCGACCACCAGCCGCAGATGTTCTTCGGCACCGGCAGCGGCGACCGCACCGCGATCATCAACGCGACCGTCGGCCTGGCGAAGGCAGCCAAGGTCTTCGACGTGCCGGTGGTCCTGAGCACCGTGGCCGCCGAGTCCTTCTCCGGTCCGCTCCTGCCGCAGCTCGCGGCCGTCTTCCCCGGCCGGGAGATCATCGACCGCACCTCGATGAACGCCTGGGAGGACACCGCCTTCGTCGAGGCGGTCAAGGCCACCGGCCGCAAGAAGCTGGTCCTCGCCGGCCTGTGGACCGAGGTCTGCATCGTGCTGCCCGCCCTGTCCGCGCTCGCCCAGGACTACGAGGTGTACGTGGTCACCGACGCGTCCGGCGGTGTCAGCCCGCAGGCCCACGAACACGCCGTGCAGCGCATGGTCCAGGCCGGCGTGGTCCCGGTGACCTGGGTGCAGGTGCTGCTGGAGCTCCAGCGGGACTGGGCGCGTACGGACACGTACCTGCCGGTCATGGACGTCGTGAAGGAGCACGGCGGCACCTACGGCCTCGGGGTCGTCTACGCGCAGACGGTCATCGGCGAGCACGCCGCCGGCTGACCCACCACCCACGGTTGACGACGGACGTCAGGAACAGGCAGACGACGCGATGGACAGCGGACTGTTGGTGCTCCGGCTGGTGGTGGGACTCCTCATCGCCGGGCACGGAGTGCAGAAGGTCAGTTTCCGGCTGGGCGGCAACGGGCTGGCCGGAGGGACCGAGGAATTCCGCCGTGACGGCTTCCGCGGCGGGAGACTCACCGCGCTCGCCGCGGGCGGCAGCCAGATCGGCGCCGGCCTGTTCCTGGCGGCCGGCCTCCTCACCCCGCTGGCGGCGATGGCCGCCATGGGAGTGATGACGGTGGCCGGGACGGTCAAACGGCACAAGGGGCTCTGGGTGCAGAACGACGGCTACGAGTACCCGCTGGTCCTCGTCACCGCCGCCGCGGCCCTGGCCCTGACCGGCCCCGGCCACTGGTCCCTCGACGACCTCCTCGGGCCGGTCCCCTGGCCGCTGTGGATCTCCCTCGCGGCGATCGTCATCGGCCCGGCCAGCGGACTGCTCACCCGCTCCGCGCTGCACCGCGGCCCCGCCGGCCCCACCACGGACGGGGGGACGCGGCATGCGCGGACTGCTGACTGACGCCGCCCGCACACTGGTCCCACCGCGGGGCGACCGGCACGGCCCCCTGCCCCCGCTGCTGCTGGGACTGACCGTGGTGACCGGCCTCGTCGACGCCGTCACCTACCTGGCCCTCGGACACGTCTTCGTCGCCAACATGACGGGCAACGTCGTCTTCCTCGGCTTCGCCCTGGCCGGCGCGCCGGGCCTGTCCGCACCCGCGTCCGTCGTCTCCATGATGTCGTTCCTCACCGGGGCCCTGGCCGGAGGCCGCTTCGGCACCCGCTACGCCGCGCACCGCGGCCGGATGCTGACCGCGGCCACCGCCGTCCAGGCGCTCCTGGTCGCCGGCACGGTGCTCACCGTCGCGGTCGCGGACGGGGAGGTGACCGGCCCGGTGAAGTACACCCTCATCGTGCTGCTGGGCATCGCCATGGGGCTCCAGAACGCCGTCGCCCGGCGCCTCGGCGTCCCGGACCTGACCACGACCGTCCTGACCCTGACCCTGACCGGTCTGGCGGCGGACTCCGCCCCGGCCGGCGGGGCCACCCCCCGGCCCGGCCGGCGGGTCCTCTCCGTCCTGGCCATGTTCCTCGGCGCCCTCGCCGGTGCCCTGCTCCTGCGGCACGCCGAACTCCTCCCCGTCCTGGCCCTGGCCCTGGCGCTGCTCACGGCGACCCTGATCACCGTCCGCCGCCACCGGGCCTCCGACGCCGACTGGACGAGGCCGCAGTCGTGAACCCGGCGCGGCACCCGGCGTGGGCACCGCTCGCGGCGCGCGTCTTCCGCGCGCTGTGGATCGCGCAACTGGTGTCCAACACCGGCACCTGGATGCAGACGGTCGGCGCCCAGTGGCTCCTGGTCGGGCACGGCGCCGCCCTGGTGACACTCGTGCAGACGGCCTCCAGCCTCCCGGTCGTCCTGCTCGCCCTGCCCTCCGGGGTGCTGGCCGACCGCTACGACCGACGCAAGGTGCTGCTGGCCGCCCAGTTCGCCATGCTCGCCGTCTCCACCGCGCTCACCGTGCTCGCGTTCCGGGGCGCGCTCGCCCCGGGCCTCCTGCTGAGCCTCACCTTCCTGCTGGGCTGCGGCACTGCCCTGATGGGCCCGGCCTGGCAGGCGATCCAGCCGGAACTGGTGGAGCGCGGGCAGCTGGGGCAGGCGGCGGCGCTGGGCGCCGTGAACATGAACCTGGCCCGCGCCGTGGGCCCGGCCCTCGGCGGCGCGGTGGTCGCCGCGGCGGGCGCGGGCTGGGTCTTCGCCTTCAACGCCCTGTCGTACCTGGGCATCGCGGCCGTGCTCCTGCTGTGGCACCGGCCGGTCCCGCCACGGCCCGCCGCCCCGGGCGAGGGGCTTCTCGCGGCCGTGCAGGCCGGCCGCCGCTACGTCCGGCACGCTCCGGGAGTCCGCCGGGTCCTGCTGCGCACCGCTGTGTTCATCCCGGGCGGAGCCGCCCTGTGGTCGCTGCTTCCCCTCGTCGCGAACCGTTCCCTGGGACTCGGGTCGGACGGGTACGGGCTGCTGCTCGGCGTCGTGGGCGCCGGTGCGGTGGGCGGCGCCTTCGCGCTGCCCGTGATCCGGCGCGGGCTGGGCGCCAACGGCACCCTTGCCGCGGGGGCGGCCGTCTTCGCCGGGACGCTGGTCGTGCTGGCCACCACCCGCACCCCCTGGCTCGCGGCGGCCGCGCTGCTGCCCGCGGGACTGGCCTGGATCGGTGTGCTGTCCACCCTCAACACCGCCGTGCAGCAACGGCTGCCCGGGTGGGTGCGGGGGCGCGGACTCGCCGTCTACCTCGTGGTGTTCCAGGGCGGACAGGCGCTCACCGCACCCGTGTGGGGCGCGCTGGCCGACGGGCTGGGACTGACCGTCTCCCTTCTGCTCGGCGCCGGGCTGCTCGTGGCCTGTGCCCTGAGTGTGCGCCGGTGGCCGCTGCACACCGCGGAGGGGCTCGACCCGAGCCCCTCCGACCACTGGCCCGTTCCGCCCCTGGTGTTCGAACCCGGACCGGCCGACGGTCCGGTACTCGTCTCCGTCACGTACCGGATCGCTCCGCGCGACTGGGCGGCCTTCACCGACCGCATGCGGCACGTGGCCCGTTCCCGGCACCGCACCGGAGCCCTGACCTGGGGACTCTTCCAGGACGGCGGCGATCCCGAACGGTTCATCGAGAACTACGTCGTGGCTTCCTGGGCGGAGCACCTGGCCCAGCACCACAGCAGGCTCACCGCCGACGACCGCCGTGACGAGGAGCAGGCCCGCGCCCTGCTCGTGGCGGGCACCGCACCGGAGGTGACCCATGCCTTCCACGCCACCGCCGGCCCCGTGGTGACCCCGGGCAAGCGGCACGCGGGACGGAACACACCGGCACCACCGGGTGTTCGGGGAAATGCTTGATCACGCACCTGAGGCACCCGCGCCCGACGGACGCCTCCCCACGTACTCACGAAGGACATGAACCGTGTTCCAGCGCATTCTCGTAGCCGTCGACTCCAGCCCCGCCCGTCATTCCGTCGTACGCCTGGCCGGTGACATGGCCCGGCTGACCGGCGCCGAGGTCGGCGTCCTGCACATCGCCGCCTCCACGGCGACGCTCGCCACCGTCGTCTCCCTGGAGGACGACGAGCAGGGCAGGGCCATCCTCGACGAGGCCGTCACCTCGCTGCGTGACGCGGGCGTCGAGGCCGAGGGCGTCCTCGCGAACGCCCTGACGACCCAGATAGCCACCACGATCTCCGCCGCCGCCGAGGAGCGGCAGGCCGACCTGCTGATCCTCAGCCCCCACCACCGCGGGGCGCTCGAGGCGTTCATCCACCCCCGGGTCAGCGACGCCGTCGTCCACAGCAGCCGTACGGCCGTACTCCTCGCGCCCGCGGACAGCTCCGGCGACCAGGACTGACCCCGGCACGGCCGGGTGCGCCGGGCGGTCCGCGAACGCGGGCCGCCCGGCGTTTTCCCGCGCACGCTCCGCACGGGGCCCGGGACACCGGCGGTGCGCTACGGGGACGGCGAGTGGCGCACCGAGGAACGACCGGCCGGCCCGGCGTCCCCCTGGCCTGGCCACGGCCCCCGTGAGCGACCACCTGAGAGCACCATGGCCGGACACGCCGGCGGAGCGGTTCACCGTCGTCGCACCGGATCCGCGCGGTGACGGCGACACGGACATGCCCGCCTCCGGCTCCGGCAGGCGGACCGTGGCGGGCGACATCAGGGCGCCGGCGGACCACCTCGGGAACGGGCGGATCGCCCTGGCCGGCCACGACCGCGGAGCCCGCGTCGGCACCCGGTTCGCCAAGGACCACCCCGAGCGCATCGACCCGCTCGTGGCCATGGACAACACGCCCACCCGGATCGTCGCCGGGACCTGCGACGTACGCCTCGCCCGGCAGGGCTACCGGTTGTCACCTTCCTCGGCGTGCCCGGCCTGCCCGAGGCACTCGTCGCTGGCCGCGAGGAGACCTGGCTCACCCACTCGTGCCGACCCTGCGGGGGCGAGGACTTCGGCGCCGTCGGCCATGCCTGCGACGTCTCCGACGTGTCGAAGGGCATGGCCCGCGACGTCCGCGCAGTGCCCCTCGCCCGGTGCGGACACCTGGGCCGGGAAGAACGACCGGACGTCGTCAACCGCGAACTCCTGGACCTCCTCGCCGACCGGGCCGGCTGACCGTGCCGCCCGGGCACGCACAGACCACGACCAGGGCACTGACGGACAAACACACCTCGCACGTCGGCTCTAAGGTCACTCACATACCGGCGGCTCCCGCCCACCGCGATCCGCCACGGCCGGCAGTCCGGCCCGCACACCCCACCCACGACCCCCGAAAGGGCACTCCCATGTCCCGTTCCCCCCAGCCGACCGTCGTCCTCGTCCACGGCGCGTTCGCCGACGCCTCCAGCTACGCCCAGGTGATCCCCCGGCTCCTCGCCCGCGGTCTGGACGTGGTCGCCCCGGCCGTCCCCAACCGCAGCCTGATCGGTGACGCCGCGTACGTCGCCTCGATCGTCCGTCAGATCCCCGGTCCCGTCGTCCTGGTGGGCCACTCCTACGGCGGCGCCGTCATCACGGTCGCCGGCACCGAGGACAACGTCCGGGCGCTGGTCTACCTGGCCGGTTACGCCCTGGAGAAGGGCGAGAGCCTCGGCGAACTCCAGGGCCGCTTCCCGGACTCCGACCTTGCCGCCGCCCTCGTCTACACGCCCTTCCCCCTCGAGGGCTCGACCGGGAACGGCACCGACGTGTCGGTCCGGCCGGACAAGTTCCCGGCCGTCTTCGCCGCCGATGTCGACGCCCGCCTCGCCGAGGTCCTCGCCGTCTCGCAGCGTCCCCTCGCGGCCCAGGCGTTCGCCGACGCCGCACCGGCCGCCGCCTGGAAGACCAAGCCCTCCTGGGGCCTGGTCGCCTCCTCCGACCACACCATCAACCCGGACGTGGAGCGCTACGGCTACCAGCGGGCCGGCATGACCACCGTCGAGGTCGACTCCTCCCACCTGGTGATGCTCTCCCACCCCGAGCGCGTCGCCGACCTGATCGAGGAAGCCGTCCGGGCCACCTCCGCCTGACACACCGGCTGCCGAGCCCACCCCTTTCACAGAGAGCCACCCATGAACGCACCGATCTCCCGCCGCACCGTGACCGCGTCCCTCCTGGCCGGCGCCGCCGCGCTGGGCACCGCGGGCGCCGCGCACTCCGCCCCGGCGGCGGCCCACGACACGGGCAGAGCGCACCCACGTCCGGACACACCCACCGTGGTCCTGATCCACGGCGCGTTCGCCGACGCCTCCAGCTGGAGCGGCGTGGTCGAACGCCTCCAGCGGCACGGCCACCGCGTGCTGGCGCCGGCCCTGCCCCTGCGCGGACTGGCGAGCGACGCCGCCTACATCCGCAGTGTCCTCGACAGCGTCACCGGACCGGTCGTGCTGGTGGGGCACTCCTACGGCGGAGCGGTCATCAGCCAGGCCGCGGCCGACACCCCGCACGTCAAGGCGCTGGTGTACGTCGCCGCCTTCGTGCCCGAGGTCGGGGAGAGCGCGCTCCAGCTGACCGACCGGTTCCCCGGAAGCACCCTGGGACAGGCCACCGTCACCCGGCACTACCCGCTGCCCGGCGGCGGACAGGGCGAGGAACTGGTCATCAGGAAAGACCTGTTCCGCCGGCAGTTCGCGGCCGGCGTCCCCGTCCGGACCGCCCAGGTCATGGCCGTGGGACAGCGGCCGATCACCCTCGCCGCGCTCCAGGAGCCCGCCACCGCCGCCGCGTGGAAGCGGATCCCCAGCTGGTACCTCGTGGCGACCGAGGACCGCAACATCCCGCCGGCCGCCGAGCGGTGGATGGCCCGGCGCGCCCGCGCCCGCACCGTAGCCGTCCGCGCCCCGCACGCGGTGTCCGTGAGCGACCCCGGGCCCGTCACCGACCTGATCCTGAGCGCCGCGCGCTCCGGTCGCTGACCCGGGCCGGCCACCCGCCCCCGACGACGTACCGCCCGGGAACGCGGCCCCCCGCGGCCGTGACCGGCCGGCCGCGGGACCTCCCGCGCGGCGCGGTCTCGGGGTTCACCCCGGACCGGGGCACCGTGCGCGATCTGCGCGGACAACGAGATCGCCCTGATCTGGTCCGCCCGGCGGCCGGCACCGGGTGGTGCCCACCGGCGCCGACGGACTGGAGAACCCGACCTCGCTCACCGTGCGGGACACCACCGCCCACGTCGCCGGCGGCGCGTACTTCACCAGCGACGCCCCCCACCTCCCGGCCGCCCCGTCGCCCCGCGCCGGCAGGCCGGCCTGCGCCGCCCGACCGGCCGGCGGCACCCCACCCCCACGAGAGGACGACTCGATGACGCAACCTCCCGCCACCCCGGCGACGCCGGCGGCGTTCGATCCCGAGGCCTTCCACGTCGTGCCGGCCAGGACGTTCGAGGACCTGCGCGTCGGCGAGGTCTTCCGGGCACCCAGCCGCACCCTGACGGACGCCCACGCCGCCGCCTTCCAGACCGTCTCCGCGGACAACCACCCGGTGCACTACGACGCCGAGTGGGCACGCAGGCACGGGCACTCGGCACCGGTGGTGCACGGCTTGCAGGTCCTCGCCTTCACCGCCCCCGGCGCCACCCTGTTCCCGCACTTCATCGGCGAGGTGTTCCTCAGCTTCCTCGAACTGTCCTGCGCCTTCCTGGCCGAAGTGCACTCCGGGGACACCCTGTACCCGGCCCTCACCATCACCGCCCTGGAGCCCCGGGACGACAACGGAGTGGTGACCACGTCCGCCACCATCCACAACCAGCGCGGCGAACTCGTGCTGTCCGGCCGGCACAAGTACCTGCTGCGGCGCCGGTGACCTCGGGAAGAGACATGACGCACCGCATCCTCCTGCCCGGCGTGCTCCTCGGCTGCGCCGTACTCGCCGGGTGCGCGGGCCGGGGCACGGACGGCACCGCGCAGGACGGTCCGAGCGGACCCGTCACCTCGGCGCCGGCAAGGACCGCCGGCGTTCCGGCACCTTCCGCCGGCGGCCCCGCCGGACCGTCCGCCGGCCCGGACCCCGCGCCGACACCACCACCCGGCGCCGGCACCCGCGTCACCGGAGTCCGCCGTACCGGCTGCGACACGCCGTTGCCGCACCGCCGACCTGAAGGCGTCCGTCGGGGCCGGCCACCCCGGCGCCGGGCAGGCGAACTTCGCCATCGTCCTGACCAACGTCTCCCGCCGCACCTGCACGGTGCACGGCTTCCCCGGCCTGGCGTTCGCCGACGGCGCGGGCGAGGCGGTCACCCCGGATCCCGAACGGGCCACCGGCGAGGAGACACGGACCGTGACGCTGGCCCCCGGAGCCGACGCCTGGTCGGCGATGACATACACCCGTCCGGCGATCACCGGTGTCACCACCGTGACACCGGCGGCCGTCCTCGTCACACCGCCCGACGAGACGACCCCGATCCCGGTCCGCTGGAGGGGCGGTGAGGTCTCCGACACGGGCAAGGCGTCGGTGCCCCGGGTGAGCCCTCTCAGGCCGGGCGACGGCACCTGATCCGCACGACGGCACACGACAGTGGACGCGGCGACTGCCGCCACGGCCGCCGGGGGAGGCCCTGCCGGACCCGGCCCGGACACCGAGGGAGCACACATGACCGAGATGATGGGTGACGAGGTCTACCAGCCGGACGGGGCCGAGGCGCGGGACGACGCCGGCCTGCTGGACGCGTCGGACACCCTGGACTACCGGGGCGGCGACGAGTTCTTGGACGCGGGGTACTCACCTCCGGAGAGACCGTGGGGCGTGGAACACACCGGCGTCACGGCGGCGGAGCGGTGGCGGGGGGAGAGCCTGGACGAGCGCCTCGCGGAGGAGGTGCCCGACATCGGAGTCCCGGAGGGCGACGGCATCGGCGACCTGTGGGACCGGGACGGCGAACCGATCGACGACGAGGTCGGTGGCGAACGCGCCGGACGGCTGGTCGCCCCGGACCAGGGCACCCGGCAGAACACCGCATCCGACCTGTTCGCCTCCGACGTCGGACCGGACGGAGCCGGGGCGTCGGCCGAGGAGGCGGCGATGCACATGATCCCCGACACCGCCCCCTTCTGACCCCCGGCGCGGCACGCCACCACCCCGGAAGCGCCCGCCCGCGCGTCGCGGCAGGGCTCGGCCCCGGGCCTGTTCGCGGCCCGGGCCGCACCCCCGCCACAGGCCCTCCCCAGGCGGGACGTCAGATCCCTCGAACATCACTCAAGGGCACGCGGTCACCGGCGCCTCCTGCGCCGAAAGACTCGCCGGGGTCCGTTTGTTAGGCTGCCCTTGCCTCCCGTGGGGGAAGTCCGGTGAGAGTCCGGCGCTGACCCGCAACGGTGTGCACGGCACCGGATCCGCTGGTCGCCGTGCGAGCCCGATCGCCTGCGCGGGGGTGTGTCGACCCGTTGACTGCTCGCCGTGGACTGCGAGAGGGGATCGCCCGGCCGGGTACGGCCGCACGGGCTCCTCCTGCTCGACGTCCAGCAGGCGGCCCGTGTGAAGGACGGCCCCCGTGCGCCGAAGTACGGCTCCCAGCCGCATATCCGTGCTGCCGCTCAGCCTGTCCCTGGCGGTGCTGCTCCTGTTGTCCCTCGTGGGCGGTGTCGGGCTCGGCGCCGCCGGGATCGGCTGGGCCGAGGTGGCGCGCTTCCTGTGGGCCGGACTCAGCGGCGGCACCGTCCGCGCGGGCGACGCGGCCGCTTACGCCATCGTCTGGGAGATCCGGCTGCCGCGGGTGCTGCTGGGCGCCGTCGTCGGAGCGGGTCTCGCGGCCGTCGGCGTGGCCGTGCAGGCGCTGGTGCGCAACGCGCTGGCGGACCCGTTCGTCCTCGGCGTCTCCTCGGGCGCGGCGGTGGGCGCCAACGCCGTCATCCTCCTCGGCGCGTTCGCCGGGCTCGGGGTGTGGGCGCTGTCGGTCTCGGCCTTCGTCTCCGCACTCGCGGCCATGGCGCTCGTGTACGCCGTGGCCCGCTCCCCGCGGGGCCTGACACCGCTGCGGCTGATCCTGACCGGTACGGCGCTGGCGTACGGCTTCGAGGCCGTCACCACGGTCATGGTGTTCGGCGCGGCCCGGGGCGAGGCGGCCAGGTCGGCGATGATGTGGCTGCTGGGCAGCCTGGGCGGTGCCACCTGGGCGCAGGTGCCGCTCGCCGCGGTCACCGTGGCGGCCGGATGGGCCTGGTTGCGCCGACGGGCCGAGGCGCTCAACGCGCTCGCCATGGGCGACGAGACCGCGGCCGCGCTCGGCGTCGTACCGGCCCGGCTGCGCCGTGAGCTGTTCCTCGTCACCGCGGCCGTGACCGGGACGGTGGTGGCCGTCAGCGGGGCCATCGGGTTCGTCGGGCTGATGGTGCCGCACGTGGCACGGATGCTGGTCGGCGCCGACCACCGGCGCGTCCTGGCCGTCGCGCCGCTCGCGGGGGCCGTACTGCTGGTGTGGGCCGACACACTCTCCCGGCTGCTGTTCGCCCCGGCCGAGCTGCCGGTCGGAGTGATCACCGCGGTCGTCGGCGTGCCCGCGTTCCTGCTGCTGATGCGGCGGGGCGGCTACGCGTTCGGAGGCCGCTGAGCATGCGACTCACCCTCGACGACGTGACCATCGAGGTGGCCGGGACACGCCTGGTCGAACACGTCGAACTCACCGTGGGCAGCGGGTCGTTCGCCGGACTCGTCGGCCCCAACGGCAGCGGCAAGTCGACCCTGCTGCGCTCCTTGTACCGGGCGCTGCGGCCGTCCGGGGGAGCGGTACGGCTGGACGGCGACGACCTGCACGCCATGGACCCGCGAGCCGCCGCCCGGGTGCTGGCCGCGTTGCCGCAGGAGTACTCGGCGGAGTTCGACTTCACCGTCACCGAGGTGGTCGCCATGGGACGGCTGCCGCACCAGGGCCGCACGGCCGCCTCGGACCGGGATATCTGCGTCCGGGCGATGGAACGCACCGGCGTCGCGCACCTCGCCGACCGGGGGTTCCCCGGCTTGTCCGGCGGCGAGAAGCAACGCGTCCTCATCGCGCGCGCCCTCGCCCAGCAACCCAGGATCCTGATCCTCGACGAGCCCACCAACCACCTCGACATCGCTCACCAGCTGGAGATCCTGTCCCTGGTCCGCGACAGCGGCCCGACGGTGCTGGCCGCCCTCCACGACCTCAACCTGGCGGCAGCCCACTGCGACGTCCTCTACGTCCTCGACGGCGGCCGGATCGTCGCCTCCGGGCCACCCCACGACGTCCTGCGACCACCGTTGCTGGCCGAGGTGTTCGGCGTCCGGGCCCACACCGTCCGGCACCCCGGGACGGACGCCGTCCAGCTCCTGTTCGACCTGCTCCCGCCCACCACCTGAAGGACGCCATGCGCAAGCGACTCCTCGCCACCGCCCTCTGCCTCGCCGCGACCGCCACCGGATGCGGCGCCACGGTGGAACCGGCGCGGGACGCGAAGACCTCGTCGTCGGTGACTCTCACCAACTGCGGGCGCCGGGTGACGTACGACAAGGTCCCCGAGCGGGTCGTCACCAACGACGTCGGCATCACGGAGATGATGTTCGCCCTGGGCCTGGAGGACCGCATGGCCGGCTTCGCCATGCCCGACGACAAGGGAGACGTGCGCGGTGTGCCCTGGAAGGACGGCTACGACAAGACGACCTGGCTGTCCAAGGACCAGCTCACCAAGGAGGACGTCCTCGATGCCCGGGCCGACCTCGTCTTCGCCGGCTGGAACTACGGCTTCCGCGAGGACGGCGGCTTCACGCCCGACGCCCTGAAGAAGCTCGGCATCCCCTCGTACATCCTCACCGAGTCCTGCCGCAACGGCCGTTCGAAGACCTCCCGGGGCATCATGCCGCCGGTGGACGCCCTGTACACCGACCTCACCAACCTCGGCAGGCTCTTCGGCGTCGAGAAGCGCGCGGCCGCGCTGATCGCCGGCTTCAGGAAGCAGATCGCACAGGTGCGGGCCAAGGCGCCCGAGGGACCCGGCCGTCCTTCGGTCTTCCTCTACGACAGCGGCCGCGACACCCCCTTCACCTCCGGCCGCTACGCCGCCCCGGAACAGATCATCACCGAGGCCGGCGGCGTCAACGTCATGCACGACGTGGCGGACTCCTGGACCACGGTCGGCTGGGAGACCGTGGTCCGGCGGAACCCGGACGTCATCGTCGTCTGCGACTACGGCGACGTCGGCGCCGAACAGAAGAAGGAATTCCTGCTCTCCTACGCCCCGTTGCGGAACGTCTCCGCCGTCAAGCACCGCCGGATCGTCTCCCTCGACTACGCCGACCTGGTCGAAAGCCCCCGCAACCCCTCGGCGATCACCCGGCTCGGCGCCTACCTGCGGACCGTACCGGCCACCCGATGAGGCCCGCCAGGCGCGTCCGGCGAGCCCGTGCCCACCCTCGATCGTCTGCCGGGACCGCCGGACCGCATCGCGACACCGCTCCGCCGAACGTGACCGGGCGATGTCGGGTGATCGGCGGACAGGCGAGGAACGGGTCCGGTAGATGTGTGTGCGTGAACGAATCCGCGCCCGAGGACGGCGAGCCCACCTCCTTCGTCGAGAGGACGAAGAACCTGTACGGGAAGCACAAGGGGAAGATCCTCGCCGTCGGCACGGCCCTCGGCGGCGTGGCCCTGGCCCTCGGTGCCGTGGCCGCGAGGAAGGCCGTGGAACGGAACACCACCGAGGACGCCGAGGACACCGGCCCGGTCGCCGGCCCCCCGGCCGTGGACGAGCGGCGGAAGAGCCCCGTCAAGCACCCGGTGGCCGAGCACACGAGGACTCTCGCCGACGGGCGCGTCGTACCCGTGGCGGGGTATGAGCGGGGCGGCTGCCCGGACGACGAGGAGGAGGACTCCGGGGACGCCGCGGCCTGAGCGCCCGGGGGAAGGGCGCCGCAGCCTCTCGTTCCCGTGCGCTGCCGGCACCCGCCGACCCGTTCACGAAGGCCGGCCCCCTGCCGGGGGGCGCCCCGTCCGGCCGTCGCCCGGTTGCGCGGGGAGGAGGGCGACGGGCGGACGGGGCCGGTGGTCAGGACGCCGTGCAGGTCCCGAGCGTCGGAGCGGCCGAGCTGCCGTTCTTCATGACCGTGAAGCCGAAACTGGTCGAGGCACCCGCCGCGAGGCTGCCGTTGTAGGTGGAGCGCACCGTCGCCACGTCGCCGTTCCAGGTCGGGCTGCCGTTCCACAGCGCGGACACCTTCTGCCCGGAGGGGAACGTGAGCGTCACGGTCCAGCTCGTGATCGGCGCGGCGCCGGCCGTCACGGTGACCTCGCCGTTGTAGCCGTCGTTCCAGTCGGAGGTCCGGGCGTAGGCGATGGTGCACGCCGCTGCCGGGTCACCGCCGTTGCCGCCGCCGTCGCCGCCCCCGGTACCGCCGAGCGTGGTCAGGACGGCGTCGTACGCGGGCTTCTCCGCGTAGTTGGAGTCGAACAGCAGCGGGGTGCCGCTGCTGCGCCAGGAGTACTTGTCGGTGATGCCCCACACGGTCAGGCCGGTGCAGCGCGTGACCGCCAGGCAGGCCTTGACGACGTTGGCGTAGTTGTTGGCCTGTGCGGTGCCGGACCCCTCGATGTCCAGCTCGGTGATCTGCACGTCCACACCGAGGTCGGCGAAGCGCTGGAGGTTGGCCTGGTAGTCGGACGGCACCGGGGAGGCGCTGTTGAAGTGGGACTGGAAGCCCACGCAGTCGATCGGCACACCGCGGGCCTTGAAGTCCTTGACCATGTTGTAGACCGCGTTGCTCTTCGCGTTGACGCCGTCGGTGTTGTAGTCGTTGTAGCAGAGCTTGGCGTCGGGATCGACGGACCGGGCGGTGCGGAACGCCTCCTCGATGAAGCCGTTGCCGAGCTTGTCCTGGAAGGGCGAGCTGCGCCGGGCGCCGCTGGAGCCGTCCTGGAACGCCTCGTTGACCACGTCCCACGCGTAGATCTTGCCCTTGTAGTGCTGCATGACCTGGGTGATGTGGTTGTTCATCGCCGTGCGGAGATCGGTGGCGCCCAGACCGGAGACCCAGGAGGGCAGCTGGGAATGCCACACCAGCGTGTGCCCGCGGACCTTCATGCCCTTGCCCTGCGCGTGGCTGACGATCTGGTCGGCGGCACCGAAGGTGAAGGTGTTCCGGGTGGACTCGGTGGCGTCCCACTTCATCTCGTTCTCGGGCGTCACCGAGGTGAACTCGCGGTCCAGCGTGCCGGCGTAGGCGGATTCCCCGAGGTGGCTGGCCGCGACCGCGGTACCGAAGTAGCGGCCCTTCGCGGCCGCCGCGGAGCCGAGGGTGTCGTCGGCGGCGGCGGCGCTGTGCGCCAGGGCCGTGAGCGTCGTCGCGGCGAGCAGCGCGGACGTGAACGCCCCGGCGGCCCGCCTGGACAGCGATCTGGGCATGGGCATGCCAGCTCCGTTTCCGAAAATTTCGTGTCTATGGCCGAATGTGACGGGCAGATTACGAACTGAAGCGGCGGTGGTCAACGGTTCGCACGACTTTTCGGGAGGTCATCTGGAGGTCGGCCTTCCTTGCGACGCCGAGGAGTTGTGCTGCCGTAAGAGTGGTTGACGTCGCTCTCTCGCGCCCTTAACGTGGCGCGGCACGTTCCGAAAGATGTTCGAATGTTTCGAAACGAGGGGCGATGACATGACCCAGAGAAGGCCGAGGCTACGGCCCCTGCTGACCACCCTGCTCGCCATCCTGGCGCCGCTGCTGGCCGCGCTGACCCTGTCGGCGCCGGCCGCCCACGCGGCCTCCCTGACGGAGGTCACCGGATTCGGCGCCAACCCGAGCAACCTGCGCATGTACGTCTACCGTCCGGACAGCGCGCCGGCCCGCCCCGCGGTCCTGGTGGCCGTGCACTACTGCACCGGGTCCGGCCCGGCCTTCTACTCCGGCACCGAGTTCGCCTCGCTGGCCGACCGGTACGGCTTCGTCGTCATCTACCCGTCGGTGACCCGCAGCGGCGGCTGCTTCGACGTCTCGTCGCCGCAGGCGCTCAGGCGCGGCGGCGGCAGCGACCCCGTCGGCATCATGTCGATGGTCACCTACGCCGAACAGCACTACGGCGCCGACCCGGACCGCGTCTACGTCACCGGCGCCTCGTCGGGCGCGATGATGACCAACGTCCTGCTCGGCGACTACCCCGACGTCTTCAAGGCCGGAGCCGCCTTCTCCGGCGTGCCCTTCGGCTGCTTCGCCACCACGGACGGCTCCGGCTGGAACAGCGCCTGCGCCAACGGAACCGTGACGAAGACGCCGCAGCAGTGGGGCGACCTGGTGCGCGGCGCCTACCCGGGGTACAGCGGGCCCCGGCCCCGGATGCAGCTGTGGCACGGCACCGAGGACACCACGCTGCGCTACCCGAACTTCGGTGAAGAGATCAAACAGTGGACCAACGTCCTCGGCGTGAGCCAGACGCCCGCGTCCACCGACCACCCGCAGTCCACCTGGACCCGCACCCGCTACGGCGGCACCGGCACCCAGGCCCCCGTCGAGGCCATCAGCATCCAGGGCACCGGGCACACCCTGCCGGCCGCGGGCATGGCCGCCCGCGCCATCTCCTTCTTCGGACTGGACTCCACGACCACCCCGCCGCCGACCGACCCGCCCACCCCGCCGGCCGGCGCCTGCCGGGTGACGTACACGACCAGCACCTGGAACACCGGGCTGACGGTCGCGATCACCGTGACCAACACCGGCACCACGCCGGTCGACGGATGGGCGCTGACGTTCCCCCTGCCGGCCGGACAGACCATCACCTCCGGCTGGAACGCCCAGTTCTCGCCCTCCAGCGGCACCGTCACGGCGCGGAACGCCGCCTACAACGCCACCCTGGCCCCGGGCGCCTCGGCCACCCTGGGATTCCAGGCCACCCACACCGGCGACACCTCCGCCCCGGCGTCCTTCAGCCTCAACGGAGCCGCGTGCGCCACGGGCTGACGTACATTCACAGCTGACGCGGCGGGTGACGACGCGGCCGTCGTCACCCGCCTGCTTCGGCGCCCGCCAGGAAAGGCAGTGACCGTGCCCCGCACCGGAACGGCAACGTCCTCGCGCGTCTCGACCGCCGTGGTCGTGGTGGTCGCACTGGCGCTGGCGCTGTTCTCCCTGAGCACCGTGGAGACGCTGCCGGTCGGCTTGCTGCCGCTGGTCGCCGACGACCTGGGCGTGTCCGAGGCGGAGGCGGGCCGCCTGGTGACCGGGTACGGCATGGTCGTGGCGGCCGCCTCGGTGCCGCTGACCCGCCTGGTCCGTCGCGTGCCGCGGCGCACCCTGCTCTGCGGACTGCTGGCCCTGTTCGTCCTGGCGAATCTCGTCTCCGCCCTGGCCCCGGACTACTGGGTGCTGCTCGGCGCCCGCGTCACGGTGGCGCTCACCCACTCGGTGTTCTGGTCGGTCATCGCGGCCACCGCCACCGCCCTCTTCCCGCCGGAGGTGCGGGGCCGGGTGGTCGCCGGGCTCTTCTCCGGGGTCTCCTTGGCCGCCGTCATGGGTGTCCCGGCCGGAACCTGGCTGGGCCAGCAGGCCGGGTGGCGGATCCCGTTCGCGGTGATGAGCGGATTCGGGTTCCTCGCCCTGGTCGCGGTCGCCGTCCTCCTGCCGTCCGCGTCCGGCGAGGGGGGGCGCGTCACGACCGGCACCGAGCCGAGCCGCCACCGGTTCCTGGTCCTGATGACGGCGACGGGCCTCGTCATCTGCGGCGTCTTCACCGGGTTCACGTACATCACCGTCTTCCTCACCGACGTGACAGGCCTCTCGCAAGCGGCCGTGGCGCCCCTGCTCCTGGGCTCGGGCGTCGCCGGCATCGCGGGCACCGCCCTGGCCGGAGCCCGGGTGGACCGCCGCCCGCGCGGCACCCTGGTGCTGGGCTCGGCCCTGCTGACGGTGACGATGCTCGCACTGAGCGCGCTCGGTGACCGTTCCTTCGCCGCCGTCTGCCTGGTCGCGCTCCTCGGTTTCGCCATGGCGGCGATGTCGACCGCGCTGCAGAGCAGGATTCTTCACGTGGCGCCCGGGAGCACCGAGATCGCCTCGGCCGTCGGCTCGTCGGTCTTCAACGTCGGCATCGCCGGCGGCTCCCTCGTCGGCGGCCTGCTGCTGCCCACCGGCCTCGGCGTACGAGGCGCGGTGCTCGCCGGCGGTGTGCTCGCGGCCGCCGGCCTGGCCGTACTGCTGTCCGAATCGTGGGTGGTGCGGCAGGGGGAACGACGGGCCACCGTCCGGGTTCATTCGCGAGCGCGCTCCACCGCGCGGTAACGGGGAGCCAGACCGGGACCGGAGCCGTCGCGCAGGGCGAGTTCCGCTTCGGCGAGCCGGGCCACGGCCCCGGGGTCGGACAGGCCGGGCACGCACACGACCTCTCCCGACTCCAGGGCGGCGAGGGACGCGGTGACGACATCGGCCGCCGCCATCCCACCCTCGCCGTGCACCCGCGCCTTTCCGGGCACGGGTGCCTCACCCGTGCCGAGGTGGAACTCGGTGGCGGTGAGTCCGGGGCAGACGACCTGGACGCGCACCGGCGTACCGGCCAGTTCGGCGGCGAGCGTCCTGGTGAACGTCACCATGTACCCCTTGGTGCCCCCGTACACGGCCCGGTGGGGGAGGGGGCCGGGCGGCAGGGCGCCGGCGAACGCGAGCAGCGAGGCCACATTGACGACCGCGCCACGGCCGCGCGCCAGCATGCCGGGAAGGGTGGCCCGGGTGAGCACCGTCGGTGCCACGACGTTCACGTCGATCACCCTGGCGAGCAGGGCCGGACCGACCTCGGTGAAGGGTCCGTATCCGTTGATCCCGGCATTGTTCACCAGCAGCGTCACCTCGTCGGCGGCGATCCGCTCCGCGACCCTGGCCAGGTCCGAGGGCCCGGCCAGGTCGGCCACCAGCAGCTCCACCCCGGCACCGGTCGCCTCCCGCAGCCGTTGCGCCAGGGCGTCGAGCTGCTCGGCACGCCGGGCCACCAGCACCACGTCCCAGCCCCGCCCGGCCAGCCGGGCGGCGTACTCGGCACCGATTCCCGACGAGGCCCCGGTCACCACGGCTCGGCCCGCTGTCTCGTCGTACGCCATGACGGATCCCTTCGCCCGGTGATCCCGCCGCCCTGCGGCCGGGAACAGCCGGGTGTCCGCTCGCCGTCCCGCCGAAACTCCGGCGGCGGCCTTCACACCCGGCGGCGCCCGGCCCCGGTGTCGGCCACGGCTACCGCCGTCCCCCGGCAGCGGCGTCACGCACGCGCGTCGTGCCGGACCGGCCCGTAACAGGCGCTTGCCGCTCCGGTGATCAGCGCCCAGTAACGGTCGCCGAGCGACCAGTGCCACCACTCCGTCGGGTAGTTCACCAAGCCCGCGGCCGTCAGCGCACCCCCCAGGATCGCCCGGTGGTCACGCGCCCGCCGGCCGATCCCGGCGGCGCCGGTGTAACAGGCCCCGGCGCTCTCCTCGGGAGTCGCGTTCATGGGCGTGCCCAGATCGAGCTCGCGCCCGTCCGCGTCCGCGAGGGTCAGGTCCACCGCTGCTCCGGCGCTGTGCGGTGCGATCTCCGGGGGTGACACGAAGCGGCTCGCCGCCGACCGGATCCGCTCCTCGGACCATCCCGGCTGCCCGGCCCTCAGGCCGGCCGCGTATTCCTCGAAGTAGCGGCGCTGCAGCTCCGGGGGGCGATAACCCTCGACCACCAGGAACCTCAGACCGGCCGGCAGGTGCGTCTGTGCCTGGACCAGACGGGCCAGCACACCTGTCCGCAAGAAGAAGAAGGCGTCCGAGTCGTCCCGCTTTCGCGAGTCCACAAGGAGCCGGCCGCTCTCCCGGACATCGGTCAGCGGCTCACCGCACTCGTGCACGGGGACGGCCGCGACCCGTGGATCCGACATCAAGATGATCTCACTCATCCCGCGATGATCCCGCAGGAGCCGTGGTCGCCGCGTTCGTGCGGGTGGGCGACGAGCCGGCCTGGTGACGCCGGGCGCTGGACCGGGCCCACGAGGAGAACGCCTGCCGCGCCGGATACCGGCAGGCCGCTCCGCCCGCCGGTGTCCGGCGCCCCGCACGCCCGCGGGCCGGGGGGGGGGGGGGGGGGGGGGGGGGGGGGGGGGGGGGGGGGGGGGGGGGGGGGGGGGGGGGGGGGGGGGGGGGGGGGGGGGGGGGGGG
>NZ_JBVHXT010000067.1:0-32770 GCF_055569255.1 Streptomyces sp. NPDC029296
CAGCACCGCAAGCTCTTCGACGAGCACACCGCCTTCCCCGTCGAACTCGCCCCCGCAGCTTGACGTGTTGAGCGCCTGAGGTGTCTATGCGGTCACAGCACTAGAGCAACAGCAACACTCGTGCCGTCCCCCTCAGAGGCCCGGGTCGACTGCACCGATCTGCACGGAACAGGAGTGCGCGGATCGCTAGGTACCTACAGTCAGTGCTGTGAACAAGCAGACAGAGGGTGAGATAGCCAAAGGTTTGAGGCAAGTGGCTGCAGCGACTGCTGGCGCAGCCGTCGGCCTAGCGGTTGGGGGCCCGGTGGGAGGAGCGCTTGCCGGCGCCGCAGCCGGGCCAGTCCTGGCCACCGGGTTTGAGGTGGCTGCGAATCGCATCGCGGCACATCGAGCGGCCCGGAGTGCTGAGGTGATGTGGGAGGTCACCCGCGCCTTGGGTATTGAGGCGAGCGAGTTGGAAGAGCGACTCCTTGCCGACGAGAGGTTGCTTGAGTTCGCCGGCAGGGTGCTGGGCGCTGCACAAGACGTTTCACTCACCGAGAAGAGGCGTGCCCTCTCCCGTGCCCTGGCCGCCGCAGTCGCGGATCCTGCTCCTGCACGCCTCGACATCTGGGAGCTCTTGCAAACGGCCATTCGAGAGATCGATGCTCCGCACATCAGATTTCTGCATGTGATCTCCTCGGCGACTCCGTTGCCTCAGCCGCCTGAGCGACCCACAGAGGGTGTGCAGTACGGCATGACGTTGGAGCAGCTCTGTAAGATCGATCCAGGGCTGGGGTTGGGAGGACACGCAATCCTGCAAAAGCTCCTCTCGCTGGGACTGATCGAGAGCTCACTGCACGGCGTTCTCTGGAGCGGCACTCACCGGCCGTACGCGCTCTCTGGGCTTGGGCAGCGTTTGCTGTCTCTGTTGGATACAGACACGCTGCCAGTTTCGTGAGTGACGGCAGTCGAGACGTCACAGCAGGTGCCTGCTTCCTGCACACACCACTCGTCCGCTCCCCTCCCGTACGCCGTCGACCCACACACCGTGGAGCAGGCGTGGTCCCTGGTGTCCAGGTGGAGCGTGTCACTGTACGAACGACCTGGATGCCAGGGGCCGCGTCTGCTCGGCTCTGCCTGGGGCGGCGGTGTACAGGATGTGAGCCCCTGTGGGGATAGCTTCAACGTTCGGGAGAAGCCGGGACCGCCAGTGGTGTGCGATGCCGTGTTCGTTGTCAGCGGGTGCCGCCGACGTGGGCGGCCTCTGCGGAGTTGATCAGCCGAGTGGTCACCGATGGAAGCTCGGGAGCCAGCATTATTGAAGGCTGGGCAGGGGCTCCTGGGAAGTGAGGCAGGCGCCCGGTGATCGTTGTGCTCGGGTGGGGTGGGCTCGCGTATCGTCCGTGGGGTGATTGATGCCACCGTGGCGGTCCGAAGCGATATCCCCGACAGTGCGCTCTCAGAGTTGATCGATGCCTTCGATCTCGGAGGCGTGCGGGAGCGTCGCTACCTCGCCGACGGGCTGATGAATGCGAACTGGAGGCTGGACACCCCGGCCGGGCAGTTCGCTTTGAAGCGGGTCACGGACGTCTCCCTGGAGCGGTTGCAGCGCAATCTCCGGGTGCTGGCAGCTCTCGCCGCCGACGGAGTCCCGGTGAGTGCCCCAGTACCCACGGTCTCGGGGTCGCTGGTGGCGCAGGTCGGAGGTGGCGCCTGGTGCCTGTTCCCGTGGGTGGCCGGCTCACATGTCCGAGGTGTCGACCTCAGCCCGGCCCGAGTGAGCGCACTGGGCGCGCACCTGGGTCGCCTGCACCTGAGCCTGGGCAGAGCTTGCGGTCGAGGGCTGCTACCCGGGGTGCCGGAGGCCATCACCGCGGACGTCACGTCGCCGGAGCGGGCGGTGGAGAAGGCCGAGCGGTTGTCCGCGGCCGTACGCGACAAGGGCACGGACAGCGACTTCGACAAGGAAGCCGCTGTCGCCCTGGAGCGTCGGCGGGCCCTCGTCTTCAAGCACGCCGATCAACGTCCGCGATCTGTGACGCCTGAGGGTGGTCACGGGTGGACGCACGGCGACGTGCAGTACCGCAATCTGCTCTGGGAAGGCGGGAAACTCGCCGCCGTCCTGGACTGGGACCGGGTTGCGGTGCGTCCGTACGCGGAAGAGGTTGCCCGGACGGCGCAGGTGCAGTTCGGGGTGGGCGGGGTGTTCGACCTCGCGCGGGTCTCGGCGTTCGTCGAGGGGTACCGGTCGGTGGTGCCGCTGAAGCCGTCTGCGCTGGTGGACGGCGCCCGGCGGCTGTGGTGGAAGCGGATGACGGACTTCTGGCAGCTGGAGTTCCACTACGACCGCGGTGACCTCTCCTTCGATGAGTTGTTCACCGCCGATGAGGCGCTGCTGCACTGGTGGACGGACCGGCTGGATCAGGTCGAGGACGCCTTCGCCGCGGGGTAGATCCCGAGGCGTTCGAGGTCCGGCAGGCGGGGGCGGGTGAAGGCGGTCGCACGTTGCCGGGCCTGTTCGCCCAGGGTGTGGTGGTCGGCGGTGCGGATGGCCTCCGCCCACCCTTCCGCGCCGGCCTCGGCGGGAAGCACGATGCCCGCGTTGCCTATGGCTTCGGGGATGCCGCCCCGGTCGGTGCCGATGCTCGGGGTCCCGTGCAGTGCGGCTTCGATGATCACGCGGGGGAAGGCGTCCTCCACCGTGGACGGCACGAGCAGGAGGCGGTGGCTGCGGTAGAGGGGGCTCATGTCGTAGACCCGCGGCACCCAGGTGACGTTGGGGTAGCCGGCGAACTCCTCCGTGGTGTTCCACCAGCCTTCCACCAGGGTGAAGCGCTGTTCGGGCATGCGGCGGATGAGCTGGTGCAGCAGCTCGGAGCCTTTCGCCGGGATGGGGTTGACCATGAGCACGGCCCTGGTCCGCTCGCTGCGGTGTTGCTCCGGCTTCGGTGGGGTGAAGGGCGGGTACAGGACGGACAGCCGGGTGTCATCGGTCCGGGGCGCTCGTCGGAGGACGAACTCGGACACGGCCAGTCCATGGTGCGGACGACCGTCGAGGACGCCCAGTCCCGTCCTGGACACCGAGTGCAGGATGCCTGCGACGAGAGAGGTGGACCGGGCTCGGGCGGCAATGTCGGCCGCACCTTCCTGGGAAGTGAACACCACGTCCGGCCGCACGTGGGACAGCATGCTCCGCAGGGCTGACGTGATCCGCTGCTGGGGTACGGCTATGCAGTCCACTCCGTTCCACCTGTAGCGCAGACCCTCCTCGGTCTCCTCGTACTCGGTGTCGTTTGCGCCGAGGTAGGTCCGCATCTGGATGACCTGTGGGGACTGGTCCCAGGGTGCTTGGTGGGAGCCGAGATAGATGATGCGCCATCCGGCTGCCGAGAGTTCTTCGGCGAGGAGTTGCTGGGTGACCTCCGCTCCGCCGATGAGGAACGGAGGTGGGGTACGCCGCCAGGCGAAGAGGGCTGTGGGCATCGGTCGGTCACCTGGTCCAGTACGTGACGAGGGCCTCCACCGCGTGCGTGACCGCGTCCGGGCCGGTGTCGGCGGGGATGACGGTCACCTCCCGTGACACAGGCGGCTGCGCCGCGGAGACGAAATAGTCCCGCGCGTGTGCCAGGAACGTCGGCTCGTGGAGGAAGTACTCGGACTCGGCCGCCGTGTGCTCGGCCGCCTTGCGGCGCAGGGCCAGCTCCTCGGCCGGCACATCCAGGTAGAGGGTGTGGTGGGGGCGCAGGAACGGCAGCTCCTGGAGGCGGTCGCGCAGGCGGTGGTGGACGTCGTAGCCGAACAGAGCGTCGAGCGCGTGGGCGTGGGCCAGGAGGGTGTCCACCGAGCGGTCCAGGAGGACGACGGGCTTGGCACTGACGAGCGCCCGGCGCACGCGAGTGCCTTCGATGCCCATGAACGTTTCGAACGCGGCGAGCTGTTCGGCGGCAGACGCGGTCCGGGCGGGCGGGATGTCGGCGCGATGAGCGATGTGCTGGACGTAGCAGTCCGAGACGAAGGCCCGGTTCTCGATGCCGCGCGTGCGCAGGTGGTGAATCACTGTGGACTTGCCGGCGTACGAGGGCCCTTCGAGCGCGATGATCTTCACGGGGACTCCGTCCGGTAGAAGCGCTCGGCAAAGGCTCCGGTGCGGCTCAGGAGGCCGGCCGCTGTCGTCCACGCGTGCCGGATCGGCCGGTACATCTTGCGGACCGGGTGCATCTGCGAGCCGTGCATGTGCAGCACGGTGACCTTGTCGAGCACGACGTCGGTGATGTCGGCCGGCTCGGCTACCAGGGTGTGGCCGGTGCGTGCTCGGAAGAGGTGTTGGTCGCAGCCGGCCAGGGCGTAGGTGGGCCAGAAGGCGAGGTCTTCCCAGAACCAGCGGCATCCGAGTCGTACTGCTGCCGTGTGTACGAGGAGGTGGTCGGGGTGGCGGGTGACGGCGGCCGGGGCGAGGAGTTCGGCGTCGGGGTGGGCTTCGGCGATCTCTCGGAGCTCGTCCGTGATCCGGTCCAGGCGTTGTGGATCGAAGGGTCGGTACGGGGGCGCTGCGTCCTGGTGGCCGAGGGTGATCCGATGGGCGGGGAAAGGGGCCAGCGCGGCGGCGCCTTCCCGGCTGCGCAGGTCGGATACGGCGGCTTCGGTGACGTAGGTGTCCTCCAGGGCCGGGTGGACGCTGGTGGAGCGGGTGAACACCGTGGCCACGGTGAGCGGCCGGGGATGGGCCAGGAAGGCGCCGGAGGCGGACAGGGCGAAGTCGTCGTGGTGGGGTTCGATGGCGAGCACCGGGCGGCCGGTCGGGCGCCGTTTCTCGATGAAGTAGCGATCTCCGCTGTGTGGGGCCCTGAGTGCGATCACTCGGTGGTCGTGAGCCCGGTGGCGCTCGGCCAGGTGCTCGGTCCACTGCTGGTGGGCGTGCATGAGGTCGTCGGGGAAGGTGTAGATCCCTTCCGCGTCCGGCACGGGCAGCGTCGTGGTCATGGTGGGCTCCGGGGTCATCGGACGGTGCTCTGGTACCAGTGGCGCCACATGCGAGGGGAGCTGAGCCGCAATCGTGCGGTGACGGGGTTCTGCCACCACAGCATCCGGAGGCTGGACCACTGGTCGTAGCGGCGGGTGGAGGGGCGTACGCGCAGCTCGTCGAGGATCACGACCGGGGCGTTCACGCTGCGGCCGTGGGTTGCCAGCCGGTGGAAGAACTCCACGTCCTCGCTCATGAACAGGTCGTCGCGGTATCCGCCGATCTCCTGGAAGGCGACCGCGGTGGCGAACTGGGCGACGCCTTGGGCGCCGCCGCGCGTGTCTCGGTAGTGGTCCCAGTACGCGCAGAGCAGCCGTGCGCCGAGCCGCTTGGGGGTGTACAGGGGCGGAATGGCGCCGCCGACAGCGCCGCCGTCCATGGCGGTGACCGCGGCGCTGATCGCCTCCAGTGGCAGGGCGACGTCGGCGTCCGTGAAGAACAGCCTGCGGCCACGGGCGGCAGCCGCTCCGGTATTGCGGACCCGGCCGATGTTGCGGACGGTCTCGCTGATCACTCGGACGCCGAATGAGGCGGCCATGTCGGTGGTGGCGTCGGTGGAGGCGTTGTCCACCACGATCGCCTCTCCCCGCTCGCCGCTCGTCTCCTGCCACCGTTCGAGGGAGGCGAGGACGGTGGGGAGGTAACGGGGCAGGTATGCCGCTTCATTGTGGGCTGGAATGACCACCGTCAGTCCAGGGCTGGTCATCGGGGAGTCCCTTCCCTTCGGGACGTGCGGAAGAGGTGCGGTGTCTGGCGGGCCAGGTCGTCCAGGCGGCCCGACCACAGGGAGCGGCTCGCACCAGGCGAGGCGTGGACCCAGCAACGGACGGTGTGGAGGACCGCCCAGGCCGACAGCCGTGATTCGTCCAGGGGATGCTGGTAGGCGCCGATCAGCGTGCGCCGGTCCCACGGTGTGTGCGCCGCGGTCATGACGAGGGCGTGAGCGACGTCCGCCTCCCGTCGGCCCGGCGCGGCATCCGTGAAGTCGACCAGGTAGCGCGTGCCGCGCGGGCCGGCGAGGACGACGTTGTCGAAGTGGATGTCGCCGTGGCACCACACGCTGGGTGCCCGGTCCGGTGTGCCGGCGATGATGGCGAGGGCGGGACCGATCCGGCTCAGCAGCTCGGGTGGGCAACGGTTCACCAGGGAGGAGACCGAGTCGAAGAACGGGCGCCGCGGCACCACATGCTCGACCGGCGCCCCGTGCAGACGCCCGAGGAGACAGCAGAGGTCCCGGAGAGCCCGGGCATGCGGAATGTGGCCGGACCGCACGAAGGCCCCCAGCGTCTGCCCACCGAGATCACTGGTGATGAGCGCGGTGGCCCCCTCTCCGGAGATCACACCGCTGCCGAGCACCTGCGGGACCGGTACGGCGACGCCGGCCGCGCGGATGGCGGCGGCCTCGGTCAGCGCGTTGCGCCGGGCGGTGTGGTCGTACAGCTTCACGATCACGCTGCGACCGTCACGGAGGCCCGCCCGGAACACCGCCGTCCGGGAGCCCGAGGACAGGCGCTCCGCGGTCCGGGCGGACGCCCTGAGGAGAGCGCTGCACGCATGCGAGACCATGGCGGGCGGCGTGGTCATCGAAGCCCCGCCGGCTCGGGATGAGCGGCGCCCAGCGCGCGGACATGCCGAAGGGTCCGCTTCAGCAGAGCGCGGTACTCCAGTACGTCGGCCGTACTCGGACAGTCTGCCTGCCATGGCTTCTCCGGGCCCACGAAGTGGATGAGACGGGCGGCCGGGTCGGGCCGCAGAGGGCGGCTGACGACGCGACGTACCCAATCGCCACGTTCGAGATACCGACCCACCTCGAACCGGTTGTACGCGGCGCCGACCGGCCGCACGCGGCCGGTGCGGAGGAACCACAGGTTCAGGGCGTCCTGATCGTTGTGGAGGATGTGCCGACGGTGTCTGGCCAGGGCCTGCTCGACGCCGTGGCGGATACGCGGCAGATCGGCGGTGTGAACCCACAGGAGGCCGGCGTTGTAGTAGGGGCGGCCTTTCAGATGCGGCCAGCGGTCCACGGCGCCCGGCAGGGTGGGGCATCCGCCGACGGACGGGTTGAACTCGTCGCGTACGGCACCTACCTCGCCCGGGCGAAGAGCATGGAGCGGCGTGGTCAGGTCGCCGCGGACCAGGACGTCGGCGTCCACGTAGACCAGGTATGGGCGGCGGACGAAGCCGGGCGTGAACTCGAACCGCAGATACGTGGTGACGGTGATGTACGAGGTGTCCGCCATCCGCGCGGAGCGCAGTGGGGAACGGCGGGCCAGGGCGAACGAGCCGAAGCCGACTCGCTTGGCGAGGTGGGCCAGCAGCAGTGCCTGGGGTGGTCCGAGGTCGAAGCTGAGTAAGCGCAGCGCCGCGGCCTTGCGGGCGCGAGGGCTGAGGCTGTCGGCCAGCGAGGCGATCGTGGCGAGGCCGGGGGTGAGGTAGTGCCGGTCGATGCAGATGCCGAATGCGTACACGGCGGGTCCACCTTCCGGGCGTGTCTGGGGAAGTGCTTTGGCGATGAGTGGTGAGTCGTGGGCGCGCATGCTTTGTTGCTGGCCCGGTGGTGCCGGCTCCGCCATGAGCCTCATGGCGGCAGGGGCATCAAGCGGTCTTCTCTCGGTTCACGCGTTCCTCGCGCGTCTCGATGACGTGGAGGCTTTCGGGCTCGTCCGTCTCCCACTGATTCGTCGTGCCGCCCGACACCGGACGCAGGACCCACACGGCACCCTGCTTGATGTCGGTGACGATGGCGTGGCGTCCGTCGGTGTCCTCGACCAGATCACCGACTCCTGCCCGTGCCCGGGTCACGAGGCGGCTCCCGGAGCGAGGTCTTTCCACAGCCACCAGCCCGAGGAGGCTTCGAGCAGAACGCGCCGGCGTTCCTGTCGTCCGGCGGTCTGGCGGGGTGGCGGGGACGTCGCATCGGCGAGGAAGCCGCCTCGGTCACGGATGAGGACACCGAGCGCGGCGAACTGCGCGCCATCGTCCGCGAGGTGGGAGATTCCGGCGACGATGATGCCGCGGACCAGGCCGGAGGACAGTGTGCTCGTGACAGCCGCCCAAGCCGGGCGGACGTCCAACGGCACACACGGGTTGTCGTCGGACCAGGCGCCGGCCACGTGCCAGTGCCGGGCGTCGGCGTAGCGGCGTGCGCGGCGTTCGGCCTCGCGGACAGCGGCCGACTCGAACGCGCAGGAGTAGACGGCGACCGGCACGTGTCTAATGCCGCCGGGTGAGGATTTCGGCATGCGAACAGCGTGCTGCCCGCCCTGTCCGCAGGACAGGCACGGCCCGTGGCGGTGCCAGGAACTCATGACTCGATGGCCTGACACGACCCGTGCTGCTGCGCTCTCGTCCTCCAGCAGAACTGCAACGGGACGTGACGGTCGGACTGGTGGCGGCCGTGGGAGCTGCTACGGCCCGTGGCGGCGGCCGGTCAGCGGACGGCGAGGGGCACACCGGCCGCGCGGGCGAGCCCGCGGAGCCGCGCGACGGATACACCGGCGAGGCGAGAGATGATCACTCCGGGCAGCATCTGGTGCCGCACCCACGCCGGCGCCATGCCGCAGACCCTTTCCAGGGTGTCGGCAGCCTGGTCCCATCGGCGGCACTCCACGTGTGTCAAGGCGACGTCGAGACCGTACCGGGCCCGAGTGGCGAGGGGCACCGTGTCGTCCAGCCGGACCGTGTCCATGAGTCGCAGCGCACCGCCGGTGTCGCCGAGGGCGACGGCGATGCTCATGGCCTGCGTGCCGGCGTACAGGGGCCCGAAGGGCTGGGCATGCCGGCCACGGGCATGTTCCACACCGAGGCGGGCGCCGACCGCGTGGGCCTGGGAGAGGTACTCCCGTGCGGCGTCCGGCGAGGAGCCACCGCGGGATGCGGCCACAGCCGCGTTCGTGACGAGCTGCCCGTACACCGACAACCGGTCCGGGTCGTGCTCGGACATCTTGGGCTCGATCCGGTCGGCCTGAGCCGCGGCGAGGGCGAAACCCTGCGCCGTCCGCCCGTCGCGGAGATTCACCCACGCCGTGGTGGCGGCCAGGTGGGCATCCCGCAGGTCGTCACCGGCCTGCACGGCGATCTGCCGGCCGTAGGTGAGCGCCGCGTAGGCCAGGTCCCGTGACCCCCACACGTTCGCGGCCATCCCGGCGGTCTGGAAGACATCGGCCAGGACACCGGCCGCGGCCTCCCGCTCGCCGGCGTCCGCCAAGTCGTACCGGGCACGAGCTTCAGGAAGCAAAGCCCCTAGCAGCGCGCCGAGTTCGGTGTAGTGCCCCGCCCAGTAGGCAGCGTCAGCGCGCCGGACGACATCACGGAGCTCTTCGACTGTGCCCGGCTCGGTGTCGGTGGGGATGCCGATGGCGGCATCGTGCGTGGCAGCGGACAGCGCCCGCAATGCCGCACGCTCATCGCGGTCCATGGAGCGTCGGGGCGCCTGCTGGCCGAGGAGTACGGCGATGTCGGTGCCGAGGGCGGAGGCGATGGACAGAAGCGACGGCAGGGAAGCGGTGCCGCCCCGTTCCAACTTACGTACGACGCCCACGGAGACGTTGGCGGCTTCCGCCAACTGCTCTTGGGTCATGCCACCGCGCAGCGTCTTGAGCCGTTCAGCGGTGCTGTACTCGGACCATTGCATGCCAGCAGCTCCTCCCCGTTCGGCCAGGCACGGACCGTACCCACTGCTTTACGACCAGCAACAGTCATAGGTACGAGGGCAGTGGCGAGTTGGCCGGAAGTCACCGCTGGACGGAAAGCGCGGCACTCACACCGAGCAGCTCTTCCAGTTCAGCCACCGTGGACGCTTCGTCCGTCGCGAGGACGGTGGTGATGCCCAGGGCCTCCGCCGGTGGGAGGTTCCGAGGGTGGTCGTCAACGAACACGCATGCCTGTCCAGGAAGCCCGAGGCGTTCCAGCGTCAGCTCGTAGATGGCAGGGTCGGGCTTCGCCATGCCGACCTGCTCGGAGATGACGTGCACGTCGAAGAGGTCCCAAACGCCGACGTTCACGTACGGGTTGAACGGATTCATGCCGAAGCTGTTCGACAAGAGAGCGAGACGGTATCCCGCGTCCTTGGCGGCACGCGCGAGCGCGGCCATACGACGGGCCGCGGGCACCGCGGACCAGGCCCGACCCATCAAGTTCTCCGGTGCGACATGGGCACCGAGAAGGGCCGCAGTGCGCTTGTTCCACTCCTCTTGGTCGATCTCACCGACCTCCAGCGCCGCGTACAACCGCCGGCCCTCCGGGTCATCGTTGAGCGTGGCACGCCACGCTTCCGGGCGAAGCCCTTCAGACTCGCACCAAGCTCGGTGCACGGACCGCGGGTCAGCGGTCAACACCCCGGCGAAGTCGAGGATGAGCCCCTGCTTGGCTGGCTGATCCGTGGCACCCATGGGTTGCGGCATGCTGGTTGCTTCCTCTCCCTTGCCTTATGAAAAGCTACCGCGCACCGACGGAGTGGATACCTGCAAGCCTTGCGCTTCGTCCGGTGCCTGTGACGCGATTAATTCCTGACGGGCTTGTTTCAAGTGCCCACTCCTACAGGATCCCGCCGGTGACTGCTGCCCCGACTCAGGCTTCTCCGCCTGCCCTGGAGCCCTTCCCCGGACTCCAGCCGGGCACCGATCTCGCCACCATCATCACCGGCGTCCTCATCTGCACCGGCGTCAAGCTGCGCGACAGAGACATCGAGCCTCTTCCAACCTCACGGGTGGTTGGGTCGGCGCCCCGGTGCCGGACATGAAGAAAGCTCCTGGTAGACGGGTTCACGACCAAGATCACCAGTCCGCCAGGAGCTCTGGTGCTTGTCTACCCGTCTGCCATCGATCTGTCCAGCCGCACCCGGCAGCGTCTCGCCGATCTACTCGCGGGGCACCGGCGTCGGATCAGCTCCCGCTGGCGCCGCCTCACCTGCGGCCGGCAGGCCCTCCCCGTCCTCACACACCTGCGCTGCGGTGATACTTATGCCCGCCTGGCGGTGGGTTTCCGCATCGGGATCGCGACGGTCTACCGCTACATACGCGAGGCCGTCAACCTCCTGGCCCCGCTCGCTCCGACACTGGAGCAGGCCATGGACACGGTCCGCAGCAAGGCGTACGTCATTCTCGACGGCACGCTCCTGCCCATCGACCGCATCGCCGCCGACCGCCCGTACTACTCGGGCAAGAAGAAGCACCACGGCATGAACGTGCAGGTCCTCGCCGACCCGGCCGGACGCCTGATCTGGGCAGCGGACGCACTGCCGGGAGCCACACACGACCTGACCGCGGCCCGGACCCACGACATCCCGGCCACGCTGGCTGCCGAGAACATCAAGTGCTGGGCGGACAAGGCGTATCAGGGCGCGAGCCCCACCATCCGCGTCCCGTTCCGGGGCAGGGGCCTGCGCGGCTGGCGCCGGCGTCACAACCGGGACCATGCCAAGATCCGCAGCCTCGGCGAACGCGCCATGGCGGTCCTCAAGGGCTGGCGGCTCCTGCGCAAGCTCCGCTGCAGTACCACCCGGATCACCGCCATAGTCCGAGCCGTCATCGCCCTCGAACTCGCCAACTGATCAAGATGGAAACGGCTCATCGTCGGCAAGGCCGTGCTCGTGGCGGAGGAGTGGTACGTCGACCCGGTCCCAAGGAACTCGCCCTGTCCGCCAAGACGGGCAAACCTTTCGAGATCGTTCAACTGTTCCTCGACTCCTCCACCGAGCACTTCCTGGCCACTGAGAGAGGTCGATCATCACCCGTCCTTCACACACTCAGCTACCAGCCCGGCTCCGTCACGATCGACCGGGTCGGCACCGAAAGCGCCTGGCTGCTGCGCCGTGTCGCCCAGTCGCTGCCCGGGGTCCACAGCACGAAGCCCGAAGTTCAAATCATGCCGGAACGATCACTAGGGGACTCAAATGGGACTTCCATGGCCAAAATTGATCACTTTCGCTCACGGTGGAGAACCCGGATGTCGGTAACCTTAAGATCAAGAGATGACTCTCTCTAATGCAAATCCGGAAGAGGAAGGCATGCCGGAAGCGGAAATCCTCTCGCGAATCGTCGAGGTAACCCCTGAAACGGCCAGAACTTATCTATCTCGGGCTTCGGTCAATAGACGCCTGGACCTGGGGCAGGTGAAATCCCTGAAAGAGGCCATTCTGCGTAACGAATGGAGGCTGACCCATCAGGGAATCGCTTTCGATGAGACCGGTGCGCTTCTCGACGGCCAGCACCGTCTCCACGCGATCATCGAGGCCAACACTCCGGTGAGACTGCTCGTTTTTGACGGGCTGACAAGAGACGTTTTTCCGGTTCTCGACACCGGAAAGCGTCGGAGTGCAGCAGATACGTTGTCGTCAACTGGGGCGAAGTATCTCACACTGCTTTCCTCCACCATCCGACACGTGATTCTATTCAAGACGATGCCGAATGATCCCTGGAGTGGTGTACGGGCTCAGGTATCGAACGATCGTATCCTGGCCGCATACAACGATGATAAAGACAGGTATGGGGAGGCGGTGGCCACCGGACGCGAGCTTTCCAAGCATCTTTTCGCGAGTCAGACGGCAGCGGCAGTGGGGTACTTTTTAACCACTGAGGCGGCGCCTGCCGCGGATATCGACGAGTGGGTGTCGGGTCTTAAGTCGGGGGCTAATTTGGATCCTGGCGATGCTAGGCTAGCTCTCAGGGAGGTGCCTAGGGACACGCAGAAAAGGGGCTCTAGGCGCAGGATGGGTATGCGAGACCAAGTGGCCATCTATATCAAGGCATGGAACGCCTGGGTTGAGCCAGATAAGGCTGGAGAGTTGCGTCTTCGGCGTTTGAGGAAGAGGGAGAATATGCCGACGCCTGTCGAGATGAAGTTCACTCACTAGGCTTCAGGGCAAGCTGCTGCGGACAATTACTTTTCCTGTCTCATCCAGCACGACTACCTCTCTGCTCAGGGACTTGGCGAGGCGCTCGACAAAGTCGCACGAAATTGACTGCGAAGACCCACCTGGACCCTTAGCAACAATGACCACGCTCTCGCCCTCCCAAGAGGAGCGAACAGCGTCCCAGCCGATCTTTGCGAATGAGGAAGAAATGAACTTCTCTTCACTGATTCGGCGAATTTCCCGAGGTGGGCGCCTTTGTGTCCCGTCGACACGTAGGGTGTATCTCTCGATATCTGCCATGCGCTGATCGAGTTGTCGGGAAATTAGGAGGATCTCCTCTGTCATGTCGGCCTCAGAACGCTGCACCACCTTCGGAACCTTTTCCTTAGGGGAAATTGTAGTGATGCCCCTCATGATGTTCTCGAAGTCCGGCCAAATCCTCCGGAAGGTGCGTTCCAATCTTTCACGGGGGATAGCGAGGCAGCCTGAGGCGTCATTGATATCGGAAAGAAGCTTCTGTACGTCCTCTTTGCTATCCCCGATGACGGCTTGGAACTGGCTGATAGGGCTGATTAGGTCTGTAGTCTTCATGCCGACTAGGAGCGGGACGACATAGCCGTCCCTTACCTGTTTCGAAAGTGCTCCAGCCTCAAAATTTATCCAAGTGGAAGTTTGATTCTCTGGAGTCACGCAAATGATTCCGAAATTGGTCTCGGACAGTTCGTCAGTGATTTCGCGAACCCCTCTTCTGCCTGCAGAAATATCTAGACTGGAGAGCCAAGGGTTGACATGTTGCAAGACATCTGGCAGCCAAGACCAGAGGGCTTCAGCTGTCTTCTTGGAGCGTTCTCCGGACCAGCTCAGGAATACCTTCATGGTGACCTCCTTCTACTTTGATTACCACGCCGGTTTGTCGCAGTCGGCTCGGCCGCTCTAAGCAGGAGTGCCTGTTCCTTCTTGAGTGCTCCATACGACTCCCGTACATAGGACAGAAATCTGTGTCCGGGATGGCGAATCAAAGTAGATCTTTTCGGGCCGGCTGCGTCCCAGCCTGCCAGAAGAGCGTCATAGGTTGCTGCGTGTGCGCAAAATTCCAGAACCACGGGCGGCATTTCACCTCCAATAATCAGGTCGCCACGGGCGGTGATAATGTCACGCATTTTCTGGGCCGTTGGCGCGAAGACAGATACTACCCATGTGCGCCAGCGCTCTTCCTCTAGTTCCGGAAGGGGAGCATCAGCCGCGTCTGCAGTGAAGGGAATAAGGTAGCGTTGACAGTACTCTCTCCACGCCTTCTCGTTTGTTTCCGTAAGAACAAGAAGTGGCCCGTAAAGATGCTTTAATTGGCTGCTCACTCGTTCGAATCGCGCTTTCCTTTGGGATCTGCGAATCTCTCCGTAATGGTTCAGCCAGTAGACCATGATGGCAATTATGATGCTGGCGCACGCCGTTACCATCGCCGCGATCATCGGAATCTCCATGGTGCCGTTTCGTGCGGTATTGAAGCATGACGCAAGGGGATCCCGCCACCCTGAGGGCAGCATTCCCCCGAATTTTCTGCGGCGGTCACAAAGGATTTCAGGCCATAATATTTTCCGACCGCCAGCGTCATGGCGCCACCCGATCGGGTGCTATGGAACGCTATGGCGCCCTGCTCGCCCTCGGTGCTGTGGTCTGCCTTGGCCTTGATGAGTGTCCAGGCCCGAACATGCCTTCCTCACCCCCTGATACGAGCGCCCGACCGAGATCCGTCGGGGAGAGTGGCGGGACCCGGAGGCCGATGCGGTGAGCTTCCGGGCCTACGCCGACAAGTGGGTGGACGAACGGGAACTGGCCCCGCTCACCCGCGACCTGTACCGCTACCTTCTCGAGAAGTACCTGGCCGCCTTCACCGACTCCGACCTGGACGAGATCACGGCGCCGCTCGTGCGTGAGTGGCGGGCCGAGCGGCTGCGGGTGACCGGGGCCAAGACCATGACGGCCAAGGCATACCGGCTCCTGAAGGCCATCATGGAGACGGCCGTGGACGACGAGTTGATCACGCGCAATCCGTGCCGGATCAAGGGCGCAGGCAAGGAGAAGGCGGCCGAACGGCGCATTGCCACCGTGGCCCAGGTCGACGCGCTCGCCGAAGCGGTCGGGATGCGGTGGCGGCTGGTGGTCTACCTCGGCGCCTACGGCCCGATGCGTCCGGAAGAGCTGGCCGGCCTGCGTCGCCGGGACATCGACCTGGACAACCTGCCGATCAGGGTCCGTCTTGCCGAACCCGAGCGGATGAACGGACGACGCGTCCGGGGCGGGACGAAGTCGGAGGCTGGGACCCGGACTGTGATTCTTCCCGCGTTTCTCCGCCGGGAGCTGCGCTGGCACCTGGAGTCGTATGCCGAGCCGGGGCCGGACGGGCTGGTCTTCGTGGGGGAGAAGGGCGCCCCGTTCCGTCGTAGCACCTTCGGGCGGAAGTGGCGTAAGGCACGTGAGATCGTCGGCATGCCCGAGGGCTTCCGGTTCTACGACCTCCGCCACACCGAGCACACGCTCTCCACCCGGTCCGGCGCCACCCTCAAGGACACGATGGTCCGTGCCGGGCAGTCCTCCGAGAAGGCAGCTCTGATCTACCAGCACTCCGACGAGGAGCGGCAAGAGGAGGTCGCCGCCGGCCTCGACGCCACCGTGCGGAAGGCTCGGGCGGAGGCCGCCCAGAAGACGGCCGACGAGTCTTCTGGCACGGATCTGGCACGCGGCGAGTGATCACCACGCACTACAACAAGGCCCAGGTCTTTGACTTGGGCCTTCAGCATGGAGCGGGTGACGAGAATCGAACTCGCGCTCTCAGCTTGGGAAGCTGATGTTCTACCATTAAACTACACCCGCGTATGTACGGACATGGAGTTCGGGGAATCCCTTGTCCGACGCTCGCTCACTCTACATCATCGCGGAAGCGTGGTGGGCCGGGGTCGTGGGGCCGGGTGGGATCCGGCTGTGGGGGGCGGTGAGTTGGGGCGTACCGTGGGGGCCGGAGTGCCGCCTGGGGCGTCGTCTCTTTGATCCCGTAATGTGGCTTTTGGCGTCCGGGCAGAACGCCGGACGCGGCTCTTGGGGAAGGGACTTGAGGGACTTGATGCAACGCACCGTCGTCCGCTGCGCGGACGGGCACGTCTTCAGCACCACTTCGTTCCCGATGCAGCAGGCCGAGCGGCTCGGCCCCGGCCGGCTCGTGCGGTGTCCGCGGTGCGCCCGGCTGCGGAGCGCGGTGCCCGTCGTGCTGGAGAAGCGGTAGGCGACAAAGCGGTACCGGCCGTAGCCGGAGCGTGACAGGGAGCGCGCGGCGCCGTCGTGATTGCGATGGTTCCGCGCGCCTTGCGTATCCTCGCTACGTGCTTCTCTCAGACAAGGACATCCGGGCCGAGATCGACGCCGGGCGGGTACGGATCGATCCCTACGACGAATCCATGGTTCAGCCGTCGAGCATCGACGTGCGACTGGACCGCTACTTCCGGGTGTTCGAGAACCACCGCTACCCGCACATCGACCCCTCCGTCGAGCAGGCGGACCTGACGCGGCTGGTGGAGCCCGAGGGGGACGAGCCGTTCATCCTGCACCCCGGGGAGTTCGTGCTCGCCTCCACCTACGAGGTCATCACGCTGCCCGACGATCTCGCCTCCCGTCTGGAGGGCAAGAGTTCGCTCGGCCGGCTCGGGCTGGTCACGCACTCCACCGCCGGGTTCATCGACCCCGGCTTCAGCGGACACGTCACCCTCGAGCTGTCCAACCTCGCCACGCTCCCCATCAAGCTGTGGCCGGGCATGAAGATCGGCCAGCTGTGCATGTTCCGGCTGACCTCGCCCGCCGAGTCCCCGTACGGCAGTGAGCGCTACGGCTCCCGGTACCAGGGGCAGCGCGGGCCGACCGCCTCGCGGTCCTTCCTCAATTTCCATCGGACCCAGGTGTGAGGGCCAGTACAGCATGAGCAGCGCAGAAGTGCGGGAGAACCTGACCTACGACCTCTTCGGATCCGCGATCCGGGAGCTGGCGCAGACCATCGCCGACGACGGGTACGAGCCCGACATCGTGCTGAGCATCGCCCGTGGTGGCGTCTTCGTCGCGGGCGGACTCGCCTACGCCCTCGACTGCAAGAACATCCACCTGGTGAACGTGGAGTTCTACACCGGTGTGGGCACCACGCTCGAGATGCCGGTGATGCTCGCCCCCGTCCCGAACGTGATCGACTTCTCCGACAAGAAGGTGCTGATCACCGACGACGTCGCCGACACCGGCAAGACGCTGAAGCTGGTCCGCGACTTCTGCCTGGACACCGTGGCCGAGGTGCGCTCCGCGGTGATCTACGAGAAGTCCCACTCCCTCGTGAAGTGCGAGTACGTGTGGAAGCGGACCGACGACTGGATCAACTTCCCCTGGAGCGTCGAGCCGCCCGTCGTGAAGCGGGCCGGTCAGGTCCTCGACGCCTGAGCCCGGTTCCGGTACCAATGCGAAAGGGCCCCCGTCGCCGGGGGCCCTTTCGCGTGCGCGCGTGCGCGGGCGCTCAGAACGTGCCGAGCTTCACGATCGACAGCAGCGCGATCAGCTGGATCGCCGACGCCCCCAGCGCCCTCGGCCAGGGCAGGTCGTGGGAGCGGGAGACCATCAGGGTCAGCAGGGCGCCGGCGCCGATCCAGGTGGCCCAGCCGAGGATCTGGACGAAGCCGGCGTCGCCGCCGAAGAACATGGCGACGATCAGCCGCGGCGCGTCGGTGAGGGCCGTGATCAGCATGGACAGGCCCACCGTGGGCTGCCAGGCGCCGTCGCCGCCGAGCTGGCGGGCCAGGGTGTGGGTGACCGCGCCCAGCACGAACAGGCCCAGCACCATCACGACCGCCGTCACCAGCACGATCGGCACCGCGTTGGACAGCGTCGCGCTGATCGCGTCGTGGCGGGCGCCGTCGAAGCCGAAGACGGCGAGCAGGCCGTAGAGGAAGGTCACGATGAGGGCGGGGATCCACATCGTGTAGTCCCGCATGCGCAGGAAGGTGTCGTTCGGGGCGAGGACGATCCCCTTCAGCAGTTCCTTCCAGTGCAGCGGCGGGCCGATCGGGGCGGCCGGCGCGGGGGCCGAGCCGGCCTGGTAGGTCGCCCCCTGGGTGTAGCTCGCGGCCTCGTCGACGGAGAACGCCTGGGTGTGGCCCGGCTGGTCGGCGGCGTAGGGGTCGTGCCCGCCGTGCCCGCCGTGGCCGCCGCCCGGGTGGCCGCCGTCGCCGAAGTACTCGGGGCCGTCGTCCGCGGGGCCCGGGTAGCCGTAGGACTGCCCCTGGTGCGGGTACGGCGGCTGCTGTCCCTGGTGCGGGTACGGCGGCTGCGGCGCCGACGGGTAGCCGTACGAGGGACCCGTCGGTCCCGACGGGCCCGGGCGGCCGTACGGCGGCTGCCCGTACGACGGTCCCCCGGGCTGCGCGGGGCCGTGCCCGCGTCCGTACGACGGTCCCTGGGGCGCCTGCTGTCCTTGGGGGGTACGGTCGTCCCGGCCCCCGCGTCCGATCCTGAATCCAGCCACGTCATCGAACGTACCTGGTCCGGGCGGGCCGCGTGACGGGGCCTGTGGTCCTGGCCCGGCTTTGCGGCCGACCTGTGACATCCCCTAAGGGACCGTCCGGCACCGCACCCCGAATTCCCTCGGGGTTCCGCGACGTTCGGCGGGGCTCCATGGTCCAGGATGGGACCATGAGCGTAGTGAAGATCAACGTGCTGACCGTTCCCGCCGAGCAGCGGGAGGTGCTGGAGAAGCGGTTCGCCTCGCGGGCCCACGCGGTGGAGAACTCCGACGGCTTCGAGTGGTTCGAGCTGCTGCGGCCCGTGGAGGGCACCGACCAGTACCTCGTCTACACCCGCTGGCGCGACGAGGAGTCCTTCCAGGCCTGGATGGAGGGGCCGATGAAGGCCGCGCACCACGGCGGCGGCGAGGGCGGCGGGGAAGGCGGCGAGCGCCCGAAGCCCGCGGCCTCCGGTTCGACCCTGTGGTCCTTCGACGTGGTCCAGCAGGCCGGCCCCAAGGGCGCCTGAGCCCCACCGTGCAGCGGAGACCGCCGGAGCCCGGCCCCGGACACACGACGGCGCCCCCTGCCTGTGCGAAGCAGGGGGCGCCGTACGTGCGGGGGAGCGGGTTACTTCACCGGCTCCGGCTCCGGCGCGCTCTCGGCCTCCGCCTCGCCCGCCGGGTCGGCCGGCGTCTTGACGGAGTCGAGCAGCAGCTGGGCGACGTCCACGACCTGGATGGACTCCTTCGCCTTGCCGTCGTTCTTCTTGCCGTTCACCGAGTCGGTGAGCATGACCAGGCAGAACGGGCAGGCGGTGGAGACGATGTCGGGGTTGAGGGACAGGGCCTCGTCGACGCGCTCGTTGTTGATGCGCTTGCCGATCCGCTCCTCCATCCACATCCGCGCGCCGCCGGCGCCGCAGCAGAAGCCGCGCTCCTTGTGGCGGTGCATCTCCTCGTTCCTGAGGCCCGGGACCTTGCCGATGATCTCGCGCGGGGGCGTGTAGATCTTGTTGTGGCGGCCCAGGTAGCAGGGGTCGTGGTAGGTGATGAGGCCCTCGACCGGGGTGACGGGGATCAGCTTGCCCTCGTCCACCAGGTGCTGGAGCAGCTGGGTGTGGTGGATGACCTCGTAGTCGCCGCCGAGCTGCGGGTACTCGTTGCCGATGGTGTTCAGGCAGTGCGGGCAGGTCGCGACGATCTTCTTCGCGGACTTCGGCTTCTTCGTCGCCGGGTCCTCGTCGTCCTCGCCGAACGCCATGTTCAGCGCGGCGACGTTCTCCATGCCGAGCTGCTGGAACAGGGGCTCGTTGCCCAGGCGGCGGGCGGAGTCACCGGTGCACTTCTCGTCGCCGCCCATGATCGCGAACTTCACGCCCGCGATGTGCAGCAGCTCGGCGAAGGCCTTGGTGGTCTTCTTCGCGCGGTCCTCCAGGGCGCCGGCGCAGCCGACCCAGTACAGGTACTCGACCTCGGTGAGGTCCTCGATGTCCTTGCCGACGACCGGGACCTCGAAGTCGACCTCCTTGGTCCACTCCAGGCGCTGCTTCTTCGCCAGGCCCCAGGGGTTGCCCTTCTTCTCCAGGTTCTTGAGCATCGTGCCCGCCTCGGAGGGGAAGGCGCTCTCGATCATCACCTGGTAGCGGCGCATGTCCACGATGTGGTCGACGTGCTCGATGTCCACCGGGCACTGCTCGACGCAGGCGCCGCAGGTGGTGCAGGACCACAGCACGTCCGGGTCGATGACGCCGTTCTCCTCGGCGGTGCCGATCAGCGGGCGCTCGGCCTCGGCCAGCGCGGCGGCGGGGACGTCCTTCAGCTGCTCCTCGGACGCCTTCTCCTCGCCCTCCATGGTCTTGCCGCCGCCGGCCAGCAGGTACGGCGCCTTGGCGTGCGCGTGGTCCCGCAGCGACATGATCAGCAGCTTGGGGGAGAGCGGCTTGCCGGTGTTCCAGGCGGGGCACTGCGACTGGCAGCGGCCGCACTCGGTGCAGGTGGAGAAGTCCAGCAGGCCCTTCCAGGAGAACTGCTCGACCTGGGAGACGCCGAAGACGTCGTCCTCGCCCGGGTCCTCGAAGTCGATCGGCTTGCCGCCCGAGGTCATCGGCTGGAGCGCGCCGAGCGCGGTGGAGCCGTCGGCGTTGCGCTTGAACCAGATGTTCGGGAACGCCAGGAAGCGGTGCCAGGCCACGCCCATGTCGGTCTTCAGGGAGACCGTGATCATCCAGATGAAGCTGGTCGCGATCTTCAGTCCGGCGAAGAAGTAGGTGAGGTTCTGGAGCGTGGAGAGGTCCATGTCCCGCAGCCAGGCGACGACCGGGTACGAGATGAAGAACGAGGCCTCGTAGCCGTCGACGTGGTGCTGGGCGCCTTCGAGGGCGTGCAGCATGAAGATGCAGACGCCGACGATGAGGATGACGGTCTCGACGAAGTACGCCTGGCCGAAGTTGGAGCCGGCGAAGCGGGACTTGCGGCCCGGGTCGCGCGGGTGGCTCAGCTGGCGGATCGCGATCAGCACCAGGATGCCGACGACGGTCATCGTGCCGATGAACTCGACGTAGACGTTGTACGGTGCCCAGTCGCCGAGGACCGGCAGGATCCAGTCCGCCTCGAACAGTTGCCCGAACGCGTTGACGATCGTCAGCAGCAGCGTGAAGAAGCCGACGGCGACGAACCAGTGCGCCACGCCGACGATGCCCCAGCGGTTCATGCGGGTGTGGCCGAGGAACTCCCGGGCCACGGTCATGGTGCGCTGTGCGGGATCGTCGGTCCGCGTGCCGGCCGGTACCGGCTGGCCCAGCCGCATGTGGTTGTAGATCTGGAGGAGGGCGCGGCCGAACAGTGCCACGCCGACCACGATCAGGACCAGCGACACGATGATCGCGGCGAGTTGCATTGGGGCTCCTGAAGCGGCCTCGGTCGGAACGAGCTGTCTGGGCTGACGGACATTACTAAGCGGTAACTTATGTAGTCCGTCTGAGACTACCCCTATCTTCCTTCGGGATGCAGCAGAGCGCGGGGTGATATGGATCGCCGCCAGGCAATCAGATCGTGTTATTCGTACCGAATTGATACTTTCGCCCCTACCTTAGAGCCGTGCTCTACGGGATCACCGCCGCCACCGCCGCCCTCCTCCTGACCGCCGTGCTCGCCGCGGCGCTCCGGGCGCCCGCCCTGCGGGCCGGGATCCTCGACCGGCGCCGGCAGCGCCCCCTCCCGCTGCTCGGCGGGCTCGCCGTCGTGACCGTCACCTGCCTGGTCGCCGGGGTGGGGCAGTGGAGCCGGGTGGCCCCGCTCGGGGAGGGCGTCGAGCAGCTGCTGACGGCCGCCGCCGCGATCGCCGCCCTGGGCCTGGTGGCCGACGTGTGGCGGCTGCGCACCCGGGTGCTCGCCGCCGGTACGGCCGTGGCGGCGGTCTGGGTGGTGCCCTACGACGACACGGGCCTGCCGGGCGGGATGCTGGCCGTCGGCTGGATCGTGTGCACCACCCTCGCCTTCCGGGGGCTGGACCACGCCGACGGACTGGCCGGGACGGTCGGGGTGATCACCGCCTTCGGGGTGGGCGCCTGCGCCGCCGCCGAGGTGATGGACGGTCTCGCGGTGCTGCTGAGCGTGGTCGCCGCCGCCCTCACCGGCTTCCTGATGCACAACTGGCACCCCGCACGGGTCGGCCTCGGCGCCTGCGGCTCGCTGTTCACCGGGTTCGTGCTGTCCTCCGCCGTCGTCTTCACGCGCGCGGGGTACGCGCTCGGGCCGAGCGCGGCCGTGGTGTTCTGCCTGGCCGCCGTCGCCGTCGCCGACGCCCTGCTGGTCGTCCTCGCCCGGACCGCCGCCCGGCGCCCGCTGCTGCGGCGCGGCCCGGACCATCTCGCGCACCGGCTGCGCCGGCTCGGGCTCGCCCCGCAGGGGTCCGTCGTGCTGCTCGGGGCCGCCTCGTTCTCCTCGGTGCTCGTGGGGGTACTGGTGCACGCCGGGTGGACCGGGAAGGGGGCCGCGCTCTGGGTGGCCGGCGCGGTCGTCGTCACGGCGATCGTCCTCGCACTCCTTCGGATGCCTGTTCCGCAGCCGCGGCGGACGGCATCGACGCAGGTCGGCGGGCACTTGCGCGTAAGGAGCGGATAAGAGTTGAGTCCGATTGACTCAGGTCTGTTGACCCCGCGGTCCTCCTCGTGCACACTTGAGCCTGTTCCACTCAAGTCAGCTGGAGGAATCAACCATGGCACGTGCGGTCGGCATCGACCTGGGCACGACTAACTCCGTCGTCAGCGTTCTGGAGGGCGGCGAGCCCACCGTCATCACCAACGCCGAGGGTGCCAGGACCACGCCGTCCGTCGTCGCCTTCGCGAAGAACGGCGAGGTGCTCGTCGGCGAGGTGGCCAAGCGCCAGGCGGTCACCAACGTCGACCGGACCATCCGGTCCGTCAAGCGCCACATGGGCACCGACTGGAAGATCGCGCTGGACGGGAAGGACTTCAACCCGCAGCAGATCTCCGCGTTCATCCTGCAGAAGCTGAAGCGGGACGCCGAGGCCTACCTGGGCGAGAAGGTCACGGACGCGGTCATCACCGTCCCGGCCTACTTCAACGACTCCGAGCGCCAGGCGACGAAGGAGGCCGGCGAGATCGCCGGCCTGAACGTCCTGCGCATCGTCAACGAGCCGACCGCCGCGGCCCTGGCCTACGGCCTCGACAAGGACGACCAGACGATCCTCGTCTTCGACCTCGGCGGCGGCACCTTCGACGTGTCCCTGCTGGAGATCGGCGACGGCGTCGTCGAGGTGAAGGCCACCAACGGCGACAACCACCTCGGTGGCGACGACTGGGACCAGCGCGTCGTCGACTACCTGGTCAAGCAGTTCCAGTCCGGTCACGGCGTGGACCTGTCCAAGGACAAGATGGCCCTCCAGCGCCTCCGCGAGGCCGCCGAGAAGGCCAAGATCGAGCTGTCCTCCTCCACGGAGACCTCGATCAACCTGCCGTACATCACGGCCTCCGCCGAGGGCCCGCTGCACCTGGACGAGAAGCTCACCCGCGCCCAGTTCCAGCAGCTGACGGCCGACCTGCTGGAGCGCTGCAAGACGCCGTTCCACAACGTCATCAAGGACGCCGGCATCTCCATCAACGAGATCGACCACGTCGTGCTCGTCGGTGGCTCCACCCGTATGCCCGCCGTCGCCGAACTGGTCAAGGAGCTGACCGGCGGCAAGGAGGCCAACAAGGGTGTGAACCCGGACGAGGTCGTCGCCATCGGCGCCTCGCTCCAGGCCGGTGTCCTCAAGGGTGAGGTCAAGGACGTCCTGCTGCTCGACGTCACCCCGCTGTCCCTCGGCATCGAGACCAAGGGCGGCATCATGACCAAGCTGATCGAGCGCAACACCACGATCCCGACCAAGCGCTCGGAGATCTTCACCACGGCCGAGGACAACCAGCCGTCGGTGCAGATCCAGGTCTACCAGGGCGAGCGCGAGATCGCGGCGTACAACAAGAAGCTCGGCATGTTCGAGCTGACCGGTCTGCCGCCGGCGCCGCGCGGCGTCCCGCAGATCGAGGTCTCCTTCGACATCGACGCCAACGGCATCATGCACGTCACGGCGAAGGACCTCGGCACCGGCAAGGAGCAGAAGATGACCGTCACCGGCGGCTCCTCGCTCCCGAAGGACGAGGTCGACCGCATGCGCGAGGAGGCCGAGCGTTACGCGGAGGAGGACCACAAGCGCCGCGAGGCCGCCGAGACCCGCAACCAGGGCGAGCAGCTCGTCTACCAGACCGAGAAGTTCCTCAAGGACAACGAGGACAAGGTCCCCGGCGAGGTCAAGACCGAGGTGGAGTCCGCCGTCGCCGAGCTGAAGGAGAAGCTCAAGGGCGAGGACACCGCCGAGATCCGCACCGCCACCGAGAAGGTCGCGGCCGTCTCGCAGAAGCTGGGCCAGGCCCTGTACGCCGACGCCCAGGGTGCCCAGGCCGCCGGCGGTGCCCCGGCCGGTGACGCCAAGGACGACGACGTCGTGGACGCCGAGATCGTGGACGACGAGCGCAAGGACGGTGCCGCGTGACGGAGGAGACCCCGGGCTTCGAGGAGAAGCCCGACGTCCCCTCCGGCGCCACCTCCGACGACGCCGAGCCGAAGGCCGCCTCCGAGGAGGGGGCGGCCCCGGCCGGGGACGGACCCGCAGAGAACGCCGGTCTGGTCGCCCAGCTGGACCAGGTGCGCACGGCGCTCAGCGAGCGCACGGCGGACCTCCAGCGCCTCCAGGCCGAGTACCAGAACTACCGCCGCCGCGTCGAGCGCGACCGGGCCGCGGTCAAGGAGATCGCCGTGGCGAACCTCCTGACCGAGCTGCTCCCGGTGCTCGACGACATCGGCCGGGCACGGGAACACGGCGAACTGGTCGGCGGCTTCAAGTCGGTGGCCGAGTCGCTGGAGACCGTCGCGGCCAAGATGGGCCTGCAGCAGTTCGGCAAGGAGGGCGAGCCCTTCGACCCGACGATCCACGAGGCCCTGATGCACTCCTACGCGCCGGACGTCACCGAGACGACCTGCGTGGCGATCCTGCAGCCCGGGTATCGCATCGGCGAGCGCACCATCCGCCCCGCGCGGGTGGCCGTGGCCGAGCCGCAGCCCGGCGCGCAGACCGTCAAGGCGGACCAGGCGGAGGGCGCCGAGGAGGACACCGCGGCGGACGGCGACAAGGAGAACGGTGGCCCGGACGAGGGCTGACGTGACAGAGGGGAAGGAGGGACGTCGGGGATGAGCACCAAGGACTTCATCGAGAAGGACTACTACAAGGTCCTCGGCGTCCCCAAGGACGCCACCGACGCCGAGATCAAGAAGGCGTACCGCAAGCTCGCCCGCGAGTTCCACCCGGACGCCAACAAGGGCAACGCCAAGGCCGAGGAGCGCTTCAAGGAGATCTCCGAGGCGAACGACGTCCTCGGCGACCCCAAGAAGCGCAAGGAGTACGACGAGGCGCGCGCGCTCTTCGGCAGCGGCGGCTTCCGCCCCGGGCCGGGCGGGGCCGGCGGCTCCTTCAACTTCGACCTGGGCGACCTCTTCGGGGGCGCCGCCCAGGGCGGAGGCTTCGGCGGCGGCATCGGTGACGTCTTCGGGGGCCTGTTCAACCGCGGCGGCACCGCGGGCCCGCGTACCCAGCCCCGGCGCGGCCAGGACGTGGAGTCCGAGGTGACGCTGAGCTTCACGGAGGCCATCGAGGGCGCCACGGTGCCCCTGCGGATGTCCTCCCAGGCGCCCTGCAAGGCCTGCTCGGGCACCGGCGACAAGAACGGCACGCCGCGCGTGTGCCCGACCTGCGTCGGCACCGGACAGGTCGCGCGGGGCTCCGGCGGCGGCTTCTCGCTCACCGACCCCTGCCCCGACTGCAAGGGACGCGGCCTGATCGCCGAGCAGCCCTGCGAGGAGTGCAAGGGCAGCGGACGCGCCAAGTCGTCGCGGACCATGCAGGTCCGCATCCCCGCGGGGGTGACCGACGGCCAGCGCATCCGGCTGCGCGGCAAGGGCGCGCCCGGCGAGCGGGGCGGCCCGGCCGGCGATCTGTACGTGGTCGTCCACGTCGGGGAGCACCCGGTGTTCGGGCGCAAGGGCGACAACCTCACCGTCACCGTGCCGGTGACGTATCCCGAGGCGGCTCTCGGCGGAGAGGTGCGGGTGCCGACCCTCGGCGGTCCGCCCGTCACCCTGAAACTGCCCCCCGGCACCCCGAACGGCCGTACGATGCGGGCCCGGGGCAAGGGCGCGGTCCGCAAGGACGGCACCCGCGGCGATCTGCTGGTCACCGTGGAGGTGCGTGTCCCCACGGACCTGTCGGGGAAGGCTCGTGACGCACTGGAGGCGTATCGCGAGGCGACCGCGGGCGAGGACCCGCGGGCGGAGCTGTTCGAGGCCGCGAAGGGAGCTTGAGAGAGATGGATGGCCGTCGTCCCCGCCAGCGCGGGGGTTTCTCACCGTACGAACTGACCGACGAGACCCCGGTCTACGTCATCTCGGTGGCGGCCCAGCTCTCCGGACTCCACCCGCAGACACTGCGCCAGTACGACCGGCTGGGCCTGGTCTCCCCCGACCGCACCGCGGGCCGGGGCCGGCGCTACTCGGCGCGGGACATCGAACTGCTCCGCCAGGTGCAGCAGTTGTCGCAGGACGAGGGCATCAACCTGGCCGGTATCAAGCGGATCATCGAGCTGGAGAACCAGGTCGCCGCGCTCCAGTCCCGGGTCGTGGAGCTGGAGGCGGCCCTGGACGGCGCGGCGGCGGCGATGCGGCAGCGCGAGGCCGCGGTGCACGCCTCCTACCGGCGCGACCTGGTGCCGTACCAGGAGGTCCAGCAGACCAGCGCGCTGGTGGTGTGGCGGCCCAAGCGGCAGCAGCAGGACTGACGGCGCGTACCGCGCACACGGAGGGGCCCGGGTTCACCCGGGCCCCTCTTCTTCTATGCTCCGGTGCCGCCGGTGGTGGGCTCGGTGCCCTCCTCCTCCGGCGTGCCCAGCTCGGTGGCGACCACCACGTCGGCCTCGCGGGTCAGCCTGTAGCGGGAGTTCCCGGACGCGTCGACGGCATCGACGAAGAAGCAGCGCTGATCGCCGTCGGGGACCGTGGTGTGCCGGTAGGAGGTGACGTCGGGCGTCAGCCAGGCGGTCTCGGAGGCGGAACAGACGCTCTCCTCGCCGTCGCTGAGGACCACGCCCACGTAGACGGAGTACCGCAGCAGGTCGGGCGCCGGGTTCTTGTCCCAGGTCAGCTCGAAGCCGTAGTCGGTCGGGGTGGCCTTGAGCCCGGTGACGGGCGGCGGCGGGGTGTCGTCCCGGCGCTCGCCGGTGACGGCGGCGGACCGGGCGGACTCGTTGCCCGCCGCGTCCACCGCGGTCACCCGGTAGTAGAAGGCGGTGCCCACCGCGGCCGTGGCGTCCCGGTAGGACTGTTCGGCGGTGGCGCCGAGGCGGGTGTAGGTGCCGGTCGCGCTCGTCGCCCGGTAGACCCGGTAGGAGGCCGCGCCGGTCACGGGGCTCCAGCCGATGCGCAGGCCGTCCTGCTCGGAGGCGTCGGTGACCTCCAGGCCGGCCGGCGCGGCGGGCGCGGTGCGGTCGGCGGTGGTGACGGGCTTGTCGGCCGTGCCCGCGGACTCGTTGCGGGCCTTGTCGTAGGCGCGGACCTCGTAAAAGAAGGTCTCGCCGGTCGCCGGGAGGGTGGTGTCGGTGTAGCTGGTGGCGGTGGTCGTCGCCAGCGGCACGGCCTCGAACGGGTGGCCCTGGAGCCGCCGGTAGAGGCGGTAACCGGCGAGGTCCATCTCCTTGTTCTTCGACCAGCTCACCTTGGCCCGGCCGGTCGCGGGGTCGTACGACACCGCGGCCCCGGACGGCACCAGGGGCTTGACCTTGTCCACGTCGGCCGTGGTGCGGGGGGTGTAGGCGAAGGAGACGTCCGCGGCGCCGGTCCAGTTGACGAAGTCCACGCGGAGCGTGTGCCTGCCGGAGGGGATCGTGACGTTGACGGTCTTCTTCTGGGTCTTGGAGACGTTCTTCCACAGGTCGACCTTGCGGCTGCCGTCCAGGTACACCCGGATGCCGTCCTGGGCGGTGACCGGCAGGGCGAAGGGCCCGCCGGAGCCGAAGTCGCGGGTCACGGTCCAGCGGACGCCGAAGTTGTCCTTGGGCAGGCCCGCGGCCGGGGCGCCGGTGCCCCACTTCTCGGCGACGGCGCTGTCGCAGTCCGTCTTCTTCGGGGTGCCCTTGAAGGTGGTGTTCGCGAAGAACTGCCGCTGGTAGGCGGGGGAGGCGCAGCTCACGGCGGCGGACGCGGACGGGGCGACGGCGCTCAGCAGGGCGCCGGCTGCGGCGAGCACGACGGCCGTGGCGGTCGCGCGTCTGGCTGGGTTCATTCGTTCCTCTGATCGAGTCGGAGGGCGGCCCGGGGCCGCCGATGGTCACGACTCGCGGTGAACCGGGTTGGTTGTACAGATCTCCATCACCTGTGAACTTCCTTGGTGTGCAGGGGAGGTAACGGCCCTTTGCAGAGGGTTTCGCGCAACCTTCACAGTTGCTGCTGAGCGTGGTGTTGCGCACTCGTTAAGTGATTTTTCTTGACGCCGGGTGGGCGTGCCGCGTTGTCTTTTCAGACACCCGGGTCGTAGCGCACCACCCCTCCGTACCACACCTGAAGTGAGCCTCCGAATGCGTCGTATCGCCATGTCCGTGGCCGCCTCCACGATGACTCTCTCGCTCGCCGGCTGCGGCGTGCTGAACGCGACGGGGGACGGCGCGAGCGCGAGCCCGACCAAGGGTGACGACATCACCGTGGGCCTGCTGCTGCCGGAGAAGGCGAACACCCGCTACGACAAGTTCGACTACCCCATCATCAAGCGCAAGGTCGCCGAACTCACCCGGAAGAAGGGCAAGGTCGAGTACGCCAACGCCGACGCGAGCGCCGCCCGGCAGGCCGAGCAGATGCAGAACCTGATCGACGCCAAGGCCGACGTCATCCTGCTGGACGCGGTGGACGCGCACGCCATCGCCGGCCAGGTGAAGAAGGCCAAGGACGCGGGCATCCCGGTCATCGCCTACGACCGCCTCGCCGAGGGCCCGATCGACGCCTACGTCTCCTTCGACAACGAACTCGTCGGCGAGGTGCAGGGCCGGACCCTGATGGAGGCCCTGGGATCGGCCGCGGACACCTCCGACAAGATCGTCATGATGAACGGCTCGCCCACCGACCCCAACGCCAAGCAGTTCAAGGAGGGCGCGCTCTCCGAGCTGAACGGCAAGGTGACGATCGCCGAGAGCTACGACACCACGGACTGGAAGCCGGAGAACGCCGAGGCGAACATGGCCAAGGCGATCGCCGCGCTGGGCAAGGGCAACATCGCCGGCGTCTACTCCGCCAACGACGGCATGGCGGGCGGTGTCATCAAGGCCCTGAAGGCGGCGGGCGTCACCGACCTGCCCCCGGTCACCGGTCAGGACGCCGACCTGGACGCGGTGCAGCGGATCGTGGCCGGCGAGCAGTACATGAGCGTCTACAAGTCCTACCCGGACGAGGCCGAGGCCGCCGCGCAGATCGCCGTCACCAAGCTCCAGGGCAAGGACATCCAGTTCGACGCCCTCACCCGGGACCGCGTGGACAGCCCCACCACCAAGGACATCCCGGCCAGGCTGGTGCAGGTCAGCGCGCTGACCAAGGGCAGCATCAAGGACACCGTCCTCGCGGACGGCATCTACACGGCCGATGACATCTGCACCGCCAAGTACAAGGCGGACTGCGCGGCGATCGGGCTGAAGTAGCCGCCGCGGCCCCCGGTCCGGCGCCCGGTCCCGCCGCGGCGGAGCCGGGTCCGCGCCACCGCCGGCGTCCTGGTGCGATGTGAAGGGCGGGCGGCACCCGAACCCGGGCAGAGCGGGAGCACTTGGGCGCCGCCGCCCGGGCAGCCGTGTTGCGGACCCGGTCGGCGCCGCGCATAGTTGCGCTGCGGAAGTGGCAGCACACCGGGGGTGAAATGGGCGATGGCCGGGCGCGGGACGGAGGAGCACCCTCACGGTGCCGACCGGCTGTGTGAGGCCGGCGATCGGGTGTACTCCCGTGCCGTGCGCCGGGGGCGGGTGCCGCGCTCGGACGCCGAGCCCGTGCCCTGTCTGCTGGAACTGGCCCTGCTGCACCCCGATCCCGACGACATGGACTGGCTGGTTCCGACCTCCCCGCAGGAGGTCATGACCCGGCTGCTGCGCGGGGTCTACGACGAGGTCAGCGCGAGTCAGCGGCGGGTGGGCTCGGCGGTGGCCGCGTTCGAGTGGTACGCGGGCCTGGGCCGGCAGCGCGACGCCCTGACGGCACCGGCCGAGGGCAGCGCCATCCGGGTCCTGGACGGACTCGCCCGCATCCAGGCGGCGATGGACGAGGCGACCGAGGCGTGCACCACCGAGGTGCTCACCGTGCAGCCCGGCGGCATCCGGCGGGAGGCGGAGCTCACCGAGGGCCTGCACCGGGCGCTGGCGCTGCGCGGCCGGGGCGTGCGCATGCGCGACCTCTACACGCATGTGGCGCGGCACGGGCAGGGGTTGCTGAACTACCTGGAGCTGATGGGCGACACGGTGGAGGCCCGCACCCTGGACGAGGTCATCGACCGGCTCATCCTCTTCGACCGCACGGTGGCCTTCATCCCCGCCAACACCGACCGCACGATGGCGCTGGAACTGCGCCACCCGGCGCTGGTGGAGTACCTGGTGACGGTTTTCGAGCGGCTGTGGCGGCTCGCCATCCCGCTGACCGCGCCGCTGCCCGACACCGGCATCGAGGGGATCTCGCACCGGGAGCAGTCCATCGCCGAGCTGCTGGCGGAGGGCCACCAGGACGCGGTGATCGCCGAGCGGCTGGGCATCAGCGTGCGCACCTGCCGGGCGCACATCGCCCGGCTGTCGGAGACCCTGGGCGCGGCCAGCCGGACCCAGCTCGGCGTGCGCATCGCCCAGGTGGGCCTGGACGGCCACCGCCCGCCCCGGCCGGCCGGGGCGCTCACCGGGGCCGACCCCGAGCCCCCGGCCGCGCGCTGAGCCGGGCGGGTGGCCTCAGTGGTCCCGGTCCAGGATGCCGGACTGGGCGATGAGATAGCCGAGCTGGGCGCGGCTGCCGCTGCCGAGGGCGTGGGCCAGCTTCGCTATGTGCGCCCGGCAGGTGCGCACGTTCATGCCGAGGCGGCGGGCGATGGCCTCGTCCACGTGCCCCTCGACGAGCAGCTTGGCTATGGAGTGCTGGACCTCGGTGATGCCGTCGGAGGCGGTCTCGTAGGGGGCGCCGGCGCTCAGCGGGACCGCGCGGGCCCACATGAACTCGAAGACCTTGATCAGATAGCGGACGAGTCCGGGGTGACGGAGTTCGAGGGCGACCTCGCCGTCGTCCCGGGTGGGGATGAAGGCCACCGTCTCGTCGCAGATGATCAGCCGCTCGGCCAGTTCGTCGATCGTCCGGTATTCGACCTTGCCGTCGGCGAACTGGGCGACGTAGGCGAGCGTCTCGGGGCTGTAGCGGGCCGGGTGCTGGTAGAGGGTGCGGATGCGGCAGCCCCGCTCGATCAGCGGGCGGTCGCGCTCCAGGGCCTTGGCGAGGGTGTGTTCGAGACGTTTCCGGCTCGGCTGGACCGTGAGCATCTCGGTCTGGCACTGGGAGGTGGCCAGATCCAGTGCCGCGTTGATCCGGTCCAGGCCCTCCAGCACGGTGATCGAGTGGGTGGTCGCCGTGGGCTGGGCACTGATGCTCATGAACGGCTCGAAAGCGTCGGCGAGTTCGATGGACTCGCGGCGGCGCTGGGTGATCTCCTGCTCGATCGGGTTCAGCCGCTGGGCCAGGGCGATCGTCGGCGGCACCGGGCGCAGCCAGTTCGGATCGTCGGGGTCGGGGTGGAGGAGGGCGAACTCCATCAGGCAGGGCGCGGGTTCCACGTCCGCGCGGGCTATGCGGCCCGTCCGGAGAGCGTTCCCGTAGAGCCGGCTCCCCTCCTCGCACAGGTCGGTCAGACCGTGGGGATGTGTCCGCTTTATCTCGTTTATCGCCAAATCTCCACCCCCCAGGGTCCTGAACGTGCAGGAACATGATGCATCGTTTGTGTGGCCATGACGTGCCGGAATGGGCCATCGTCGTATCTGGACGGGGGAGAGGTGACCTTCACATGAGGACGAAGCCGACTATGCATAAGACAATGCTTCGCTCGGCGCTTGTCGCCGCCTTCTCCGCCGCCTTGGCCTTCGGTGCGCTGACCGGTCACGCGGGGGCGGAGGATGCTGTCGCACAGGACAGCAGTTGGCGTGTACAGGCCGCTGCCGGCGCCGGTGCCGGTGACAGCAGCTGGGTGATCGTGGCGTCCGATGTCCCGGGCGACAGCTCGTGGGTCCCGCCGGCGGACAGCAGCTGGGTCGTGCGGTCATGACCACTCCACCCGACGACCGCTCCTTCCGTCGCGAAATGGCCACCGCCTACCGGTCCGGCTGGCACTTCATCGACCTGGTCACCGCCATCCCCCACAGCGGTGATTCGCTGATGGTGACCGTGTTCGGCGAACCGGTCGTCGTCACCCGGGACGAGGACGGCGACGTGCGGGCGTACCGGTGCCTGCGCAGGCCGCGCGGCGCCCCGCAGCCGGTGCGGTGTGCCATCCGGTACGGAATGATCTTTGTGAACCTGGACCAGCGGGACCATCGGCTGCCGGAGCCGGTGGAGTCCGACCTGAGGACCATCTCGGCCACCCCCCGCAGTGCCTGACGCGATTCCCCCGTCGTAAAAGATCGCTCAGGTGCTTCCCCCCCGCAGCGGGGGGGGGGGGGGGGGGGGGGGGGGGGGGGGGGGGGGGGGGGGGGGGGGGGGGGGGGGGGGGGGGGGGGGGGGGGGGGGGGGGGGGGGGGGG